>JBKPRZ010000549.1:0-8117 GCA_046734815.1 Myxococcota bacterium | reverse complement strand
GCCCTGGCCGGCGGCGGCGCCTACGAGCTGGCGCGCGGGCTGTCGGACGGCGCGGGCGCGCGCATCTCCGGGTCGCCGGCCGCCGAGCGCGCCACCGTCTGGGCCGAGAGCACCCTGCGCCAGATCGGCCTTTCCAGCGTGCGCCGCGAGGCGGTCACCGTGCACACGTGGCTGCGCGGCGAGGAGTCGGCAGCCGTGACCGCGCCGACCACCCGGCCGCTGGTGATCAGCACCCTGGGCGGCAGCGTGGGCACGCCGGCGGACGGCCTGGAGGCGGAGGTGGTGGAGACCGATTCGCTCGAGAACCTGCCCCGGCTGGGCGCGCGCGCCGCCGGCAAGATCGTGCTGGTCAACCGCCCCATGGAGCGCACCAGAGACTTCCAGGGCTACATGGCCGCCTCGGCGGTGCGCATGCGCGCGGCCAGCGAGGCGGCCCGGCTGGGCGCCGCCGCCGCCCTCATCCGCTCGGCGGGCACGGGCTACCACCGACTGGCCCACACCGGCGCCATGCGCTACGAGGACGGAGCCCCGCGCATCCCCACCGCCGCGCTGGCCGCCGAGGACGCCGACCTCATCCACCGGCTGCTGGCCGCGGGCGGGCCGGTGAAGCTGCGGCTGCGGCTGACCGCGCACGCGGGTCCCGACGCCACCAACTGGAACGTGGTGGGCGAGCTGCGCGGCCGCGGCAAGGCCGACGAGATCGTGCTGATCGGCTGTCACCTGGATTCGTGGGACGTGGGCGCCGGCGCGCTGGACGACGCGGCCGGCTGCGGCATCGCCCTGGACAGCGTGCGGGTGATGGTGGCGCTGGGGCTGCGCCCGCGCCGGACCATCCGGGTGGTGCTGTTCGCCAACGAGGAGATGGGCGGGGCGGGCTCGCGCGGCTACCTGCAGGCCCACCGGGCCGAGGTGGGCAAACACGTCGCCGCGCTGGAGGCCGACTCGGGCGCCGGCCGCCCCAGCGGGTACCGGGTCTCGGCCGCCGAGTCGGCGCTGCCCACCGTCCGCCGCTGGGTCCAGCCGCTGGGGCACCTGATCCCGATCGACGTGCGCACCTCGCCGCGCGTGGGGACCGACATCGGCCCGCTGATCGAGCAGGGCGTGCCCGGGCTGGCCATCGCCCAGGACCAGAGCGACTACTTCGACTGGCACCACACCCAGGGCGACACCGTCGACAAGATCGATCCCCACGACATCGCGCTGGTGGCCGCCGCCTTCGCCACCTTGACCTGGTCGCTGGCCGACGACCCCGACCGGCTGCCCGCCCCGCCCACCACCGCCCCGGCCAGGAAAACCTGACAGGCCGCTGTCACGGCCGCGTGCCATCTTCCCGGGGCCACCGAGAAAGGATCACCATGGCCATCAAGGGACGATGCCACTGCGGCGCCACCGAGTTCGAGGTCAGCGCCCCACCCGAGACCCTCACCCGCTGCACCTGTACCTTCTGCGCCAAGCGCGGCGGCCTGTGGGCCTACTACGACCCCGCCCATTTCAAGCTGCTGTCCGCGCGCAACGAGGTCGGCTACTCCACCCACCCGGAGATCCACACCCATTACCATTGCAACACCTGCGGCTGCAGCACGCACAGCGACACGCCGGTGTGGGAGGACTTCAAGATGGTTCCCGGAAAACGGCGGGTGACCGTGAATGCACGCTTGTTCGACAATTTCGAGATCGACCAGCTCCCGGTGACCGTCATCGACGGCAAGAACCTCTGGTAGGGTCCACGCCAGAACGCCGGTAGCGTCCACCCCGGGGCTGCTTTTATAGTGCCCGGCATGCGGTGGCTCACCCTTGCCTGTGCGGTGTTCTCGCTGGGGGGGCCCCTGGCCGGCTGCGGGCCGCAGAAGGTGATGGGTCCGCCGAAGGACGCCGCGCCCCCGCCCCCCGACGCGGCACCGGCGCCCGTGTTCCCGGGCGCGCCGCTGCCCACCGGCGATCTGCCCAATGCGCGCCCGACCGAGGTGGCCTGCCCCGGCACCAGCACAGCCGAGCCGGCCACGTGCGCCGCCGTGGGTGTGCGCGTCGCGCCCCCCTACGACAGCCGCTACAGCTGCTTCGATCTGGGTCCGGTGCCCGGCGTGACCACACCCAAATACGGCGGCCTGACCATGACCAGCGAGCGCTGCAGCCCCACGCTGATCATCGGCGTCGACGCCAACGCCTTCAACGCCAAGCTGTATTCGCTGGCCCTCACCCGCGACGCCGGCGGCCACGTCAACGGCTTCTCCGGCAACGCCACCGTGCTGATCGACGCCCCCTACCACGACGGCGGCGTGGCCTTCGGCCCGGGCGGAGTCCTGTTCATCACCCGCTGGCCCTCCAACGAGATCCAGCAGACCAAGCCCGGCAGCCTCGGCGTCGACAAGGTCATCTCGCTCGCGCAGTTCGGGGTTCCGTCCGCCTCGGCCAGCCTGAACTTCGTGCCCACCAGCCTACCTGGCGGCGGATCGCTGAAGCTGGTGACCTTCAGCGGCGGCGACTGGTTCACCCTGCTGCTCAACCCCGACGGCCAGGGCACCTTCGACATCGTCGGCGCCCGCCACGAGCGCCGCCTGCAAGGCGGCCCCGAAGGCTTCGTCTACGTCGCCGCCGGCAGCCCACTCATCCCCAAGCACTCGATTCTGGTGTCCGAGTGGTCGTCCCGGCGCATCAGCATCTACGAGACCGACCAGAACGGAAACCCCGATCTGGCCACCGTGCAGGACTTCATCACCGGCCTGGGCGGCGCCGAGGGCGCCTTCCGCGACCCCGCCACCGGCGACTTCTTCTTCTCGACCTGGGGCCAGTCCATGGGCGACCGGGTGATCGCCGTCCGCGGCTTCGCCCCGATCATCGACTGAGGGATCGCAACCTCGGCGATGGCCTCGACCAGGTGTGGGCCTGGCCAGGTGGTGTGAATGTACTAAGATACGTTCATGGCCAAGGAGAAGGTCACCCTGACTCTGGACGCCGCCAAGCTGGCGGAGCTGCGCGCCTTGGTGGGTGGGCGCAGCCTGTCCGCGGCCGTCGATACCGCCCTCGACGCCCACGTCCGTCGGCTGCGACATCTTGCAGCTGTCGACGAGTGGCTGGCCGAGATGGAACGAGAGCACGGCCCCTTGCCGGTCGAGACACTGGAATGGGCCGCCCGTTTGCTGGACAAATGGGAGGCGGTCCGCAAACCCGCGCGCCGCCGCGCCGGCTGATGCTGCTGCTCGACAGCGAGGCCCTTTCAGCCCTCTCGCACGGTCCCACGGCCCGTCGCAATCGCGTGCGCGCCCTGATCGCCGAAATGCGGCGGCGCGAGTTGCCGGTGGCCACAGCCGCCGCGGTGCTGGCCGAGGTGGTCAGAGGCAGACGAGCGGACGCCGCCGTATTCGCGGGGCTCCGTCGGGATCGGGTGGAGGTCCGGGTGGTCGACAGCCGGGTCGCGGTTCGCGCGGGTCAGCTGCTCGGTCGAATCCGGGCGGGATCCGAGCTCGCCATCGACGCGTTCACGGTGGCGGTGGCCGATCTCGCCGGCGGGGCCGTCATCGCGACCACCGACATCGAGGACATCGAGCGGCTCGCCGCGAGCAGCCACGCCGTCATGGTCGCCGACATCGACGCGGATTGATCGCCACCCGGAGCCATCTTGGCCCTCACTGGTGGGGCGCGCCTGGGTAGTCGCCGTGGGCGGCCGGCATCAGCCGGGTGCCCGCGCGATGGCCGGGCGCCGCGCGCGTTCCACCAGAGCCCACCCGCCGCGGGCCGGAGCATCGGCCGCCTCTGCCGCCAGTGCCAGCCGCGCCGCCTCGGCGAAGGACCGGCGCCGGCCGTGACCGATCAAGGACCAGAACCGGTCGTCGTGAGCGAGCAGGTCCTGGGTCAACCCCACCACCACCTCGCGGGCGACGGACCAGCGGGCGCGGGTCACGAAGCGCACCCAGAGCGAGGACAGCCGCGGACTCAACACCGGTACGGCGATCGTGAGCGGGCGATGCAGGCCCAGCGCGGTGGCGGTCTCGTCGAGGATCTGTCTACCCGACAGCACGTCCGGTCCCGCGATATCGAACCAGGCGCTCGCGCTCAGCGGAACGTCGAGTGCGGCCACCAGCGCCGCCACGACATCGTCGATCGCGACCGGCTGGGTCCGCGATGCCAGCCAGGCCGGCAGGACCATGACGGGCAGCCGCGCCGCCAGGTCGCGGACGATGAGCCAGCTCAGGCTGCCATGACCCACGATCATGCTGGCGCGGAGCTCGGCGGTGGGGACCGCTCCCGCTCGCAGGATCTCTCCGACTTGAAGGCGGCTGCGCAGATGGGGTGAGCTCTGGCCGCCCACCGGGGCGAGCCCACCGAGGTAGACGATCCGGCGGAGCCCCGCGCGGGCGGCGGAGCCGGAGAAGCGGACGGCCGCCTCCCGGTCGCGACGCGCGAAGTCCCCGCTGCCTTGCATCCCGTGCACCAGGTAAAGGGCGCCTTCACACCCGTCGAGGGCCCGGGCCATGGCGTCGGTGTCGGCGACATCCCCCTGCACCCACGTCAGGTCCGGCCGGCGGCGTCGCGCCGCGGCCGCGTCGCGCGTGAGACAGCGGAGTTGCCACCCTGCCGCCACCAGCGCGGGATAGGCCGCGGACCCGACAAAGCCGGTCGCCCCCGTGAGAAGGATTTGCCGGTCGCCCATGATCTCCTCTCCAGGAGATGCGGCTCGTCGCTCACGCCTGCCAGCCAGGCGCACACCGGCGCGTTGCTCCTGGACACGTCGGCTTCCTGGCACCATCGAGCCCATGTTCGAGCGACCTGCCGCATGCGGTCGCCGGGTGGCTCTACTCGATCGCTCATAGAAGAATGTAAGCTGCATTTCATGCCAGAGCGACACGAAGCGGCGAGTGGCTGTCCTTTCTCCGGGATGGGTGTCGGCGGCGGAGCAGCGCCGGTGCGATCCCTCCACCGGCGCAGAGAACATTGGCTGACCGGCAGCCTCCGCGAGTTCCGGGCGGACCTTCTGGGATTTCTCAGCCGGCTCGCGCGCGAGGACGGTGAGGTCGCCTGTTTTCGGCTGGGCCGCCGTCGATTCGTATCCGTGACCTCGGTCGAGCACGTGCAGACGATCCTCGCAGACGGGGCGCGGTTCGGGCTCCCTTACCCCGAGATCACCCGGCGGGTGCTCGGCGATGGACTGATCACCAGCGAGGATGCTTCCTGGCTCAGGCGCCGGCGGGAGGTGCAGCCGGCCTTCTCCACCACCAGCATCCCGGGCTACACGCCGATCATGGGTGAGACCGCGGCACGTCTGGTGGCTGGCTGGCGCGATGGCCAGTCCATCGATGTGCATGATGCGATGGCCGACCTCACCACCGAGGTGGTCGGCGGCGCGCTCTTCGGGGTGTCGTTGCCGGCTCGGGTCCGCTCGGAGATTCGCGCCGCCCTGGCGGCGATCACCGGCCACCTGCTGGCGCGGGTCACCAGCGCGGTTTCGCTTCCCGAGTGGATGCCCACGCCGCAGAGCCTGCGATACCGGCGCGCCGCCCGCCGACTCGACTGGGTGGCAGCGGAGATCCTCCGGCTGGCTGGGCACGCCAGGGGCCCGACCCTTCTCGATCGGATACCAGGGCCGCGTAGCGCTGATGGCCGCCTGCAGCTGACGCGCCAGACGCGCGACCACATCGTCTCCTTTCTCCTGGCCGGGCTGGAGGGAACGTCGCTGACCCTGTCCTGGACCTGGTACCTGCTCGCCGCCCATGGCGCCATCGAGCAACGTCTGGTTGAACATGTGCGAGAGGCGGTGGGCGAACGCGTGCCGACGGCGGAGGACCTCCCGCGGCTGACGTATGTCGAACAGGTGGTGAAGGAGTCGATGCGTCTGTACCCGCCGGTCTGGGGCGTTCTCCGGCAGGCCCGCTGCGATACCGAGATCGCGGGGGTTCCCATCACCCGCGGGACGATCCTCATCGTCCCGCAATGGGTGATCCAGCGAGACCCGCGCTGGTTTCCCGACCCGGAAACGTTCCATCCCGACCGCTGGGCCCTTCCCGCTCAGAGGCCGCGCGGAAGCTACTTCCCGTTCGGTGGCGGCCAGCGGCAGTGCGTGGGCGGCGGATTCGCGATGACCGCGGCGGTGCTCATGCTCGCCACCATGGTCACCCGGGTCGCCCTCGAACGCGTGCCCGGAATCCCGGTGGGTCTCGAACCCTTCATGTCCTTGCGCCCCCGGAACGGCCTGCCCATGCTGGTCCGCCGTCGCCTCCCCGCGCCCGCGGCCTTGCAAACCGGCAACAGCCACTGACCGGACGTTCCTCCCGAAGGAGATCCATCAGGCAGGCCGTCCCGCACCAACCCAGAACCGACGCTCGTTTGCGCGCACGAGCGCCCACATCGGGCTACCCGCCGCTCGACGCGCTGACGGCCGGCCCGTGCCCCTCCGACGGCAGCGAACTGACATGGATATATAGCTCGAATGCGGCCATAGCCGCGCCGAGGCGTCGATGCGAATAGCGCAGTACGTCTGCGGACGTAAGGTAAGTCTTTTCAGTGGTTTACGATGGAACCCACGCCCGCACGTAACCTCCGTCCAGGGCCGGCTTGCGGGTCGTTAATATCGTCATATTATTCGCGTGTGGGCGCGAAGCAGCTGGCGATTTCAATGGACGAGGAGCTGGTGTCCCGGGTGAAGGCCGCGGCCGAACGCTCGCGCGACGGCAACGTTTCGGCCTGGCTCGCGGACGCTGCGAGCGCCCAGCTCAGGTACGAGGAGGCGCGGAGGATCTTGGACGAGTTGGTCGCTGAACAGGGCCCCCCGTCTGAAGCAGCCGTCGTCGAGGTTCGTCGTCAGTGGCCGGAGGACTGACGCTCGATGCGGGTGCGCTGATCGCGGCTGAGCGGCGGTCCGAGATCTTTCGCGCGGCCTGGCAGGAGGCCGTTCGCCGCCACGCCGTGATCACGATACCGGCGCCGGTCTTCGCCCAGGCCTGGCGGGGCCGCAATCCAATGATCGATCGTCTGCGTCCCGCGTGCGTGCTGGAGCCCTTCACGGAATCCGTTGCCCGAGCGGTTGGCCGGCTCCTGGCTGAAGCCGGAACCAGCGATGTCGTCGATGCGATGGTGGTCATTGGCGCGAGCGCACGTGACGATGGCATCCTGACGTCCGATCCGGAAGACCTGATGCGACTCCTGGAGGCACATCGCCCTCCGCGCCGACCTCCACTCATCCGACTCTGAGCCCCACGGGCGCTCGGGCGCACGGACCAGCACTCTGCGATAAGTGCGGTAGCCCGTCCTCGCTTTGAACCCGCGACCCAAGTGGTCGAAGAGTTCCCGCCGACCGGGTCCGTCAGTACGGGGCGCGCAGCCGGGTGAAGTGGTCGTCGTTGAAGTCGCGGAGGTCGCGGATCTCGGTGAGGCCGGCGGAGGTGAGGGTGCCGGCCTGCAGCTTGCCGGCGGTGGTCCAGACCAGGCGTTGGGCCTCGACCTCGGCCCACTCCCAGTCGGGGAAGGTGAGGGTGCGGCCGTCGCGGTGAACGAGCTCGTGTTCGTCGGAGTAGCACCCGCGGCCGGGGCCGGGGGGCCCGGCGCGGGCGATCTTGCGGAGGATCCAGCCGGATCTGGCGGGTTTCTCGAAGATCGTCAGAGCGTCACCGTCTTGCGAGCGGTACCCCACCAGCTGCCAACCGTCGCGCACCAGGCGGGGAAAATAGACGCCGAGGCACTCGTTGTTGCCCAGACGCGGAGGCGGGTTCGGGTCGCGGGTCACTTCGTGGCTGTCGTAGATGGTGTCATGCCCATAGCCGTCGTTGAGCCAGTAGCGCCCGGGCGCGGTGAAGAGACCGCCGCCGTGCCAGCAGTCGCCCTTGGCCAGCAGGGTGATGGCCTTCAGATAGGGGGCGCGAGAGACCGCCGTCCAGGAGCCCCTGGCCTCCGATCGCCAGTGGCCGTTCATCGCGAAGTAGATGAGGTGCCGGCCGTCGGGTGAAAGGTCCGACCGGCGCTCGTAGATCCGGCCACGCAGCCATTGACCGACGGTGAAGCTGTCGTTGCGCCGGTCCCAGCCGAAGCTGCAGACGAGCCTGGAGGGACCGCGGCGGAGGACCACGCCGCTCGTGCCGTCACGGCTCAACAGTACGTGAACGCGGGCCTTCACGACGACGATCATCGGC
>JBKPRZ010000548.1:0-9550 GCA_046734815.1 Myxococcota bacterium | reverse complement strand
CTGGGGGTGGCCACCAAGATCATCACGGGCGACAGCAAGGCGGTCGCCGAACACGTGGCCAACCTGGTCGGCCTGCCAGGCCGGCGGGTGTTGACCGGCACGGACCTCGACCAGCTTCACGACGAAGCCCTGTGGCGCGCGGCAGAGCGGACGGATCTCTTCGTGGAGGTGGATCCCAATCAGAAGGAACGGGTCATCCTCTCGCTCAAGAAGATGGGGCACGTGGTCGGTTTCCTCGGCGACGGCGTCAACGATGCGCCGGCTATGCACGCGGCTGACACCAGCCTGTCGGTCGAGCAGGCGGTGGATGTGGCTCGCGAAGCGGCGGACTTCGTGCTGCTGGAACGCGACCTGCAGGTGATCCGGCGCGGCATCGCAGAGGGCAGGAGGACCTTCGCCAACACCCTCAAGTACATCCTCACCACCACCAGCGCCAACCTGGGCAACATGGTGAGCATGGCCGTGGCATCGCTGTTCCTGCCCTTCTTGCCGCTGCTGGCCGGTCAGATCCTGTTCAACAACTTCCTCTCGGACATCCCCGCGCTGGGCCTGGCCGGCGACAGCGTGGACCCCGAACAGATCGGTCGGCCGCGCCGCTGGGACATGCGTTTCATCAGCCGGTTCATGATCGAGTTCGGGTTGGCCAGCTCGCTGTTCGACTTTCTGACCTTCGCTGTGCTCCTGATCGTGTTCCAGGCGGGCCCGGCGATGTTCCAGACCGGGTGGTTCGTCGAGTCACTGCTGACCGAGCTGGTCATCGCGCTGGTGGTCCGCACGCGGCGCCCGTTTTTCCGCAGCCGACCGGGACGGTTGTTGCTGCTGTCGACGCTCATCCTCATCGTCGTCGCGATCCTGATTCCCTATCTGCCCTTCGTGGGGCTGCTCGGGTTCGTTCCTCTTCCGTTCCCCCTGCTGGCGGCGCTGGTCGGGATCACCGGGCTCTACGTGGTCGCCACCGAGCTGCTCAAAGTCTGGTTCTACCGGCAGAGCACCAGGGCCGAAAACAGGAGAGCCTCATCATGACCGAACCAGTACCGGCCATGCCTGAACGGCTGCCCCTGAGGTCGCATCGTCGTCCCCGCGGTCCGCGCATCTGGTCTGGCCGACCAGCCTCCGGCGGAACGCACATTGCAGTTGATGGCCACATGTCCAGGTGGAGCGAGTCCAGTGAGGCGGCCATGAGGCGGCTCCCGCCCTCGGCGAGGGCGGCGCTCGTCTTGCTCGCCATCGGTGTCGCGCTGGCGGGGTGCGCTCCCGCGGGCAATCCGCTCGAGGATACGGCGGCGGCTTTCCGGTGCTGCACGGCCTGGGGACAGAGCTCCGCTGGCTTCTGGCTGGGCCTCTGGCACGGGATGATCGCGCCGGTGACGTTCGTGATCTCGCTGTTCTCGTCGGCGGTGGGAATCTACGAGGTCCACAACAACGGCGGCTGGTACGACGCGGGTTTTCTGCTGGGCCTCTCGATCTGCTTGGGCGGCTCGGCAGGTGGGCCGCGTTACTATCGGGGCAACTGGCGTCGGCGCGGCAACCCCGCACGGCCGTCCTGAAGTGCGAATCTCTTGCGCGTTTTGCGATATCGACCTCCGTGGTCGGCCCGGCCGCGGAAGTGATTCCGGCGCCTGCGCTGCCGACCCCCGCTGGCGTGCGCGATGCATATCCAGGGCGATGCGCATCGCGCATCGAGATCCGTTGCAAAGGAGAGACCCCATGGACCTTTTCAACAAGTTCAACGAACAGGCAGCGCACTGGGTGAAAGACATGATGGACGAGCTGCGGACGGACGATCGCCAGCGCGCGTGGCACGCCCTGCGGGCCGGTCTGCATGCCCTGCGCGATCGACTGACAGTGGAGGAGGCCGTTCAGCTGTCTGCGCAGTTGCCGCTGCTGATCCGGGGGCTGTACTTCGAAGGCTGGAATCCGACCGGGAAGCCCCTGCGCATACGACACAGCGACGAGTTCCTGGCGCTGGTCCGCGAGAAGTACGCGCCGCGCACTGACACCGCTGCCTCCGACATAGTGCCGGCGGTGTTCCGGGTCCTCGACCGCCACGTCTCGGTCGGGGAGCTGACCGACATCATGCTCGGCTTGCCGACGGAGCTGGTCGGCCTGGTTCGCGGCGTGCAGGATGACGAGGAGCGCGCGGAGAGCTGAAGCGGACCACGAAAGCGATCCAGGTGCACATGGCCGCCGGTTTGCAGGCTCACCCAGACGGGCTCGGTTGAGCCCGCACCCATGAAGGCCGGAGGAACCAGCATGAGCACCGACGTTCGCGAGACACTCCGACAGAGAATCGATGAATTGAGGTCCATTCGCGACGAGGTTCGCGTCGACCTGAAGCTGGCCGGCATGGAGCTGAGGGACGAATGGCGGCAAGCGAAAGCGGGAGCCACATCGGCCAGACGACCAGCGCCACGCCGAGAAAGGCGCTCACCGCCAGCCGGTGCAGGGTACGCCCAGAGCGGCGACGCCCAACTTCATCCTCTATCTCCTCGCTTATGTCGTCCCGACAGTGGTCCCTTTCTTCGTGTCGACAATGAACCTGGCTCGACCGATGGGGGTCATGCTGATCGTGTCGTTGGTGGTGACCGTGCTGATCGAGCGCGACGCTCTGACCTCGGTCTGGTGCTTCTTTGCGGCGGTGCTGAGCTGTCTGCTGTTCATTGCCATCGGGCGCGAGCAACTTGCCCTCGTGCATCGGCGGGCACCATCGGTGTCCTAGGATTGCGCAGCACCTTGCTTCGTGGTCCGCCACGAATGGCTTGTCACGCGCGGGCCTAGACGGTCACCTGCACCGCCAGCACGGTGGCATCGGTGCCACCCGCTGCCGCCCTCAGCAGCCGGCGGCCGGTGCCTGCCAGGCCGGAGGGCCATCGGCGCAGTCGCTCCATGAGCCCCGTTTCGCCGGCCGAGGGTATGGGCGAAATTTCTGCGCAGACGTCCTGCGCGCCTTTCGAGGTTCGCTCGCGGATGGTGGATCGAAAACGACCGACGACGGTCAACTGGAGAGAGCACCATGAAAAACGACCGGGACACGATCATCGAGTACCGAGGTTTCGCGTTCGGGCACCTGCTGGCGGCCACCGAAGCGGCCCGGGAGGCGTTCACGAAGGCACTGGCCGACGGCCAGACCCACGCCACCTGACGCCGACCGGGCAACCACGTCTTTTTCGACGTCTCGTCACGACACTTTCTCATGGTCGTCAGGTGGTTCGCTCCGTAATTTTCGGCCTGGTCGCTTGGAAGTAAGGAGGGAGTCATGCCGAACGATGGAAAACGGGCGCTGGACTGGCGCAACATCATGTTGCTGGGGTTTGTCCACCTGGTTGCCCTGGTCGGAATGGGGATCTATGTGCCGTTGCACGGACTCACTCTGCCCGCGGTGGTGATCGGCGCCGTGTTGACAGTGGTGTCGATCTTCTCCATCTCCGCCGGGTACCATCGGCTGTTTTCCCACCGCGCCTACCAGGCCCACCCGGTCCTGCGCTTCCTTCTGCTGGTATTCGGAGCAGGGACCTTCCAGAACTCCGTGCTGGCCTGGGCCGCCGATCACCGTACCCATCACGCGGGCACTGACACCGATCGCGACCCCTACAACGCTCGTCGAGGCTTCTGGTTTTCACACATCGGCTGGGTGCTGCTGAAAGACAACCCCGATATGGTCCGGGTATCGGTGCGGGATCTGGAACGTGATCCTCTGGTGGTCTGGCAACACCGCTACTACGGGTGGATCGGCGTGGTGATGGGGGTGGGATTGCCGGTTCTGCTGGGCCTGCTGTTCGGGGATCCCTGGGGTGGGTTCATCGTGGGCGGGGCGGTACGCATCGTCCTGGTCGACCATGCCACCTTCTCGATCAATTCCTTCGCGCACATGATCGGCACGCAGCCCTACTCGGACCGCACCTCGGCCCGGGACAGTCTGATCACCGCGCTGGTGAGCATGGGCGAGGGTTATCACAACTTCCACCACACCTTCCCTGCCGACTACCGCAACGGGGTGCGGCCACAGCAGTTCGATCCGACGAAGTGGATCTTGCGCGCGCTGGCGACGGTGGGCCTGGCTCGCAATCTGCGCCGCGCGCCCCAGCCGGCCGTGGTGCTGGCGCGCCTGCGGATGGATGAGAAGCGCCTGCTCGCCCGGGGCCTGCCGCCCGAGGCCCATGAGCGGCTGCACCACTTGCGCTCGGCCATCGACCAGGCCGCTGCCCGCTGGCACGTGCTGGTGGACCAGTATGATGCCGCCCGGTCCCAGGCCACCAGTCAGGCGCGGATGGCGCTGGCCACGATGCGCGCCCAGGTCAACGCCGCCGGCCGGGACCTGCAACAGGCTTACGCGCGCTGGCGACGGGTCGTTCGTTCCCCCGCCATGGCTGGCTGACCCCGCCTCGGTGAGCGCGGCGTTCCTGGTGAGCGTCGCCGACTTGCCCGATGGGTGAATGTCCGAGCGGGGGCGGCAAGGCCGCGTATGCTGGTCCTGAAAGGGAGGCGTGGAATGGAGAGGTTCAAGGGCGTGGGTGCGTCGGACGGAATCGCGATCGGTCCGGCTTATCCGCTCGACGTGGCCATTTCCGTCCGCGAAGCGCACATCCCGGCCGAGCAGGTCGAAGCCGAGCTGGCCAGGTTCGGGCGGGCTCTCGCGGTCGCCGACGGTCAGCTCGAGACACTGCAGCAGCAGCTGGTGGGTGGCCAGACCGGATATGGGCGCCAGATCCTGGAAGCGCACCGGCTCATGCTCAAGAGCGGCGACCTTGTCGATCAGGCGACCCGTCTCATCCGCGAGGAACTGTTCTCGGCGGAGTGGGCGGTCCGCCGGACGGTGGACACGATCCGGGCGGTCTTCGCGGGACTCGACGATCTCTATTTCCGCGAACGGGCTGGCGACATGGATGCCATCGCCGACCGCCTGCTGCGTGCGCTGCTCGAGCTTCCCGAGGCGCGCCCCGGCGACGGCGCGACCGCCGGATCGGTGGCGGTTGGTGTCGAGCTGTCGCCGCTCGACCCGTTCTTGCTCCAGCGCGCCGGCGTCGTGGGTCTGGCCACCGAGCACGGGGGCAGGACCTCTCATACCGCCATCCTGGCCAAGGCCCTGGGCCTGCCGTTCGTGGTGGGCCTGCGGGAGCTGACCGCCCGGGTGAAGCCTGGCGATACCCTGCTGATCGATGGAGGCCGTGGCGAGGTCATCCTGGATCCGGACCCGCACACCCGGGAAACCTATGCCCGGCTGGCGGAGGCCGAGCGCGCTCACCTGGCCGGTCTGAAGTCGCTGCGATCGCTGCCGGCCTTGACCTCCGAAGGGGTGCGGATTCATCTGGCCGCCAACGTCGAGTCGGTGCCCGAGATCCCCGCGGCGCTGGAGTGGGGGGCAGAGTCCATCGGCCTGTTCCGCACCGAGTTCCTCTACCTCGAGCGAAAGAATCTTCCCGATGAGGAGGAGCAGTACCGGGACGCGGTGGCGGTCATCCAGGCGCTGGGCGGACGCACCGCCACCTTTCGCACGCTGGACCTGGCTGGAGACAAGCTCGTCCGTGGGGTCGAGCGTCCCCGGGGGGCCAACCCCGCCCTCGGCATCCGCTCGATTCGATTTTCCCTGGCCCGCCCGGACATCTTTCGCACCCAGCTGCGGGCGCTGTTCCGGGCGGCGGCGGTGGGGCCCATGCGGATCATCTTCCCGCTGATCTCGGGCGTCAGCGAGATGGTCGAAGTGCAGCAGATCTGCGATCAGGTCTGTGCCGAGCTGGCCCGCGAGGGGAAGGCCCACGATGGAAAGACTCCGCTGGGCATGATGATCGAGACCCCCAGCGCGGCGCTGACCGTCGACCACCTGGCGCGCGGCTGCGACTTCTTCAGCGTGGGAACCAACGACCTCATCCAGTACACCTTCGCGGCTGACCGTCAGAACCAGGACGTCGGGTATCTGTATCAACCGCTCCACCCGGCCGTCCTGCGCTTGCTCAAACAGGTGGCGTCCGCCTGTCGAGCCGCGGAAAAGCCGCTGTCGATCTGCGGAGACATGGCCGGCGAACCGGCCTTCGTCTGGATGCTTCTGGGGCTGGGGTTCCGGGACCTGTCGATGGCGCCCCGGCACATCCCCAGGGTCAAGTCGGTGATCCGGTCCTCCTTCCTGGCCGAGGCGGAACTGCTGACCAACCAGGCCCTCGAGATGTCCAGCGAGCTCGAGGTCGAACGGCTGGTCCTGGGGGCGATGGGCGATCGGTTCGGGCCGGAGATGGAAGGTTTGCCCGACTCGAACCTTCCTCCCCTGCGCCCGTCTCCCGGTTAGCAGCCGAAGGTTTTTGCGACGCCTGCGAGCGCAACTTGCACATGGTCCCACCCCCGATCGCGCTGTACGACTGATCAAGAGAAAAGAGGATCAGTCATGGAACGAAACCAATCGACCCTGGGACGGGTCCTGCGAATCGCGGGCGGGCTGCTGGTCCTTTCACTGTCGCTGACGGGACCGCAGGCGATCTGGGGGCTGGTCGGGATCATCCCCCTGGTCAGCGGACTGACCGGCTTCGATCCCCTGCTGGCCATCCTCGACGTCGCCACCCGACGGGTTCCGAATGGTGCCTGGCCGGCGAGGTGAAGGCTGACATGAAGGTCCAGATTCGAGACCGGGACGGTGTCCGGATCTCCAAGATTCTGCACGCTCAGGTGGTGAGCCTCCTGGGCCTGGCCCTCGGTCGCTTCGGACAGCGGATCGAGCGCGTCCTGGTGCGCTTTTCCGCCGTTGCCGGCGAGCAGCGCTGCCACATAGAGGTGGGGCTGCGAGGTCCTCTGGTCCGAGCAGAAGGCCTGCACGACGACCGACTCGCCGCTGCCGACCACGCCGTCGCCCGGGCGGCCAGCTCCGTCAGCCGCGCCCTGGAGCGCGAGGCCCTGTCCAGCCCGAGCGCCTTCAAACCATAGTCCGCCTCTTCGATCGGCCGTCCCCGTGGGGCTGGCCATCGCCGAGGGCATCGTCAGCGCCCATGGCGGCCGGATCTGGGCCGAGCGCAGCCCCGGTGCGGGTACCAGCTTCTTCTTCACGATACCCGCGACGGGCGCCGGACAGGCGGTTGGCTAGCTGGGCTTGCCGAAGATGTCCTGGCGGGCAAACTCGCGAATGGCCACCACCGCCGGGTGTTTGATCTTGCGCTCGACCGAGATGGCATAAAACTGCTGTCGCACGTCGGCCGAGCGCCCGACCACCCGCACGCGGTAATGATGGAGGACCTCGGCCTCGATGACCGAGGGGATGGCGAACACCCCCATTCCCTGTTCTCCGAAGTCCTTGGCCAGGGCGCTGTCATCACATTCGGCGACGATCTGGGGTCGGATCTCCTGGCTCTGGAACCACCCCTCCAGGGCACGGCGTACCGTGGACGGCGCGCCCGGCAACAGGAAGGGCGCTTCGTTCAGCGAGAGAGGGAACTTGCGGCGGAGGGCGCCGGCGAGCTTGGCGGTGGCGAGGAAGGTGGTCCCGCATTCGCCCAGCAGGTGGCCAAACGCGCGTGTCCCCAGCCCGGGCGCGGGCGGCCCGTCGGACAGCACCACGTCCAGTCGGTGCAAGGTCAGCTCGGCCACGAACTCCTCCACCGATTTGTCTGCCCGGCAGATGAGGCGGACCGGATGGGGCAGGTGAAAGGCGGGCTCGAGAAACCGTCGGACCAGCGAGGGGGTCAGGACGTCGGCGATACCGACAACCAGCCGCATCGGCTTGCCGCTGGCCCGTCCCTTGAGGGTATCCACGAACTCCCGACCCAGCGAGAAGATCTCGTCGGCGTAGCGGAAAGCCACCCGCCCGGCTTCGGTCATGGCCAGGTGCCTGCCCCGCCGCACGAACAACTTCTCGCCGAGGACCTCCTCCAGACGGTGAATCTGACCGCTGATGGTCGGGTGGGCGAGTCGAAGCTCCTGGCTCGCCCGAACGATGCTTCCCTCTTTGGCCACCGTCCAGAAATAGAGGAGGTGGTGGTAGTTCAGCCATTCCATCGCCGAAACATATGTCGGTTTTTCCTCATGTCGGTTTTTTCGACGACAGAGCGCGAATGAAAGCCGGGGGCGTGACGCCGCCGCCCGTCCGTCTGCGTTGCCCTCGCGCGCCCGTCGACCGGGCGGTACGGATCGGGCCCTATCCGAGTGGCGAGTCCGGGTTCGCTGCCGGCTCCAGGGCGGATGCCCGGGGCTCGTCCTTGGGTGCGCTGCCGTACTTGTGCATCCGATACTGGACCGCGCGGACGCTCATTCCCAGGATCTCGGCCGCCCGGGTGGTCGAACCTCCCGTGGCCTCGAGCGTGGTCAAGATCGCGTGGCGTTCGATGTCTGCCATGGTCGAGCCGGGGATCACGACCACCGCTCCGGCTGCCGACGACGCGGTCAGGTTCGGGGGCAGATCGGCCATGGTGATGCGGGTGCCGCTCGCCAGCACCACCGCACGTTCGACCACATTTTCGAGCTCGCGGACGTTTCCCGGCCAGTGGTAGGCCGACAGCCGGGCCATGGCGTCGTCGGCAAAGCCGTGGATGGTCCTGCCGTTTTCCGCCGCGTACAGCCGAAGAAAGAAGTCGGCCAGGACGCCGATGTCCGAGCGCCTGTGGCGCAGCGCCGGCGTCTCGATGTTGATGACGTTCAGACGGTAAAAGAGATCCTCCCGGAACCTCCCGCCGGCCACCTCGGCCCGGAGGTCGCGGTTGGTCGCGGCGATCACCCGGACGTCGACCCGCAGGGTTTCGTTGCCGCCCACCCGCTCGAGCTCACGTTCCTGCAGAAAACGCAGCAGCTTGACCTGCATCGCCGGGGGAATGTCGCCGATCTCATCGAGAAAGAGCGTCCCGCCGTCGGCCTGCACGAACCGCCCTTCCCGCCGCCCCACCGCGCCGGTGAAGGCGCCGCGTTCGTGGCCGAACAGCTCGCTTTCCAGCAGGGTCTCCGCGAGCGCCCCGCAGTGCAGCTTGACGAACGGCCCCTTGGCCCGCGGGCTCCGCTCGTGGATGGCCGCGGCGATGAGCTCCTTGCCGGTCCCCGACTCGCCGGTGACCAGGATGCTCGCTCGTGAGCCAGCCACCTGGACCACCGCCTTGAAGAGAGCCTGCATGGCGGGGGCGCTGCCGATGATGTGCTCGAAGCTGTACCGCTCGGCCAACCGCGCCCGCAGCTGGCCAGCCTCGCGTTGCAGCCGCAGCCGCTCCATCTCCCGAGCGAGGCCGAACGACAGCTCCGTCACATTGAGGGGCTTCATGAAGTATCCGGCCGCTCCCTCGCGCAGCGCCGCCACCGCGCTGTCGATGGCCCCGAATGCCGTCATCACCAGCACCACCAGGTCGGGATTGTCCTCCCGCAGCTTCCTGAGCAGCTCCACCCCGTTCATTCCCGGCATCCGCAGGTCGGTCAGCACCACGTCGGGGGCGAAGTTCAACAACTTGCCCAGCGCCTTGAAGCCGTCGGCCGCCGTCTCGACCTGGTATCCGTCGGCGCGCAACAGCTCGCCCAGGGCGCCCCGGGCGTCCGCCTCATCGTCGACCACCAGAACCTTGCCCTTCATGTGGGGAGACTCGCCCCAGGGTACCTGGGT
>JBKPRZ010000547.1:0-47606 GCA_046734815.1 Myxococcota bacterium | reverse complement strand
GGTGTAGCGATAACCCCAGACCCGCGAGAGCAGCTGCTCGCGGGTGAAGACCCGGCCCGCTCCGGCGGCCAGGAACTTGAGCAGCTGGAACTCCTGGCGTGGCAACTTCAGGGCCCGGCCCCGATGGGTCACCTCGACCGCGACGGTGTCGATCACCAGGTCGCCCAGCTTGATGCGACCGGCGGCACGGAAGGAGGAGAGGCGCCAGTCCAGCTGGCGGACCCGCGCATACAGCTCCGGTCCGACGATGGGCGAGAGGATGAAGTCGTCCACGCCCAGCTCGGGGTCCAGGTTGGGCAGGCGGGATACCTCCACGCAGAGCAGGACCGGAATGTCGGTCAGAGAGCTGACCTGCCTGACGCGTTTGACGGCCGCCCGCCCGACCTCCAGGTAACCGCCGGCGTCGATCACCACCACCGACGGGCGCGGGTGCTCGATGTCGTCGGGCAGGTCGTCCAGGTCATAACCCACCGCCGTGACCGTGCAGCCCAGCTCGTGCAAGGAAGCGGCCGGGGTGTCCGGTTCATTGATGGCAGAGCCCGGTTTCGATGTGACAACGAGAGCGCGCATGACTTAGAAACATCCGATGTCAGCGGCGATAGCAAGCTGAGTTTCGCGACGAAAACTCACGATCTAGCCAAGAGCATGTATCGAGAGGGGGTTGAAACATTCAAGTCGGATTGTTTCTGAATCATTTCGGCCCGAAAAGCACGCGGGCGGGTGGGCAAAGGTGATTTACAGCCGTCGAAAGTGGGTGCTAGTTTTTCGAGCTCAGCAAGGACCTTCTGGCGGTCCAGGAGTCGCATGCAAATCCGCGCGGATCTGTCCGAGGCGGGGTTCCCAGGCCGGTCTACCGGGCTGGGATGCAGAGGACGGGGCTTCTGGGACGACCGGAGGGACACGGAATGGACGGCCGGATCAGAATGCGGGTTCCTCAGGCACAAGGGCTTTACGATCCTCAGCACGAACATGACGCGTGCGGGGTTGGCTTTCTCTGCGATGTGAAGGGACGCAAGTCCGCCGCGCTGGTTCAGGGCGCGCTGGAAGTGCTGCGCAACCTGGGACACCGGGGCGCCTGCGGCTGCGAGGACAACACCGGCGACGGCGCCGGCATCCTGCTGCAGATGCCCGACGCCTTCCTCCGGCGTGAGGGCGGCGCGCTGGGCATCGAGCTGCCCCCGCCGGGACGCTATGCGGTGGGCGTCGTCTTCCTGCCGACCGATCCGGAGGCGGCGGCGGTCTGCCAGCAACTGCTCGAGCGGGCGGTGAGCGAGACCGGACAGAAGGTGCTGGGGTGGCGGACCGTTCCCACGGACAACCGCGGTCTGGGGGCCAGCGCGGTGCGATCGCAGCCGCTGATCCGTCAGGTGTTCGTGGCCCGCGGCGATCGCGTGCCCGACGAGGCCACCTTCGAACGGCGGCTGTACGTGGCCCGGCGGCAGGCCGAGCGACTGGTGGCCAGCTCCGGTCTGGCCGACGACTGGAAGGCCATGTTCTACGTCTGTAGCCTTTCCTACAAGACGTTGATCTACAAGGGGATGCTGACCTCCCCGCAGCTCGAGACCTTCTTCCCCGACCTGCGCGATCCGGCGGTCGAGTCGGCGCTGGCGGTGGTCCACTCGCGTTTCTCGACCAACACCTTCCCCAGCTGGGCGCGGGCCCATCCTTACCGCACCATCGCCCACAACGGCGAGATCAACACCCTGCGCGGCAACGTCAACTGGATGAGCGCGCGCGAGAGCCAGCTGGCTTCGCCGCTGTTCGGCGACGACATCGACCGGATCCGGCCGGTGATCGATCAGTCGGGCAGCGACTCGGCCATGCTGGACAACGTGCTCGAGCTGCTGGTGATGGGCGGCCGCGAGCTGCCGCACGCCGTGATGATGATGGTGCCGGAGCCCTGGAACAAGCACGAGTCGATGAATGCCGAGAAGAAGGCGTTCTACGAGTACCACTCGTGCCTGATGGAGCCGTGGGACGGCCCGGCGGCGATCTGTTTCACCGACGGCGTCCTGATCGGCACGGTGCTGGACCGCAACGGCCTGCGGCCGCTGCGCTATTACGTGACCAAGGACGACGTGGTGGTGATGGCCTCCGAGGCGGGGGTGCTGCCGGAGATCGAGCCCGAACGGGTGGCCTGCAAGGGACGCATCCAGCCGGGTCGCATGTTCCTGGTGGACACGGCGGCGGGGCGGATCATCTCCGACGACGAGATCAAGGGCCGCTACGCCCGGGAGCAGCCCTACGCCCAGTGGGTGAAGGACAACGTGGTCCGTCCGGCCGATCTGCCGCCCGGCGCGCCGGCCATCGAGCCGGACCACGAGACCCTGGAGATCCGGCAGGAGGCCTTCGGCTACACCGCCGAGGACCTGTACAAGCTGATCCAGGTGATGGCCGAGACGGCGGGCGAACCGATCGGATCGATGGGCACAGACACGCCGCTGGCGGTGCTGTCGAGCCGGGCCCAGCCCCTCTACAACTACTTCAAGCAGCTGTTCGCCCAGGTCACCAACCCGCCGGTGGACGCCATCCGCGAAGAGATGATCATGGCGGTCGAGACCACCATCGGTCCCGAACGCAACCTGTTCGACCCCCGGCCGGAATCGGCCCGTCAGATCGAGCTGCGCACACCCATCCTCCTGAACGAGGAGCTGGAGCAGCTGCGATCGCTGGATGGATCGGAGGCCTGCCGCGGCTTCAAGGCGACCACCTTGCCCATCGTCTACCCGGTGGCCGAGGGTGGAGTGGGGCTGGAACGGGCCCTGGCCAAGCTCGCCCAGGAGGCGTCGGCGGCGCTGGCGGGGGGCAGCAACATCATCATCCTGTCCGACCGGAGCCACGGGCGCGATCTGGCGCCGATCCCGTCGCTGCTGGCCTGCGGGGCCGTGCACCACCACCTTCTGCGCGAAGGGACGCGCACGCGCGTGGGCCTGGTGCTGGAGACCGGCGAGCCGCGCGAGGTGCACCACTTCTGCCTGCTGATCGGCTACGGCGCCAGCGCGGTGAACCCGTACCTGGCCTTCGAGACCATCGCCGACATGGTCAAGGACGGGGTGCTCAAGGGTGACGCCGGCAAGCTGAAGAGGAACTACATCAAGGCGGTCAACAAGGGCGTGGTCAAGGTGCTGTCCAAGATGGGCATCTCGACCGTGCAGAGCTACCACGGCGCCCAGGTGTTCGAGGCCATCGGCCTGCGCAAGGACGTCATCGATCGGTACTTCGCCGGCACCGCCTCGCGGGTGGGGGGCATCGACCTCCCCATCATCGCCGAGGAGGTGGCCCGCCGCCACGAGCGGGCCTACCCCAGCCGCCCGGTGGTCAAGCTGGGACTGGAGCCGGGCGGGCAATACCAGTACCGCGACGACGGCGAGCACCACCTGTTCAACCCCGAGAGCATCCACAAGCTGCAGGCCGCTTGCCGCACCAACAACTTCGATACCTACCGGCAATACGCCCGGTTGATCAACGACCAGTCGAAGAACCTGTGCACCCTGCGCGGGCTGATGGAGTTCAAGTCCTCCCGTCCGCCGGTGCCGCTGGACGAGGTCGAGCCGGTCGACGCCATCGTCAAGCGCTTCAAGACCGGGGCCATGTCCTACGGCTCGATCTCCAAGGAGGCGCACGAGACCCTGGCCATCGCCATGAACCGGCTGGGCGGCAAGTCCAACACCGGCGAAGGCGGCGAAGATCCGGCGCGCTACCAGCGGCTGCCCAACGGCGATTCGGCCAACAGCGCCATCAAGCAGGTGGCGTCGGGCCGGTTCGGGGTGACCAGCACCTATCTCACCAGCGCCCACGAGCTGCAGATCAAGGTCGCCCAGGGCGCCAAGCCCGGCGAGGGCGGTCAGCTGCCGGGCAGCAAGGTTTATCCCTGGATCGCCAAGGTCCGGCACTCCACGCCGGGGGTGGGGTTGATCTCCCCGCCCCCCCACCACGACATCTATTCGATCGAGGACCTGGCCCAGCTGATCCACGACCTCAAGTGCGCGAACGACGCCGCCCGCATCAGCGTCAAGCTGGTGGCCGAGGTCGGCGTGGGGACGGTGGCGGCGGGCGTGGCCAAGGCCAAGGCCGACGTGGTGCTGATCAGCGGCCACGATGGCGGCACCGGCGCCTCCCCGCTGACCAGCATCAAGCACGCCGGCGGACCCTGGGAGCTGGGGCTGGCCGAGACGCACCAGACCTTGCTGCTCAACAACCTGCGCAGCCGGATCGCGGTCGAGGTGGATGGTCAGCTGAAGACCGGGCGGGACGTGGTGGTGGGCGCCCTGCTGGGGGCCGAGGAGTTCGGCTTCTCCACCGCGCCGCTGGTGGCGGTCGGTTGCATCATGATGCGCGTCTGCCACCTCAACACCTGTCCGGTGGGGGTGGCCACCCAGGATCCCGAGCTGCGCAAGCGCTTCACCGGCGATCCGCAACACGCGGTCAACTTCATGCGCTTCGTGGCCCAGGAGGCGCGCGAGCTGATGGCGGCCCTCGGCTTCCGCAGCTTCGACGAGATGGTGGGCCACAGCGAGTGCCTGGAGGTCCGGGGCGCGGTGGACCACTGGAAGGCGCGCGGGGTGGACCTGTCGGCCATCCTGTACCAGCCGGTGATCGAGCCGGGGACCGCCACCCGCTGTACCGTCGCCCAGAACCACGCTCTGGAAACGGAATACGACGATGCCACCCTCGTTCCTCTGTGCCGGCCGGCGCTGGAGCGGGGCGAGACGGTGCGGGCCGAGCTTCCCATCCGGAACGTCAATCGCACGGTGGGGACGCGCCTGGGCAGTGAGGTCACGCGCCGCCACGGCGAGCGGGGCTTGCCCGAAGACACCATCCGGGTCCATTTCCGGGGCTCGGCCGGGCAGAGCTTCATGGCCTTCGTGCCGCGCGGGATCACCTTCGTGCTCGAGGGCGACGCCAACGACTACCTGGGCAAGGGACTGTCGGGCGGCAAGCTGGTGGTTTTCCCGCCGCGGCAGTCGACGTTCCCCGCGGAGGAGAACGTCCTGATCGGCAACGTGGCCTTCTACGGGGCCACGTCGGGCGAGGCCTACATCCGGGGCATGGCCGGCGAGCGCTTCTGCGTGCGCAACAGCGGGGTGAACGCGGTGGTGGAGGGGGTGGGCGACCACGGCTGCGAATACATGACCGGCGGCCGGGTGGTGGTGCTGGGGTCGACCGGGCGCAACTTCGGGGCCGGCATGTCGGGCGGCATCGCCTACGTGCTGGACGAGAACCGCCAGTTCGACCGCAACTGCAACAAGGAGATGGTCGGGCTGCTGCCGCTGGAAGAGCCGGACGAGGTCGAGGAGGTGCTGGCGATGATCCGCCGGCACCGCGACGCCACCGGCAGCGCGCGCGCCGACGAGGTGCTGCGCCGCTGGCCCGAGATGAAGCCGCTGTTCGTGCGGGTGGTGCCCAACGACTACGGCCGGGTGCTGGAGGCGCAGAAGGAGATGCGCGCCAAGGGGCTGTCGCCCGAGGAGGCCGAGATGGCGGCCTTCGAGCTCAACACCAAGGACGCCGCCCGCGTCCACGGCAAATAATCGGAGCGGGCAGGTCGCATGGGAAAGCCAACCGGCTTCATCGAATTCGCACGGACGGTCCCGCTGTCCCGGCACCCGCGCGAGCGGGTCGCCGACTGGCACGAGTTCCACGAGCACCTGCCCGAGGCGGCGCTGCGCGAGCAGGGCGCGCGTTGCATGGACTGCGGGGTGCCCTTCTGCCACACCGGCAAGCTGATCGAAGGGTCGGCGGCCGGCTGTCCGCTGCACAACCTGATCCCCGAGTGGAACGACCTGGTCTACCGCGGGCGCTGGCGGGAAGCGCTGGACCGCCTGCACATGACCAACAACTTCCCCGAGTTCACCGGGCGGGTCTGCCCGGCGCCGTGCGAAGGGTCGTGCGTGCTGGGGATCAACGCCCCGGCGGTCACCATCAAGAACATCGAGGTCTCGATCGTCGACCGCGGCTTCGAGTCGGGGTGGATCGTCCCGGTGCCGCCCCAGCGCCGCACCGGCAAGAAGGTGGCGGTGGTCGGGTCGGGCCCGGCCGGTCTGGCGGCTGCCGCCGAGCTGAACAAGGCCGGTCACACCGTGACGGTCTTCGAGCGTGCCGATCGGGTCGGGGGCCTTCTGACCTACGGCATCCCGCCCATGAAGCTGGAGAAAGAGCTCGTCTTCCGGCGGGTGAAGCTGCTGGAGGACGAGGGCGTGCGCTTCGTGACCGGCACCGAGGTGGGCAAGAACTACCCCACCGAGAAGCTGCGGGCCGAGTTCGAGGCGGTGGTGCTGGCCGGTGGGGCGACCTGGGCCCGGGATCTGAAGGTGCCCGGACGCGAGTTGCCCGGCGTTCACTTCGCCATGGACTTCCTGACCCTGTCGGCCAAGAGCATGCTGGACAGCGGGTTCGCCGACGGACGGTTCATCTCGGCCCGGGACAAGGCGGTGGTGGTGATCGGCGGCGGCGACACCGGCACCGACTGCGTGGGGACGGCCCTGCGCCACGGCTGCAAGAGTCTGGTCCAGCTGGAGATCCTGCCCCGGCCCCCCGACGAACGCGCGGCCGACAACCCCTGGCCGCAGTGGCCGAAGATCTACCGCCTGGACTACGGCCAGGAGGAGGCGGCCGCCCTGTTCGGCGGCGACCCCCGGCAATACGCGGTCACCACCAAACGTTTCGTGGCCGGTCCCGACGGGCGGGTCAGCGGTCTGGTGGTGGCGGAGCTGCAGAAGGTCAGCGCCCCGGGCGCGCCGCCGCGCTTCGAGGAGAAGCCCGGCAGCGAGCGCACGTTGCCCGCGGACCTCGTGCTGCTGGCGATGGGTTTCCTGGGGCCCGAGCGCGCGGGCCTGCTGGAGGAGCTGGCGGTGGAGCTGGACGCCCGCGGCAACGTGAAGGTCGACCAGAACCGGATGACCAGCGTCCCGGGCGTGTTCGCCGCCGGCGACATGTCGCGCGGACAATCGCTGATCGTGTGGGCCATCGCCGAGGGGAGGGACGCGGCCCGCGGCGTCGACACCTACCTGATGGGCGAGACGGTCCTGTCCTGATCTGACGCGATCCCGATCGGCTAGAGCGGCCGGACGGTCGGGACCGCGGCGCTGGCGCCCGCCACCACCGGGTTGCGGAGCGGGCGGCCGAACAGCGGGGCCGAGATCTCGATCCGGTCGCCGGGCTGGATCACGACGCCGTCGGCGGCCGAGACGGAGCTTGTGCCCAGAAAGTGCAGGTGCACGTCGCCGGGGCGGCGGAACATCGGGTACTTGAAGTGGTGGTGTTCCAGGTTGGCCACCGCGTGGCTCATGTTGGCGTCGCCGCCCAGGAACGGCTTTTCCCACAGCAGGCGCTCGCCGCGCAGGATGCGGGTCGCCCCCTTCACCTCGGCAGGCAGATCGCCCAGCAGCAGCTCGGGGCCCAGGGCGGTGGGGCGCAGCTTCGAGTGGGCCAGGTAAAGGTAATTCTGGCGCTCCATCAGGTGGTCGGTGAAGTCGTTGCCCAGCGACCAGCCCACCCGGCAGGGCGTGCCATCGTCGGCGATCACGTACAGGCCCACCACCTCGGGCTCCTCGCCGCCGTCGAGCGCGAAGTCGGGGATGGCGAGCGGCTGGCCCGAGCCGACCAGGCTGGCCCCGTTGCCGCGAAAGAACCACTCGGGCTGGACGCCGGTGTCGCCCTCGGCCGGACGGCCGCGCTCGACGCCCCAGCGGAACAGCTTCAGGCTGTCCGACAGGCCGCTCTCCAGCGGCGCCAGCTTGGTGTGCATGCGGTCGCGCGCCTCGGCGCTGCCCATGTGGGTCAGACCGGTGCCGGTCACCCAGCAGCGGGTGGGCACCGGGTGCTCCAGCGGCGGCAGCAGGCGGCCCTGCTCCTCGGCGGCGTCGAGGTCGACGGCCTGGTCGGTCAACAGCTCGCGGGCCAGCTCGGCCAGCGGCCGCCCGGTCTCGATGGCCTCCAGCGCCAGCTCGTAGGTCGTCTCCACCCCGTGCAGCCGGACCGGGTCGGCGTCACCGTCGGTGGCGGCGACCGCGCGGCGGCCGTCTGGTTCGCGGAACTGCACCAACCTCATGCTGTCCGCTGTTTACCACGCCAGCGGTTCCGCCGGACCATGTGACGACCGACAGGACGGTCTTCGCTGGATCCCCGTTGGCTTCAGAGGGAGTCGGTCTCGCTTTCCATCACCAGCCCCACCGTGGCGGCGGTGACACCCGGGCCGCCCAGGGTGATGACGTTTTCGCCCGCGCTCACCTCGTAACCGGACCAGGCCTTCAGCTGGTCGCAGGGCCCCGTCTTGCCGCTGCTGTCGGGGGCGAGCTCACGCCCCATCGAATCGGTCATGTGAACCGGCAGGTCCTCGGTCAACGCCACGATCACCCGGCCGCGCACCGCCGCGACCAGCTTCACCGACCCCGTGCGCCCCGCGGCGACGGCGGGCAGGGCCACGTCATAGCGCGTATGCGTCGTCAGCGCGGGCGCGCCGGCCGCGGAGGTTGAAGCGGTCACCCGGTTGGGCGCAGCGGCCAGGTGGTCACAGGCCTCGCCGAGGGCGTCGGGACCGCCGACCAGGTCGCAGCTGCCCACCAGCACCAGGACCAGGCACCAGGTCCTGGGATGGCAAGAGACCATCCCGATCAGCTACGAGAGCGATCGACCGCTGTCAAGCGCGGGGTTTTTCAGGTGTGCGCCGACTCGAATGACGAGATGGCCTCCTCGTGGGACAGCAGGAAGCCGAGCTCGTCGACCCCGTTCAGGAGGCAATAGCGCGCGAACGGATCGATGGGGAAGGTGACGCGCGTCCCATCGGGCAGCCCCAGCGAGCGGTCCTGCAAGGACACGGTCACCGCCGCGCCCGGGCTGGCCAGCAGCTTGGCGTGGGTGGCGGCGTCCACCACGATCGGCAGCAGGCCGTTCTTCAGGGCGTTGTTGCGGAAGATGTCGGCGATGGAGGTGCTGACCACCGCCTTGAACCCGTGATCCACCAGCGCCCAGGGCGCGTGCTCGCGCGACGAGCCACAGCCGAAGTTGTCGCCGGCCACCAGGACGGTGGCGCCGGCGGCCTCGGGACGGTTGAGGATGAAGTCGGGGCGGGGGGTGCCGGCGGCGTCGTAGCGCCAGTCGGCGAACAGGTGCTTGCCGATGCCCGCCCGGGAGGTGACCTTCAGGAAGCGGGCGGGGATGATCTGGTCGGTGTCGACGTTCTCGATCGGCAGCACGACCGTCTTGGCGGAAAAGGTGTTGATCGGTTCCATGGTTGGCTCCAGAGCTCGTCGTGGGCGCCCGCTCAGCGGGCCGCCAGGGTGCGGGCGTCGGTGATCTTGCCGGTGACCGCCGCCGCCGCCGCGGTCAGCGGGCTGGCCAGGAAGGTGCGGCCGCCGGCGCCCTGCCGGCCCTCGAAGTTCCGGTTCGAGGTGCTGACCGCGTATTGGCCGGGCGACAGCTGGTCGCCGTTCATGGCGATGCACATCGAGCAGCCGGCCTCGCGCCACTCCGCGCCCGCCTCCAGGAACACACGGTCCAGGCCCTCTTCCTCGGCCGCCTTCTTCACCCGCTGCGAGCCGGGCACCACCAGAGCGCGCACCCCGGCGGCCACCTTGCGCCCGCGCATCAGGCTGGCGGCGGCCCGCAGATCGGACAGGCGCGAGTTGGTGCAGCTGCCGATGAAGACCACGTCGATGGGGTGCCCCAGCAGCGGCTTGTCCGCCTGCAGGCCCATGTAGCGCAGGGCCTTCTCCATCGAAGCGCTGGTGGGGGTGGGCACCGGCGCGGTGATGCCGATCCCCATCCCCGGGTTGGTGCCGTAAGTGATCATCGGTTCGAGGGCGGCGGCGTCGAACCGCTCTTCCCGGTCGAACACGGCGCCTTCGTCGCTGGGCAGCGCCCGCCAGGCCGCCAGGGCGCGGTCCCAGGCCGCTCCCTGGGGCGCGCGGGGCCGGCCGGCCAGGTACTGGTAGGTGGTGTCGTCGGGCGCGCACAGGCCGGCGCGGGCCCCGGCCTCGATCGACATGTTGCAGATGGTCATGCGCTCTTCCATCGAAAGCCCGCGGATGGCCGAGCCCCGGTATTCGATCACGTGGCCGGTGCCGCCGCCGATGCCGATGCGGGCGATGACCGCCAGGATGATGTCCTTGGCGGTCACGCCGGGGCCCAGCTTGCCGTCCACCGTGATGGCCAGCGTCTTCGGCCGCTGCTGCAGGAGGCACTGGGTGGCCAGCACATGCGCCACCTCGCTGGTGCCGATGCCGAAGGCCAGCGCGCCGAAGGCGCCGTGGGTGCTGGTATGGCTGTCGCCGCAGACGATGGTCGAGCCCGGCTGGGTAAGCCCCAGCTCGGGCCCGATGACGTGCACGATGCCCTGGCCCTCGCTGCCCAGGGCAAAAAGCTCGACCCCGAACTCGCGGCAGTTGGTCTCCAGCTGGGACAGCTGGGCCTCGGCCTGCTTGTCGATGATCCGGAACTTGCCGTCGGAGCCGCGGGGCAGGGTGGGCGTCGAGTGGTCCATGGTGGCCACCGTCCGCTCGGGGCGGCGGACGCGCAGCCCGCGCTCGCGCAGCCATCCGAAGGCCTGGGGCGAGGTCACCTCGTGCACCAGGTGCAGGTCGACATACAGGATGCCGGGCGTCTCCGGGGTGGGAGGCTTGACCAGGTGGGTATCCCAGATCTTCTCGAACAGCGTGCGCGCGGCAGCGGGCGACATGGACGGGAGTGTGCGCGGGCCCTGCCGCGCCCGTCCAGTGACTTTTGCTTCGCCATTCATTAAGTTCAGCTTAATGATCGACCCGAGCCTGCTGCCCGCCCTGTACGACGCTCTGGTGGTGGCGCAGACCTCCTCGGTGGGCGAGGCCGCCCGCAGGCTGCACAAGACTCCCTCGGCCGTCTCGCAACAATTGCGTCGGATCGAGCAGCACTTCGAGGTCTCGTTGTTCGAGAAGGTGGGTCGGCGCATCCGACTCAGCAGCGCCGGTGAGACCGCCCTGGGGGCGCTGACCCGGGTGTTCGACGAGGCCGCATCGCTGGGCACCCTGCTCGACGAGCTGTCGGGCTCCCGGGTCACCACCCTGCGCCTGGCCGCCAGCGACTACCTGGGCGAGGCGCTGCTGCTGCCGGTGATCCGCGAGATGCTCGAGATCCGGGCGCCGCTGCACTTCGAGATCACCACCACCAACTCGACCGAGGCGGCTCGGCTGGTGGCCGAGGGGCAGGTCGACGCCGCCATGGTGACCGTCCCGGCCGACGGCGAGCGGGACGACCATCAGTTCCGCCTGTGCGCCCAGCCGTTCTTCTGGGTCGCTCCACGACCGGGCAGCGGGTCGGGCCGCCTGGCCGGGGGCAGCGGGCGCAGCGTGCCGGCGCGCCTGGCCCGGGAGCCTCTCCTGCGGCTGCTGCCGGGCAGCCGGGGCCGGCGCCTGCTGGACGAGTACCTGGGCCGGACTGGCATCCGCCCAGTCTCGACCATAGATCTACCGAGTGTGTCCCTTATGCTGTCTTATACTTCCCGGGGCCTCGGCATCGGTCTGGCCCCCGGTCTCGCCACCCTGCGGCTGGCGCGCCGGAAACTGGTGGTCGAGCGCGCTGACGTGGAGACACTGGACGTGAGGCTGGTGCTGCGTCACGGGCTGGTCCGTTCGGAACCGGTCCGTCGTTTCCTGGACCGTCTGATCGAGGAGGGGCGGCGCGTCGGCGAGAAGGTGTGAGCCGACGCGCGACCGATCATGGCTTCGACGTTGACCTCGGGCGCCCGCATGGCCGTGGTGGTGGCCATGGGTCTGGGTGGACCGCTGTCGGTGCAGACGGCCGCGGCGCAGCCCGGCTTTTCCCCGCGGGTGGGCCCCGGGGACGAGAGCGAGCTGTCGATCGAGCGCATCGTCTCGACCGTCGCCGACCTGCTGTTCGCGGTGGGCGAGAGCGCCTCCGAACGGATGTTCCGGTTCCTGGAGACGGTCGAGCTTTTCGACTTCGAGACCGAGATCGATCGGCTGGTGGGCGATCCGCGCTCGCTCAACGACTCGACCGCCTACAAGCTGAGCCTGCTGCCCTTTCACATCCGTTTCCCGATCTACCAGCAGCTGGTGCGGCAGATGACCCGCCAGGACGAGCTGCGCAGCCGCCGCATCCACAACGTCACGCCGGACTCGGTGAACCTGACCGCCCTGCGGGTGGAGACCCTGGCCGACGACGACGTGCGGGACGAGGTGCGGGCCTCGCTGCTCAAGCACTTCTCGGCGCGGGAGATCGTGGACCTGGGTTTTTACCTGCTGGCCCAGCAGAGGTTCTTCCCCGAGACCGAAGAGGGCTGGATGCACCTCAAGCGCGCCATCGCCGATGGCGGCGCGGCGGTCGCCGCCGGCGCGCTGGTGGCCGGCTTTGCCTTCGATGCCGCCTCGCTGCAGAGGTCCGGAACCGTGACCCGGCTGCTCGGCGGGGAGCTGCGGGTGGGCTGGTACGCGGGTGTGCGCCGGCTGGGCTTCCAGCTCCGCCCGCAGTTCCGCTTCGGGCTGACCGGCCACACGGAGCACTGGGAGCTGGCCGCGGGCCTGTCCCGGAAGGTCCGGCCCTCGGTGCTCGAGCCCGGCACGGCGGTGGAGCTGGCCCTGCGCGAGTCCTGGATCAACCTCCTGCTGCGCGCGAGCGGCTGGGATGCCTTCGCCGAGGGTGCGTTTCGCTACGTCCTGGAGGCGCCGTTCGGCTATCAGGGCGAACGGATGAGCGGCCGGGCGGGGGTCTTCGCCCGCCGCGACGAGATCCCGCACTGGAAGGAGTGGTCCTTCCGCTTCTCCGGTGAGATGGAGTCGGATTTCCGCAAGCAGGTCCGCTTCGTCAGCGGGATCGGCTTCGAGCACGCGCCCACCGGCATCGCCACCATGTTGCAGTCGAGCCGCAGCGCCAGCCCGCAACGGCCCCTGTCGCTGGCCGACACCCAGGTGGGCGTCTTCGTGGCCGGGACGGTCGAGCCGCCCACCCAGCTGTTCGTCCACGACATGGCCACCCGGGCGCGCCTGCTGCAGGACGAGTGGGACGTGATCGACGGCCTCGAGCGCCGGCGCAGCCAGATCGAGCAGACCCTGCGGCTGTTCGGCACCGCCGGATTCTCGGTCGACACCGCCCGGACCGCGCTGGAATCGATCGACCGCACGGTGCGCGAGCGTGATGAGCACCTGGCCGAGATGGGCGATCGGCTGGCCGCCTACCTGGAGAGCCGGCGCGCGGCCTATTCCATCAAGCACTGGTCACCGCGCGAGGGCGACCTGCACGGACCCCTGGATCCGAACATCCTGCAGCTGGCCCGCTCGCAGCTGTTCCTGCGCCTCCACGACCTGTCGATCCAGCTGGAGAAGTCGGCCGAACGGTTGCAGCAGCTGCGCGCCCGCCACGAACTGGTGCAGGAGCGCATGCAGCAGACCGCCAAGGAGAACGCCAGCAGCCCGGCGCTGCTGGGCTACGCCGAGGAGCTGAACGTGCTGGAGAGCCGGCTGCAGCGCGAATCGTCGCGGGCCAGCGCCAGCCTGGCCGCCTACCTGCGCGATCGGGACAGCGCCCGCCGGGTCAAGGCCGCCAGCCCGCGCGCCCTGGTGGCGGTGAACCCCGACCCCCTGCCGTCCGCGGTGATGAAACGCGTGATGGTGCTGCGGACCCTGAGCCTGCAGTAGATCAGCCGGTCGAGGCCTGGCTCTTGCCGGCCATGGCCTGGCGAACCAGGGGCAGCTCCAGGGCGTCGACCAGCGCGCGGCAGCTGGCCTCGATGATGTTCGAGGAGACGCCGATGGTGCTCCAGCGCTGGCCCTGGCAGGTGGACTCGATGAGGACCCGGGTCCTGGCCCCGGTGGCGGCCTCGGGGTCCAGGATCCGGACCTTGTAGTCCGACAGGTGCAGCTCGCGCAGCAGCGGGTAGTGCGCATCGAGGGCCTTGTGGAAGGCGCCGTCCAGAGCGTGGACCGGACCCGAGCCCTCGGCCACGGTGTGCATCTGCTCGTTACCCACCCGCAGCTTCACGGTGGCCTCCACGAAGGCCTCGTTGCCGCGGCGGCGCTCGGAGATCACCACCACGTCCAGGACCTCGAACGGCGCGCGGTACTCGGCCTGGGCCCGGCGGGCCAGCAGCTCGAAGGAGCCCTCCGCCGCCTCGAACTGGTAGCCCTCGTTCTCCAGCTCCTTGACCCGGGCCAGGACCTGCTTCTCGGCGCCGCGCACGTCGGTGCCCAGCTCGACCGCGCGCATGCGCACGTTGCCCCGGCCCGACAGCTCGGAGACCACCACCTTGCGCTGGTTGCCCACCCGGTCGGGAGGGACGTGCTCGTAGGTGGCGGTCAGCTTCTCCACCGCGGCCACGTGCGCACCCCCCTTGTGGGCGAAGGCCGAGGCGCCCACGTAGGGGGCGTGGGCCCGCGGGCGGATGTTGGCGATCTCGCTGACGGTGCGACTGAGGTCGGTCAGGTGGGCCAGGTTCTCCTCGGGCACGCAGCGCCGGTCCATCTTCAGCTGCAGCGCCGGGATGATGGAGATCAGGTTGGCGTTCCCGCAGCGCTCGCCCCAGCCGTTGATGGTGCCCTGCACCTGCGTGCAGCCGGCCTCCACCGCGGCCAGCGCGTTGGCCACCGCCAGGTCGGCGTCGTTGTGGGTGTGGATGCCCAGCCGGACCGGCACGGTCTGGCGGACGGTGCCCACCACGTCGGTGATGAAGCCGGGCAGGCTGCCGCCGTTGGTGTCGCACAGGACGATCCAGTCGGCGCCTGCCTCCGCCGCCGCCTTCAAGGTGGCCAGCGCGTATTCGCGGTCGGCCTGGAAGCCGTCGAAGAAGTGCTCGGCGTCGTAGATCACCTCCCGGCCCTGCTGGCGCAGGAAGGCGACGCTGTCGCGCACCATGGCCAGGTTCTCCTCCAGCGAGGTGGCCAGCACGTGGGTCACGTGCAGCGGCCAGGACTTGCCGTAGATGCAGACCACCGGCGTGTCGGCCTCGACCAGCGCGCGCAGGTTGGTGTCGGCGTCGGCGGCCACGCCGGCCTTGCGGGTGCTGCCGAAGGCGGTCAGGCGCGCGTGTTTGAGGCGCAGCTCGGCGCGCGCCCGGCGGAAGAACTCGATGTCCTTGGGGTTCGACCCCGGGTAGCCGCCCTCGATGTAGTGAATGCCGAAGCCGTCCAGCAGCCGGGCGATCTTGAGCTTGTCTTCCACCGACAGGGAAAGACCTTCGCTCTGGGTGCCGTCTCTGAGCGTGGTGTCGAATAGCTGGATGTGCATGGGCCTCGCGCTCCAGGAGGTTTCGGAGGAAAAGCGCGTACGTTATCACACATCAGGGCTTCAGAGTACGGCGCACCGCCTCGCGCACGGCCGGGTAGTCGTTGGCCAGCTGGATCGGCTGGTTGGCCCGCTGGTAGGCCCCCAGGCCGGGCAGCTTGCGTTCGTGGTAGCCGACCTTGAAGTCGGTGAACTTGAGGCCGTTGGCGGTGCTGATCACCACCACGGTCTGCCCCTTCTTGATGGTCCCGGCGGTGACCAGCTTCTCCAGCGCGGCCAGGGCCACGCCGGTGTGGGGGCAGTTGAACATGCCCGTGGCGTCGGCGCGGGCCGAGGCCTCGGCCAGCTCGCTCTCGGAGGCCTGCTCGACCACGCCGTCGAAGGTCTTCAGGGTGCGGATGGCCTTGTCGACGCTGACCGGGTTGCCGATCTGGATGGCGGAGGCCAGGGTGGACTTCGGAACCATCGGCTCGAAGGTCTCGAATCCGCGGCGGTAGGCCTGGTAAAGCGGGTTGGCCGATTCCGCCTGGGCCACGCAGATGCGGGGCAGCCGGGAGATGATCCCGATCTCCTGCATGAGCGAAAGGCCGGCGCCCAGGGCGCTGACGTTGCCCAGGTTGCCGCCGGGGATGATGATCCAGTCCGGCGCGTGCCAGTCGAACTGCTGCGCGATCTCGACCGCCACCGTCTTCTGCCCCTCCAGGCGCAGCGAGTTCATGCTGTTGGCCAGGTAGACACCCTCCTCGGTGGCCAGTCGCTGCACCAGGGCCATGCAGTCGTCGAAGTTGCCGTCGATGGCCAGCACGGTGGCACCATTGGCCAGCGGCTGCACCAGCTGGGCGGTCGAGACCTTGCCGCGCGGGAGGATCACCAGGGTGCGGATGCCGGCGGCGGCGCCGTAGGCGGCCAGCGCGGCGGAGGTGTCACCGGTGGAGGCGCAGGCGACCGCCTGCACCGGACGGCCGTGGGCGATCATCTGCTTGACCGTCGAGACCAGAACCGTCATGCCCAGGTCCTTGAATGACCCGGTGTGGGAATTCCCGCACAGCTTGATCCACAGGTCGTCCAGCCCCACCTGCTCGCCGTAACGCTGGGCCCAGAACAGGTTCGAGCCACCCTCGAACATCGAGACGACGTGCTGATCGTCGAGGTGGGGCTGGACCCACTCCTTCTTGCCCCACACCCCCGAGCCGTACGGCCACTGGGTGCGCATGTAACGGTCCTCGAACAGCTTGACCCACTCGAGCGGACTCCGTTGCTTCAGCGCCTCGACATCGTGACGGACCTCGAGCAGGTTGCTGCAGCGGGGGCAACGGTAGATCACCTCGTCGAGAGGGTATTCGCCGGGGCACCCGGCTATGCAGCGGAAGGCGGCGCGGAACGGACGCATGGGAGGCTCAATCTAGCGAAGAACCCGCCCGGCGGCATCGGGATCTAGTGAATGACGGCGCAGCCTGGTACTCTTGGCAGCCTTTTTTTCGAGTCCGAAGTCATGGGCAAGCAGGCGAAGAGTCCGGAGGTCTACAAGTTCGGCGGGGCGTCGCTGGGCGACGGGGCGGCGTTTCTGCACGCGGTCAGCATCGTCCGTCGGTGTGAGTCCCCGCTGGTGGTGGTCTGTTCGGCGCCGGCCGGGGTGACCGACCTGCTGCTGGAGGTGGCCGAAAAAGCGCGGGCCGGCGACGAGGGCCGGGTGTCGGTTGCCGTCCGGGCGCTGCGGGAGAAGTACGGCGCCGTCTTACGTTCCATCGCCCCCCCCGCGCGGGTCGCCGCCGAGCTGGAGACGGCCATCGAGGCGGGCATGCGCGAGCTGGAGACGGTGGCCAGCGGCGTGTCGGTGCTGCGCGAGCTGACCCTGCGCACCTCGGACCTGGTGGTCTCGCGCGGCGAGCGGCTGGGCACCCGGCTGGTCGTGGCGGCGCTGGCCAAGGCGGGGATCAAGGCGGAATACGTCGACGCCCTGGAGGTGGTGATGACCCGGGGCCCCTTCGGAGGGGCGGCGCCCGACCTGGAAGCGACCGACGCGGCCACGCGCAAGCGGCTGCGCCCGCTGCTGGCCGCCGGGGTGATACCGGTGGTGCCCGGGTTTCTGGGTACGTATCGCCCGCGGCCGGACGATCCCCCGGCGCTGGCCACCCTCGGCCGCGGCGGCACCGATCTGACCGCCACCCTGATGGGACGGGCGCTGGGGGCCAGCCGGGTGACTCTGTGGAAGGACGTCCCCGGGTTGCTGACCGCCGATCCGCGGGTGGTCAGCGACGCGCGCGTGATCCCGCAGATGAACACCCGCGAGGCGGCGGAGCTGGCCTATTACGGGGCCAAGGTGCTGCACCCGCGCGCGCTGATCCCGATCGCCGATCGCGACACGCCCCTGTACCTGCGGCCGTTCGGCGATCCCGAGCAGCCCGGGACCGAGATCTCCACCCGGCACACGCAGGACGACTTCCCGGTCAAGGCGCTGTCGGCGATCGGCGGTCAGGCGCTGGTGACGGTGGCCGGTCGCGGTCTGATCGGCGTGCCCGGCGTCGCCGGCCGCACCTTCGCCACCCTGTCCGAGCACGGCATGTCGGTCTCGCTGATCACCCAGTCCTCCTCCGAGCAGTCGATCTGCTTCACCGTCCCGGAGAAAGAGGCGGCGGCGGCCAAGGAGCACCTGGAGCGCGCGTTCGCCGCCGAGATCGCCCGGCGCGAGGTCGATAGCGTGCAGGTGCAGCAGGGCATGTCGACGGTGGCGGTGGTCGGCCTGGGCATGGCCGGCACGCCCGGCATCGCCGCCCGGGTGTTCTCGTCGCTGGCCAGCGCAGACATCAACCTGGTGGCCATCGCCCAGGGCTCGTCCGAGCTGAACATCTCCTTCGTGGTCGAGGCCAGCGATGCGGCCCAGGCGCAGCGGGCGATCCACCAGGCTTTCCAGCTGTCGAAGATCGGCGGCGGGCGCGCCAACCATCCGGCGGGGCTGGACGTGGTGATCCTGGGCTACGGCGAGATCGGCCGCACCCTGGGTCAGCTGCTGGTGCGGCGCAAGGCCGGCCGCAACGACCCTCCCGTGCGGGTGGTGGGGGTGATCGACCGCAGCGGCTTCGTGTTCGATGCCCGCGGGCTGGTGGCGCGCCGGCTGGACGTGCTGGCCCAGTGGAAGAACCAGGGCAAGTCCCTGGCGGCGGCGCCGGGAGGGCAGCCGGCCACGCCGGCGCAGGCGGTGGCCTTCGTGGCCAGCCACGCCCTGGCCCGTCCGGTGCTGGTGGACACCACCGCGGCCGAGACCGGGCCGGTGCTGGCCGGCGCGCTGAAGGCGGGCATGGACCTGGTGCTCGCCAACAAGCGCCCGCTGTCGGGGGCCAAGAGCGAGCGCGACGCGCTGCTGGCGCTGGCCGAGTCCCAGGGCCGCCGCATCCGGTTCGAGGCCACCGTGGGGGCCGGGCTGCCGGTGCTCGACACCTACCGCAAGCTGGTCGAATCGGGCGACAAGGTGCAGAAGATCGAAGGCTGCGTCTCGGGGACCCTGGGCTTCCTGTTCACCGAGCTTTCGCGGGGCAAGCGCTTCTCGGAGGCGGTGCGGGCGGCGATGGAGCGCCGGTTCACCGAGCCCGACCCGCGCGACGACCTGTCCGGTATCGACGTGGCCCGCAAGGCGCTGATCCTGGGTCGGCTGCTGGGCTACCCGGGCGAGCCGGACGACATGGTGATCGAGAGCCTGGTGCCGTCCACCGCCCGCCAGCTGAGCAAGGAGGAGTTCGTGGCCCAGCTGGAATCCTGGGACGGGGAGTGGAAACGCAAGGTGGAGGCGGCCAAGGGCAAGGGCGAGGTGCTCCGCTACGTCGCCACGGTCACGCGCAACAAGATCCGGGTGGGCCTGCAAGCGGCCAACGGCGCCAGCCCGTTCGCGGCGCTGAAGGGCACCGACAACCAGATCGCGTTCACCACCGCGCGCTACAAGAGCCCGCTGGTCATCCGCGGGGCGGGGGCCGGGCCGGCGGTCACGGCCGGTGGGGTGCTCAACGACATTTTGGAGCTGGCAGGATTGTCCTGAAGCTGGTAGCTGACCGACATGCCCGAGCCGACGTCTGGCGCCAACCCGCAGCTCTCCATCGTCATTCCCGTCTACAACGAGGAGGGCATCCTGCGTGGCTCGGTGCTGGAGCTGCGCGAGAAGCTGCGCGCGTTCGACCTGAGCTACGAGATCTTGCTGTGCGAGAACGGATCGCGCGATCGCACCGTCGAGATCGGCAAGGAGATCGAGGCCGAGCACCCGGAGGTGCGGCTGCTGTCGGTGGGTGAGCCCAACTATGGTCTGGCCATGAAGACCGGCATCCTGGCCGCCCGCGGGACCTTCGTGATCTGCGACGAGATCGACCTGGTCGACACGGAGTTCTACGCCCGGGCGCTGGCCCTGCTGGAGCGGACCGACACCGATCTGGTGGTCGGCTCGAAATGCATGGTCGGGTCCAACGATCAGCGGCCGCTGATCCGCCGGCTGGGCACGCGGGTGTACAACCAGCTGCTGCGCACCGCCTGCGGATACAAGGGCACCGACACCCACGGGTTGAAGGCCTTCAAGCGCGCGGCCCTGGTCGAGACCGCCCAGCGTTGCATCCTGGACCGGGACGTCTTCGCCAGCGAGTTCGTGATCCGCGCCCACCGCGAGCAGAAGAAGGTGGTGGAGATCCCGTTCGCGGTCCGGGAAAAGCGCCCGCCCTCGATCAATCTACTCAAGCGGGTGCCCCACGTGGTCAAGAGCGTGGCCCGGCTGGCCATCTCGGTGCGCGACCAGGGTTGATCGGTTGATCAGTCAGCCCAGCCGCTGCATCAGCGCGCGGGCCTCGACGATGTTGTCCTCGATCGAGCAGTAGGTCCAGCCGCCGTAGCGGCCGATGGAATGGACGTCGCGGGCCTGCAAGAGGGCGGCGATGCGCTCGCGCTCGGACTGGGAGCGGCGGTTGATGTGCACGTAGGCCGGGTCCATGATCACGGCGTGTTCGGCCACCAGCTGGTGGTCGGTGACCAGCCCCTCGCGGGCCAGGTCCTGCAGCACCCGGGCCCGGGTGGCGGGGATGTCCACCGCGGCGTCGCGGGCGAAGCCGACCTCGACATAGAGGCTCATGCGATCGGTCTCGAAGATGTTGTCGTAAAAGCCGATCCGGTAAAAGACCCGCTCCCGGTCCGGGTAATAGATCCAGTGCACGCCGGTGGGGCCCTTGCGGTCGAAGCCGAGGTTGAACACCAGCACCTTGTTCCAGGTGAACACCTCGCGCTGGTGTTCCAGCCCGCAGCGCGCGGCGAAGGCGGGCAGGGGGGCCGAGGAGATCAGGCGTTCGAAGCGGATCTCGCGGCGGGGTGTGCGGGCGATCTTGCGGTCGAGATCCACCGCCTGCAGCGGTTCGCGCAGAGCGATGGCGTCCGGGCGCACGGCGCTGGCCAGGGCGTGGATGTACTGGACGGCGCCTCCGGCCGGATAGGTGAAGGTGGCGTTGTAGCTGGCCCGATCGGGCGTCTTCATGTTGCGGATGATGTCGGCCAGGTCGGCATGCGGGAAGAAGCGGCCCATCGCCTCCCGGTCCAGGGTGTCGAGGTCGCAGGCGTACAGCTTCTCGTTGTAGGGCACCAGGAACTTCTCGGCGATGGCCCGCCCGTAGCGGGCGTACAGCATCTGGGCGAAGCTCTCCTGCGGCGGGGTGGGGCCGGTGCGGGCGAAATACAGGTCGTGCAGGCAGTCGATGAACTCGTCGCGGGGCAGCTGGTGGATGTTCTTCTGGAAGGGAAAGTCGATGAGGCTGCCCCGGTAGGCCACGAACGACCGCTTGGTGATGGTGCGGATCTCCTGGCCGGCCATGCGCGCGCGCAGCCAGGCCTCGATGTCCGGGTGTCGGAAGTGGAAGAAGTGCCCCGAGTAATCCCAGACGAAGCCCTGCCGCCGGACGGTCTTGCAGTAGCCGCCGATCTCCTCGTCGGCCTCGAGGATCAGGTAGTCGGAATCCCCACAGTGCGCAGCGGCGGCCAGGCCAGTCACGCCGGCGCCGACTATGAGAGTCCGGACCTGTTCCATGCGCACAATCTACGACACCGCGACCGGCCGTCACTGGAATTTTTCACGCAGGTAAACAGTATGTAATAATACAAAAGACACAAATGTTGAGGGTTCGGTTCGCGTTGGCGCTGCTGGTGACGGTGGGCATGGCTGGGGTGGGTTGCTCGGTGGACAGCACGGGCATCGGGATGCTGGCGCCCGGCCCGGACGGCGCGGCCGGCAGCGGAGGGGTCGGCGGCGGGACCGGCGGCAGCGGTGGAGCCGGCGGGACCGGTGCAAGCGGCGGAGTCGGCGGCGCCGGCGGAGGCGGCAAGCTGGACGCGATGCCGGACGCGGGGAAGGACGCGCCCGATCCCGTCGACGAGCTGCCGCCTCGGGAGATCAACGGCTCGCCCTGCACCGGCCCGCAGGTCTGCGCCAGCGGCTACTGCGTGGACGGGATCTGCTGTGAAAGTCCCTGCAGCGGCATATGCGTCGCCTGCGCCAGCGCCAAGACCGGTCAGCGCGACGGCGCCTGCCGCCCCATCCCGGCCGACAGCGACCCGGACAACGAGTGCACCGCCGATGGCACCGTCTGCGGCCGCAAGGACGTCTGCAATGGCAACGGCTCGTGCGCGGTAGCGCCCGCGGGAGCGGAGTGCGGCGACTCGGCCTGCAGCGGGAACGTCGTGACACCCTCCCCCCGTTGCGACGGAGTCGGCGCCTGCGAAGCGACCGCCGATCGCGTGTGTCCCGGCAACCTGCGCTGCGCGAACGCCCAGACCTGCCGGACCAGCTGTACCGGCGAGGGCGACTGCATCGCCGGCAGCCACTGTGACACCGGCACCGGCAAATGCGGCGACCTGCTGCCGCTGGGCGCCGCCTGCAATTCCGCGAATGCTGGCCTCGACTGCCTGTCCGGTCACTGCGCCGACGGCGTCTGCTGCGACAAGGCCTGCACCGGCACCTGCCGCGCCTGCACCATGGCCCGGACCGGTGTCGCCAACGGTGTCTGCGCGCCCGCCCTGGCGGGGACCGACCCCGACGACGACTGCGACGCGGACGATCCCTCCAGCTGCGGCAACGACGGCACCTGCGACGGCGCGGGCGCCTGCCGCCAGTACGCCGACGGTACGGTGTGCGCGACCGGGTGCTGTGGCGGGGGCGGGGCCGGCCGGGTCTGCCAATACAGCTGCCGGCTGGGTAGCTGCGACATGAACACACCCACGCAGCGGGAAAACTGCGGCGGGGGGACCTGCTGCTGCGAAAACAACGGCGGAGCGGCCTGCGTGCTGAACGCGCTCTGCGGTATCCAGGGCGGAACCTGCGGGGGTTGACGGTCAGCGACCGATGGGGCGGCGGCCTTCCTGGAAGGTGGCCTCCAGCTTCAGCTCCTTGCCGTCACGGATCACCACCGAGGTCACCGTGTCGCCGGGCTTGAAGGCCTGCAGCGCATAGACCAGGTCCTCGACCGCGCGGATCTCGTGGTTGCCGAGGCGGACCAGGATGTCGCCCCGGCGCATGCCCGCCTTCTCGGCGGCGCCGCCCGGGCGGACCCCGCCCAGCAGGACGCCGGGGCGGCCGCCAGGCGCACCGCCGTAGTCGGGCACGGTGCCCAGCGAGGCGTTGAAGCTGCGCGCGTCGCCCATGGAGGCCGGGCCCCCGCCGCGGCCCTTCTGGTAGGTCAGATGCACGCCCGCGTCCACCGCGGTGACCACCCGTTCGGTCAGCTGCGCGATCTTGGCTGCCCCGGCGCTGTTGATCAGCGACGCCCGGTCGCTGGGCTTGTGATAGTCGCGGTGGCCGCCGGTGAAGAAGTGCAGCACCGGGAGGCCGGCCGTGTAGAACGAGGCCTGGTCGCTGGGGCCCTGTCCACCGCCGGTGGGGTTGCACTGCAGCGACAGGTCCGTGCAGGCCGCGCGCACCAGCGCCTCCCATTCGGTGGCGCTGTCGCTGCCCAGCACGTCGAGGCGGTTTTCCCGCAGCCGTCCCACCATGTCCAGGTTGATCATGGCGACCGCCTTCTTCAGCCCGTCGGCCCCCACCCGCGTGTAGTGGGCCGAGCCCAGCAGACCCGACTCCTCGCCGGTGAAGAAGGCGACGATCACGTCGTGGGTCAGGTTGGCGCGCCGGTCGGCCAGCGCGCGGGCCACCTCGAGCACCGTGGCGGTGCCCGAGGCGTTGTCGTCGGCGCCCAGGTGCGGCTCGTGGCTCTCGGGCGAGAGCGAATACCGCCCACCCAGCCCCAGGTGGTCGTAGTGCGCGCCGATGACCACCGCGCCGGCCGACGGTTGCTTGCCCGCCGGAATGCGGCCCACCACGTTGAAGGCGGCGCTCTCCTCCTGCTTGAGGGCCACGTTCACGGTGGCGGTGACCGGCTTTCTGGCCAGCAGCTGCGGCATCAGCGATTCGACCGCCGCGCGCTTGACCATCAGCACCGGGATGCCGGCGTCCCCCGGCCCGGCCGGGGCGGGCTTGAGCAGTGGCGCCTCGACAGCCGGCTTCCAGTCGGGCGGGGCGGAGGCGGGCGGCAGCGGCCAGTCCACCACCAGCATCGCCACCGCGCCGTGCTCGCGGGCCACCCACGCTTTGCGGCGCAGGTCACCCAGCCGGCGAGCCAGCGCCGGATCACCTTGTTCGCCCTCCGGCGCGAACCGCCGCACCAGCACCACCTTGCCCTTCACGTCCAGCCGGGCGTAGTCGTCCAGCTTGTTCTCCGGGGCCACGATGCCGTAGCCGGCGAGCACCACCGGGCCGGCCGCCTTGCCCTCGGCCGAGAAGCCCAGGGGGGCGAACTGGCTGCGGTCGAGCGCGGTCGACCCGAGGCTCAGGCTGGTGGCGGGGTCCACCTCCAGGCCGGTGACCACCGGGAACTTCTGCCGGAAGCTGCCCTGGTCCCCGGCCGGCTCGAGCCCCAGCGCGCGCAGGCGTTCCTCGAGGTAAGCGCCCGACTGCTCCAGTCCCTTGGTGCCGATGCCGCGGCCCTCGCGCACGGGGTCGGCCAGCCAGCCGATGTCGCGCCGGATGCGGTCGGCCGGGCGCTCGGCGGCCGGATCCATGGCGGGCAGGCCCTTCCAGCGCGCCAGGAACACATTTGTGTCGTGGGCGCCGGCGGGCGTGGCCCGGTTCGAGGAGAAGGCCAGCCACTTGCCGTCGGGTGAAAAGTGGGGGAAGCCATCGAACCCGGGGCTGGCGGTGATCCGCCGCAGGCCGCTTCCGTCCGAGCGCATGGCCCACAGGTCGAACTCACGCCCGCGCGGGTCGCCGACGTTCGACGAGAAGATGATGGCGTCTTCGGTGGGGTGGAAGAAGGGGGCGAAGGAGGCGGCGCCCAGATCCGTTATCTGCATGGCCTCGGTGCCGTCGGCGTTCGCCACCCAGATCTCCAGCTTGGAGGGCCGGACCAGCCCCTTGCCCAGCAGGGCCTTGTAGTCGTCGAGCTCCTTGCCCGGGCGCGGACGGCTGGCCCGCCAGACGATGCGGGAGCAGTCGCGGTTGAAGAAGGCGCCGCCGTCGTAGCCGGGCGTGTTGGTCAGGCGCACCACCCCGGTCCCGTCGCCGTTCATGCGATAAAGGTCGATGTCGCCGTCGCGGGTTGAGGTAAAGACGATCGAGCCGTCGCGCGAGCACACCGTGGCCTCGGCGTCGTAGCCCTTCTGGCTGGTCAGCTGCCGCACGTTGGACCCATCGGGGGCGGACTTGAAGATGTCGTAGGTGTCGTAGAGCGCCCAGACGTAGCCCTGGCTCATGTCGGGCCGGGGCGGGCAGCTGGCGCCGGCCAGGTGGGTCGAGGCGAAGATCAGCTCGCCGGACGGCAAGAAATGGGCGCAGGTGGTGGCCCCCTGTCCGGAGGAGATGGGAACCGGCGCCCCGGGCTGGGGGAGCACCGGCATGCGGTAGATGCGGTCGCAGCCCTCGGTGGCCTTGCGCGACTGAAAGGACAGCTGCGTGCCGTCGAAGGACCAGTACGCTTCGGCGTTTTCGCCCCCGAACGTCAGCTGGCGCAGGTCCTCGAGGTAAGGCGCCTCGTCGGGCACCAGGCGGACCTGCGGCTGCTGGGAGCCGGCACAGGCGGACAGGAACAGCGGAACGAACGTCGTGAGGACAGCGGCCAGGGGCCGGCGCGCGGGCAACATGGGCCCGAACTCTAACGCAAAAGCGCGATTGGAGCCGCTGACGGGCTGGAGCGGGCCTAGAGCCCGAGCAGCTGCAGCATGCCGGCCCCGGCGCCCACCAGCGCGGCTACGCCGACCAGGCGAGCGACCCGCCAGGCGCGGCGGCGTCGCTCGTCCTGGGCTGCCATGCGGGCCATCAGCTGCTCGAACAGCCGCTGCGACCGGGCCTCGTCAAAGGGCGGCTCCGCCCTCTCCATCAAGGCCATCAGCCTCCGGACTTCGACCGCCTCCCGCTGGTTCATCCCTTCCACTCCGACCACTGAAAAGGATACCAGTCGCCCGACCGGCGGCCAGGCAGCGGCGCGGCCCGTGGCCGCCCTACGGTCAGGCCCCGAGTCGGTCGCGCAGTCGATCACCGACCCGGGGTCCGTTCGACGTCTCGACCTGCTTGGTCAACCAGAGCTCGACCTCGCGCGCGACCTGGCCGCGGGATGGATTCCGCTTCGGGTCGCGCAGGTGGGTCAGATGTTCGCGCACATGGGCGACGTCCTCCGGCTGCATCTCGACGTAGGCGAGGTAGTCCCACTCGGAGGCAGGCAACGCGCGCGATCGATACAGCCGTCGCAGCACCCGCGACCAGGGTGACGCCTGCGGCTTCTGCCATCCGAGGTAGAGCGGGTCGCGGCGCTCCTTCGGGAGCGACCACGACGAGGGCTGGTGCGCGAGCAGGAGCACCAGCGCAACCCGCCAGGGGCTGCGCGACCAGCTCGCCGCCAGGCGCGCGCACTCGGTCTCGTTGCTGGACAGCTTCACGTCCAGAGATCCCTGAAGGCCCGGCGCCGTCAGCAGCGGCGGGCGCGTGGAGTCGATCTCGGCGCGGACGACCGGACAGGCCGGCGCCATCGCCTCCAGCTCCGACGGGAGAGCGCTGCCGGCGACGGAGCGGATCACCTCGAGGTGGTACCGCTCGAAGAGAGCGCCGTCTTCGCCGTCGTCCTCGGTCACCCGCTCCATCACCTGCGCACCGAATGCGAAGGTGACCCATCGCCGCAGCGGCTGCGAGGACGGATGAACGCGTTCGTGAGGTCTTGTGTCCTCCAGCCCTACAATCGGTGGCACGCGGCCATTGTAGCGGCTAACCGTTTCAGGTCGAGCGCTGGAACCGTAAATAATCTGTTAACCGACCGGATCATTGCCGCAACAAGCGCGCGTTCATTTGACGGTAACGCCTACAGGCCTCCACCCTACAGCTGAGTCATCAGCGCATAGATAACGCCCGCCGCTGCGAGGGACGCAATGATCGCGGCAATGACCAGGGGTGAGCGCCGGTGCGGCACCGACATGAGGTCATCGGTCATTTTCGGGTCCGAGCCTACAGTTGCCATCGACGCTGTTCCCGGCGGCAGGGTGAAAAGCGGGCGGGTGAGGCGCGGCAACTGCCCGCCCAGGCGCTTGTGGATCCGCAGCAACGCGGGCGCGAGCTCCTCGAAGGTGGGGCGGCGCTCGCGGTCCTTGTCCATGGTCGACCTGATCAGCAGAGCCAGCTCCTCGTCCACGGTGGGAACCAGCTCGCGCGGGTCGGGAATGGGTGCGGAGATGTGCGCCTGCATGATCTCGACGTATTGTTTGACCTCGGTGCGGCCCGAGGAGCGGTAGGGCGGGCGTCCGGTCAGCAGGTGGTGCAATGTACAGCCGAGCGCGTACACGTCGGCGCGTTCGTCCAGCTGCTCACCACGCGCCTGTTCGGGGGCGATGTAGTCGGCGGTGCCCACCACGAACCCGCGGGCGGTCAGGTGACGCTCCATCGCGTGCGACTTGGCCAGGGAGAAGTCGGTCACCTTCAGCACGCCGTGCGCGGAGATGCCCAGGTTGGCCGGCTTGACGTCCCGGTGGATGATCTTGGCGCGCGCCGCTGCGCCCAGCCCGGCGGCCGCCTGGGTGCCGATCGAGGACACCACGCCGCTGGGCAATGGTCCCTGTTCGAGCATCAGCTTCTCGGTGTCGCCCCCCTCCAGCAGCTCCATGGCGAAGTAGGGCCGTTGCTCGGGCCCCAGAAAGCCCGACTCGTACACCGTGATCAGGTTGGGATGGTTCAGGCGGGCCAGGGCCCGCGCCTCCCGCAAGAAGCGCTCCCGGACGGTGTCGTCCGACAGGTGTTTGGTGCCCAGCAGCTTGATGGCCGCCCGGCGGCCCAGACTGTCATCGACCGCCAGGTACACCTCGCCCATGGCTCCGTTGCCGATGGGTTGCTGCACACGGTAGCGCCCAATCTGCTCACCGGGCGCGATCGTGGGCTTCCTGTCTTCCATCAAAGGGGCTCGTCGACGTCGTCCGCGTAGTTCTCGAATCGAGTGTACTCGCGGATGAACGTCAGGGACACCGATCCGGTCGGGCCGTGCCGATGTTTCCCTACAATCAGCTCGGCTTTTCCCTTCTCTGCCGAGTCGAGATTGAACATCTCGTCCCGGTGGATGAAGACGATCATGTCGGCGTCCTGCTCGATGGCCCCCGATTCGCGCAGGTCCGACAGCTGCGGGCGCTTGTCCTCGCGTTTCTCCAGGCCGCGGTTCAGCTGGGACACGGCGATGATGGGGATCTTCAAGTCCTTGGCCAGTGACTTGAGGCCCCGGGAGATGTCGGCGATCTCGCGCTCGCGCGAGTCGTCGCGCCGGGCGCCCCCGCGGGCCAGCTGCAGGTAGTCGACCACGATCAGCCCCAGCTTCTGCTTGCCGCCGTTCTCGTCGGGCGGCGGGAAGTAGCGGGTGTCGCTGCGGAAGCGGCGGGCCTTGGCCCGGATGTCGAGGATCGAAGGCGCACCCGAATCGTCGATCAGGATGGGCGCGCCGGCGATGCGGTTGCCGGCCGGGTAGATGCGGTTCTTCCAGTCGCTGTACTCGATCTGCCCGCGCTTGAGGCGGGCCGAATCGATGCGCGCCTCGCCGGCCAGCATGCGCTCCATCAGCTCGAACTTCGACATCTCCAGCGAGAAGATCAGCACCGGCATCTGGTGCAGCAGGGCCGCGTTCATGGCCACGTTGACCGCCCAGCTGGTCTTGCCCACGCCGGGACGGGCGGCCACGACGATCAGGTTCTCCGGCTGCAGGCCGGCGGTCATGTGGTCGAACTTGGTGAAGCCGGTGGGGACGCCGGTGATCTCCTTGCGCTCGCGGGCCCGCTCCTCGATGCTCTCGAGCACCTCGCCCATCATGTCGGCGACGGTGGAGTAGCTGTCCTTGCGGGTCTGCTGCGCCACCTGGAAGACGGCGTTCTCCGCCTCGTCCAGGAACTCCTCGTAGTTGCCGAAGTCGCCGTAGGCGCGCGACTGCACCTCGGCGCAGGTGGCGATCAGGCGGCGGAGGGTGGACTTCTCCTTGACCAGCCGGACGTAGTGCTCGATGTTCTCGGCGGTCGGCACCGAGTTGGCCAGCTGGACCAGGTAGCTCTCGCCGCCGTCCAGGCGGGGCAGGGCGCCGCGCAGCTTCAGCTCGTCGGTCAGCGAGATGATGTCGATCGGCTGGCGGCGCCGATCGATGGCCAGCATGGCCTCGAACACCTCCCGGTGGGCGGGGACGAAGAAGTCCTCGGCCACCAGGGAGGTGATCAGGTCATCGAAGGCGGTGGGCTTGATGAGGACGCCGCCCAGCGCGGAGCGTTCTGCGTCCAGGTTCTGGGGCGGCGAGCGCCCGGAGCCCCCCGCCCCTGCCGCGAAATCGCCCATCGCTAGCGCAGATTACCGCGGGGGGCGGCCGATTACTCTTTTTTGACGACCGTGACCTTGATCGTCGGGCTGAGGTTCGGACCGAGCTTCACCGGCACCTCTGTGGTGCCCAGGGTCTTGATCGGCTCGGCCAGCTGCAGCTTCTTGCTGTCCAGGTTGACGCCCTTGGCCCGCAGCGCCTCGGCGATGTCGCGGCTGGTGATCGAGCCGTACAGCCGATCGCCTTCGCCGACCGAGGCCGGGATGGTGACCGACACCTGGCTCAGCTTGTCGGCCTGGGCCCCCAGCTCCTTGGCCATCTTGGCCGCCCGGGCGGCGATCACGCGCTTGTCGTGCTCGAAACGGGCGACGTCTTTCTCGGTGGCGGGCACCGCCAGCCCCCGCGGCAGCAGGTAGTTGCGGCCGTAGCCGTCGCGCACGGTGACGACCTCGCCCGCCTCGCCCAGCTTGTCCAGACTCTCTCTCAGGATGATGCGCATCTGGCTGGCTCCCATCAGGTGCCGGTCACGGAGAACGGCATGAGCGCGATCATGCGCGCGCGGTTGACAGAAGTGGCGATCGCCCGCTGGTGCTTGGCGCAGTTGCCCGACAGGCGGCGCGGGACCAGCTTGCCCCGGTCGGTGATGAAGTACTTGAGCAGGCTGGCGTCCTTGTAGTCGATGCGGATGTTGGTGTCCGCGCAGAACTTGCAGCTGCGGCGACGTCCCATCGGCTTGCGTTTGGCATCGCCGTCGTCGCGGTCGTCCTTCTCTTTTTCTTTGTCCTTCATGTTCCTGTCCTGAATAAAGGTGAAAGCCTAATCCTTGTCCTTGCGGCGGGGCTCGTCGGAGGAGCCGAACACGGCCTCCTCGAAGTCGAAGCCGCCTTCTTCCTCTTCTTCGCCGAAGGTGCGCACGCCGGCCTGGCCGGTGGCGATCGCCTCCTCGTCCGGTCCGGGCACCGAGGCGCTGGCGAAGGATTCGTCGGTCACGGTGGTGGCCTTCTGGGTGGAGTCCACGTTCTCGGCCACCTTGACCGAGTAGTAGCGGATCACCGAGTCGGTCAGGTGGAGGTTGCGTTCGACCTCCTCGACCAGGCCGGCCGGGCCCAGGTAGCTGAAGAAGAGGTACACCCCCTTGAGGTTCTTCTTCACTTCATAGGCCAGCTTGCGGCGGCCCCAGTTCTCGACCTTCAGCAGGTTGCCACCGCCCGCCTCGATGACGTGGCGGATCTTGGTGTTGACGGTGGAGATTCCCTCGGTGCTGATGTCGGGTCGAAGGATGTAGGTGGTCTCGTATTCGCGCTTGCGGCCGGAGATGTCCCGGCTGGATCCCAGGATCCTGTCTGCCATGTGTCGTTCTCCTCGTGGGCGTAAGGCCCGGGGCTCGAGTCCCCGGGCAAGGAGGGGTTTCGGTTTTCAGTTTTCGGTCTGCTGTCGCTTCTTGTTGAACCTGTTCATGGCCGCGGTGAGGCCTTCGCGCAAGAGCAGCTCCACCGCGTCGGCCGCCTCGGTCACCACGAAAGGCAGCTCCTGCTGTTCCTGCTTGGAGAAGCCGCCCAGCACCCGGCGGGAGGCGTCTTCGCTGCCCCCGGGGCGGCCGATGCCGACCCGTACCCGGAAGAACTCCCGCCCCATCGTGGCGATGATCGACCGGATGCCGTTGTGTCCACCGTGGCCACCGCCGCCGGCCAGCCGCAGCTGGCCAAACGGCAGATCGAGATCGTCGTAGACCACCACCAGGTGGTCGGCCGGCACCTTCCAGAAGCCGGCCACCCGGCCGACCGCTTCGCCGCTGACGTTCATGAATTGCATCGGCTTGCAGAGCAGGAGGCGCTGGCCGACCAGCTGCCCCTCGCAGACCTCGGCGCCCATCTTGTCGCGAGCGGGCCCGGCCTTGCCGCGCCCGGCCAGCTCGTCGACCACCATGAACCCGAGGTTGTGGCGGGTGCGCGCGTATTCGTCGCCCGGGTTTCCGAGCCCGACCACCAGCCACATGGGCGCACGTCAGCGGGGCAGCCGGATCGGATCACTTGCCTTTCTTCTCGGCTTCCTTGGCCGGAGCCGCGGCGGGGGCCTTCTCGCCCTCCTTCTTCGCGCCGGCGGCGCCAGCGGCCGGTGCCGCTCCCTCGGCGGGAGCTGCCGCCGCACCTTCGGCGCCAGCCGCCGGGGTCGCGGTCTCCTCGACCTTCTCCGCGCGCGGCGCCACCACCGAGGCCAGGCTGGCCTTCGGCTCGAGCAGGGCCCGGATGCCGGCGGCCAGCCTCAGGTCGCTGACGTGGACCGCCTGGCCGATGTTCAGCCCGCTGACGTCGTATTCGATCTTCAGCGGGATGGCGTCGGGCTTGGCGGCGATTGGCACTTCGTGCACGGCGTGGTGCAGATTGCCGCCATTGACCACGCCGACCGGCGTGCCCTTGAGGACCAGCGGTACGGTCACCCGTACCTCTTCGTCCAGGCTGACCCGCAGGAAGTCCACGTGGACGATCCGGCGTGAGATCGGATCGTATTGCACGTCGCGGATCATGGCGGTGACCGGACCCTTGGCTCCGTCACCCGACACGGTCAGCGAGAACACGGTGTTGCGCCGGCGCTCCTTGTCCAGCGAGCGGACCAGGGCCAGCGGGTCCAGGCTCAACGGCACCGGCTGCTCCTTCCGTCCGTACAGCACCCCGGGGACCTTGCCCTGGGCGCGGGTCCGGCGCGCGTTGCCCTTGCCCTTGTCCTGGCGAACTTCCACGTCGACTTTGGCGAAATCCATGACTTCCTTCTTCGGTTTCTTTCAGATGATCAGATGAACAGGGAGCTGATCGAGTCTCCGAGGTGAATGCGTTTGATGGCCTCGCCCAGCAGCCGCGACACGGTGAGGATCTTCACCTTGGGACAGGCGCTGACGTCGGGGCGGGGGGGAATGGAGTCGGTGATGATGACCTCGCTCAGCGGCGACTGGCCGATGCGTTCGATGGCCGCGCCGGACAGCACGCCGTGGCTGGCGCAGGCGTAGACCGCCCGGGCCCCCTTGTCCATGACCGCGCGGGCGGCGGCGCCCAGGGTGCCGGCGGTGTCGATCAGGTCGTCGACGATGACGGCGTCGCGGCCCTTGACGTCGCCGATGATGTTGACCACCTCGGCCACGTTGGGGCTGGGGCGGCGCTTGTCGATGATGGCCAGGCTGGTGCCCAGCCGCTTGGAGAAGGCGCGCGCCCGTTCCACGCCGCCTGCGTCGGGCGAGACGATCACCGCCTCGGGACCCACGTGGGTGCGCAGGTACTCGAACAGGACCGGCATGGCGTACAGGTTGTCGACCGGAATGTTGAAGAAGCCCTGGATCTGACCGGCGTGCAGGTCCAGCGCCAGCACCCGGTTGACGCCGGCGGCGGTCAGCAGGTCGGCGACCAGGCGGGCGGAGATGGGGGTGCGGGGCTTGCTCTTGCGGTCCTGACGGGCGTACCCGAAGTAGGGGACCACCGCGGTGATCGAGCCGGCCGAGGCGCGCTTGAGCGCGTCGATCATCACCAGCAGCTCCATCAGGTTGTCGTTCACGGGCGTCGAGGTCGGCTGCACCACGAAGCAGTTCACGCCCCGGATGTTTTCGAGGATCTCGACGTAGACCTCGCCATCGGCGAAGCGGGTGACGTGAGCCTGCCCCAGAGGAGTCTCCAGGTGGCGGCAGATCGCCTCCGCCAGCGCGCGGTGAGCGTTACCCGTGAAGATGCTGAAGGCCTTGAGCACGAAGGATTCCGATATGAAGACGGCGCTCTTCCGACCTTCCGGTGACCATCGGGTCGGCGCGCCGAAGGGGCGAATACTGCCATTTTGCTGGCGTATCTGTCAACGCGACCGGCCGCGGACAGGGTTTGCCCTATCTTGCTGGTCAATCGTTGCCTTGCCTTGCCGCGGCTGGGCGACGTGGTAAGAGCGCACGGTGCGCTTTCGCCTACCTTTCGCCCGGCTTGTGGGGTGCGCGGTGATGGTCGTCGGGTGTTACCAGCAACCGGAGATCCCCCGGGACAAACCGCTCTCCTGCACGGCCGACGAACCGGGGCAGTGCCCGGTCGGATTCAGCTGCATCGACAAGCGGATCTGCGCCTCGCAGACCTGCCTCCTGGCCGAGGACTGCCCCGATGGCCTGGTGTGCGGGCGCAACGGCTGCGCCCTCCCCGGGGCCGGCGACGGAGGAATCGATGGCGGCACCCTGGGGGTCCCGCCGGGCCTGCCGGACGGCGGCGTGTTTCCCCCGGTTCCCCCGGTCCCACCGGCGCCCGACGTGCGGCAGGACGCGGGGGTGGTCATCGATCTGGGAGGTGGGGCGTGAAGCGGGTGGCGGCGCTCTGGGTGGTGGTCTCCTTGCTCGCGGCCGGGTGCGCCAGCGGGCCCGGGGTGCGCAGCCGGGCTCTGGCCAAGGGCCTGCTGCTGGGCCTTGTCGCGGCGGCGGCCGGCGGGGCGGTGGGCGCGGCGGTGATCTCGGATCAGAAGGAGCAGCAGCTGCGCGAGGACGTGCAGGCCGGCGGCGTCACCGGGACGGAGTTCGCCTCGCGGGACCTGGAGGGCCGGCGCTGGAACCGCGCTGCCCGCGCGTCGATCTTCGTGGGCGGCGTGGCGCTGGTGGGGCTGCTGATCGCCTCGACGATGGGGCTCGGCGACCGCTACCAGTACGGCCCGCCCGAACATCCGACCAGCCCGCCCATCTACCCCGCCGGCGGACCGGTACCCGCGCCGGCGTCCGCCGCGCGCTGATCACCGATCACCGATCACGGTCAGAGCTGTGCGAGGGCCAGGTAGAACTTGTTGTTCTGGTCGTCGAGGATCTGCAGCGCAGGGACGCCGGCGGGCATCAGGCTCTGCAAGGTGCTCCAGCGGGTCTTCTCGACGATGAAGAACATGCGCTTGCCCCGGTTGCGCGCCAGGTAGGCCTGCAGGTTCTCCTGATTCTTGTCGCCCAGGAAGACGGTGCGCTGGTCGGTGGGGCCCTCGTAGATCTCGTTCTTCGTGTAAAAGGTCTCGCCCCGCCAGTACAGCTGCCAGGCGATCAGGCGCTCGTCGGGCGAGCGGCGCAGCTGGTAGTACCTGGCCACCAGCGGCTTTTGCGACCAGTGCGCGGCGGTGCGAGGCATGTACGAGTCGAGCAAGAAGTAGGTGAAGCCGATCGCGCCCAGGGCCAGACCGCCCGCCGCCAGCGCCCGCAGCTTCGGCGCCGCCAGCAGCGCGGTCGCCAGCGCGAAAAGTCCGCTCCACAGCACGATGGCCAGCCGGAAGTCGAGGTCGGGCGGCCAGGGCCGGCCCTGGGGCGTGTTCACGTAATCGTAGGAGAACAGCCAGATGAACAGCTGCGCGCTCTGCTTGTCGTGGGTCAGGTCGTGGGTCACCAGCGCCAGCAGCGGGATGCCCACCAGCGCCGCGGCCAGGGCCAGCCGCTGGCGGCCCGGGCGCATCAGGTCGTCGAGGAAGCAGCCGATCACCAGCGCCAGGCCGGGCAGCGCCGGCAAGATGTAGTGGTGGAACTTGGTCATCGACAGCGAGACCAGCGCATACGACGTCACGAACCAGATCGCCCCCAGCCAGTACAGCTCCTGGCGGCGGCTGGCTGGTCCCGGCTCGGCGGGCCCGCGCCGGCACACCACCCAGATCAAGGCGGCGGGGAAAAGCGCGATCCAGGGCAGGGCGGCGTAGCCGATCTCGCGCACGAAATATTCAAACGAGCCGCGGTCGCCGTGGCGGCCCATCACCAGACGGCGCCAGTGGTTGTCGCCGTAAAGCTCGTCCCAGAAGGGCATCCCGTGCAGCACCAGCATCGCGTGGTGCCAGGGGACCGCCACCACCGCGCAGGCCAGCAACGAGACCAGCACGCCGTAACCGATCTGCGCGCGGGCGAGGCGATGCCAGTTCCAGGTGAACAGCAGGTACGCCAGGAACACGATCACCGGGAGGCCCAGGCCGGCGATGCCCTTGGCCAGGATCGCCAGCGCGCACAGGACACCGGCGATGTAGAGGTAAAGTGGCGCCTTCTTGCGCGTGCGCGCGGCCCAGTAGCAGAAGGCCGCGAACCCGGCGAAGTACGGCAACATCAGCACCACGCCCGGGACCGTCAGGCGCTGGCGGCCCATCCGCACGACCCAGTTCACCGTGGCGGCATCGATGATCAGCTGGGGCAGGGCGGTCACCACGAACAGCCCGAGCCCGGTGTAGAACAGCGGATGGTGGGGCCAGGACAGCCGACGCCAGCTGCGGCGGGGCAGGTCGCTGTCGTCCTCCTCGAACAGGGCCAGGGTGCCCAGGGCCAGGGCCATGGTCATCGGCCCCACGAAGGGCATGTCGGTCATGGCCTGGCGGGCGACCAGGCTGAACATCGGTGACGTCGCCAGCACGAGCACCGAGAAGACCGCCGCCCGACGGCTGACCAGCCGCGCCGCCACCAGGTACACGCCGTACAGGGCCAGCAGGGCGGCCAGACAGAAAGGCAGGCGCAGGGCCCACTCGGCGGCGGTGCCCACGGCCATCTCCGACGGGGGGCCGGTCCGCTCGCCGATGCCGAAGACGTGCATCGACAGGGTCATCAGCCAGAACGTGAGCACCGGCTTGGACCAGAAGTGCTCGGTGTCGAGGGGGGAGCCCGGCCAGTACAGGCTGACGAAGTCGTTGCGCGCGGTCATCTGCCGCGCCACCTCGCCGTAGTGGGTCTCCCAGGGATCGAACAGGCCGTAGCTGCCGGCGAAGGGGACGTAAAGCAGCACGCCGAACAGCAGCACGGCCCAGGTCATCTGTCGCTCGCTCAGGCGATCGAGCAGCCCGGGCCGGGCGAGCGGGGCGGGGGTGGCGACAACGCCGACGGAAGAGGGATGAGACGACATCGCGGGAGCGGGGCTGAATCTATGTGCGGCGTTTCCACCTGTGAAGAGCGAAGGCGGTAAGCGCGCAGACCAGGGCCAGACCCAGGCCCGGCGCCCAGATGAGGCGCGCCTGGGGCAGCCAGTACTTGAAGGGGGCGATCCCGGGCCGGTGCCGGCGCAGGAAGTCCACCTGGGCCGCCACGTAGGTGGCCACCAGGGCCACCACGGCCAGGGTCGCGAACAGCCGCACCGCCCGACCGGCGCCCAGGCTCGTGGGTCCGCTGCCTTCGTATGCCGGCGACCGTTCGGTCACCTCGTCGGCCTCCGCCGCAGAGCTCGGATCCATGCGCGGGCGGGAGTTTAACTCACGCCGGCGACCGGCGGCACCGCGGAAACCGCGGTTGACGCACGCCGGGCCCCCGCCCGCCTTCGGCGCGCCCGCGGTTTCGGATTCGGGTACTATCCGCGGTTAGCCGTGAAGCCCTTCCTCGACGAAAACTTCCTGCTACCGAACGAAACCGCGGTGCGGCTCTACCACGAATACGCCAAGGGCGAGCCGATCATCGATTACCACTGCCACCTGCCGCCCGATCAGGTCGCGAACAACCACCGCTTCGGCAGCCTGACCGAGATCTGGCTCAACGGCGATCACTACAAGTGGCGGGCCCTGCGCGCCAATGGCGTGCCCGAGCGCCTGATCACCGGTGATGCCTCGGACTGGGAGAAGTTCGAGGCCTGGGCCCGGACGGTGCCGTACACGCTGCGCAACCCGCTTTACCACTGGACCCACCTCGAGCTGCGTTTCCCCTTCGGGGTGCAGGGCAAGCTGCTCAACGAGAAGACCGCCCGCGAGATCTACGACCACTGCAACGATCTCCTGCGCAAGGACGAGTTCACCACCCAGGGGCTGCTGCGCCAGTACAAGGTGCTGGTGGTCTGCTCGACCGACGACCCCATCGATTCGCTGGAGCACCACGCGCGGCATGCCAAGCAGATCAAGGCGGGCGGGACGCGCCTTTACCCCACCTGGCGGCCCGACCGGGCCCTGCACGTGCACGATCTCGCCGGCTGGAGCCAGTGGCTGGCCAAGCTGGAAGCGGCCGCGGGGGTGTCGATCAAGACCTACGCCAACCTGCTGGATGCCCTCCACAAGCGGCATGACGTCTTTCACGCCCACGGCTGCCGGGCCTCGGACCACGGTCTCGACACGTTGTACGCGGCTGCGTACACCGAGCGGGAGGTGGCGGCGATCTTCGAGAAGGCCCGCTCGGGCAAGGCGCTGACGGCAGAGGAGATCGACAAGTACCGATCGTCCTTGCTGTACGACATGGCCCAGTGGGATCACGCCCGGGGCTGGACCCAGCAGTTCCATCTGGGGGCCATGCGCAACAACAACAGCCGCATGTTCCGCTCGCTCGGCCCCGACACCGGCTGGGATTCGATCGGCGACTCGCCCCAGGCGGCGGCGGTGGCGCGTTTCCTCGACCGGCTGGACAGCGGCAACCAGCTGCCCAAGACCATCCTCTACAACCTCAACCCCGCCGACAACGAGGTGTTCGCCACGGTCCTCGGCAACTTCAACGACGGATCGGTGCCGGGCAAGATGCAGTTCGGCAGCGCCTGGTGGTTCCTCGATCAGCTCGACGGCATGGAGAAGCAGATCAACGCCCTGTCCAACATGGGCCTTCTGTCCCGGTTCGTCGGGATGTTGACCGACTCGCGCAGCTTCCTGTCGTATTCGCGCCACGAATATTTCCGGCGGCTGCTGTGCGCGCTTCTGGGCACGGACATCGAGCGGGGGCTGATTCCCAACGACCTCGGCCTGGTGGGGGGCCTGGTCAAGGACGTCTGCTTCCGCAATGCCCGCAACTACTTCGGGTTTGAGCTCGACTCGTAAGCGGGCCGCCGGCGGCCTCACCCACCTCGACCAGCGCGGGCGGGCCCGCATGGTGGACGTGGGTGAGAAGGCCGAGACCCACCGGGTGGCGGTGGCGGAGGCCCAGGTGGTGATGAGCCGCCAGACCTTGCGTCTGGTCGAGTCCGGCTCGGGCAAGAAGGGAGACGTCTTCTCCACCGCCCGGATCGCGGCGCTGGCCGCGCTGAAGCGCACCTCCGAGCTGATCCCGCTGTGCCACCCGGTGCGGGTGGTGGGAACGGACGTGACCCTGGCCGCCGACCGGCAGCTGCCGGGGGTGTCGGTGAGGGTGCAGGTGCACGCCTTCGACCGCACCGGCGTCGAGATGGAGGCCATGGTGGGCGCGGCGGCGGCGGCCTTGACCATCTACGACATGGTCAAGGGCGTCGAGCGGGGTGTGGTGATCCGGTCGGTCCAGCTGCTGGAAAAAAGTGGAGGCCGGTCGGGGACCTGGCGACGCGCCAACGGCGGCGTGGCCAAACCCGGCCGCCTGCGGTAAATGGGCGCGGAAGGAGTTCGCCTTTCATGAGCAGTTTCGAGAGCGCCAAGGTCGTCATCGTCGGCTCCGGGCCAGCCGGGTACACCGCCGCCATCTATGCGGCGCGAGCCAACCTGGAGCCGATCCTCTATGAGGGCGGCGGGGCCATGATCGAGCCGATCACGGTCCCCGGCGGGCAGTTGATGATCACCACCGAGGTCGAGAACTACCCGGGTTTCCCCAAGGGGGTGCAGGGGCCGGAGCTGATGGAGCTGTTCAAGGCCCAGGCCGTCCGCTTCGGGACCCGCGTGCGCACCTTGGACGTGACCGAGGTGGACCTCAGCGCGCGTCCGTTCCGGGTCACGACCGGCGAGGAGCGGGTGACCGCCGACGCCCTGATCATCGCCACCGGGGCTTCGGCCAAGTGGCTGGGGATCCCCTCGGAGAAACGGCTGCAGAACTTCGGCGTCTCGGCCTGCGCGACCTGCGATGGGGCGCTGTTCAAGGGGCGCGAGCTGGTGGTGGTGGGCGGCGGAGACACCGCCATGGAGGAGGCCACCTTCCTCACCCGTTTTGGCACCAAGGTGATCATCGTGCACCGGCGGGACGAGTTCCGGGCCTCGCGCATCATGCTCGAGCGTGCCCGCCGCAACCCCAAGATCGAGTTCGTGGTGAACGCGGTGGTCGACGAGGTGCTGGGCGATGCGCCCCGGCCCGGCGTCACCGGTGTGGTCCTGCGGAGCACCCTCCCGGGTGAGGAGAAGAAGACCTGGACCGTGCCCTGCGGGGGGGTGTTCGTGGCCATCGGGCACGAGCCGAACTCGCACCTGTTCCGCGGGAAGCTGGAGATGGACGCGGCCGGGTACCTGAAGACCCAGCCGGGCTCGACCGCCACCAAGGTGCCGGGTGTGTTCGCGTGCGGCGATGTAGCCGACCACATCTACCGTCAGGCGGTCACCGCCGCCGGCACCGGCTGCATGGCCGCCATCGACGCCGAACGCTTCCTGGCCCATCACAGTTAGCCGGCCGGATAGCTGACCCTACCTATATAATGGCCGGGTGAGCGACGAGTGGTCGGGAGCCACGATCGCGGCGGGCGGGGTGGCGCCCGGCGAGGCCCAGACGCAGACCAACGGCAGCCCGCCCGCGGAGGCGGGTGCCGCCCCGCCCGGCGACACGGTGGAGCTGCTGTCGCGGATCAACCTGTTCGCCGGGCTGCCCCCGGTGTACCTGCAGCGGATCGAGGCGCTGGGACAGGTGGAGAACCACCCGACCGGGACCAAGGTGTTCGCCGAGGGGAGCGCCGGGGACAAGGTCTATTTGATCCTCGAGGGCAAGGTGCGCATCTCCCGGACCGTTCCCGGGATCGGCGAGGAGGCGCTGGCGGTGCTCAAGGCCGGCGACTACTTCGGCGAGATGGCCCTGATCGACGATTTCCCCCGCAGCGCCGACGCCACCGCCCACGAGTCCAGCCGGCTGTTCGTGATCTCCAAGGAGCACCTTCAAGACCTGCTGTTCATCGACCGCGAGCTGGCCTACGAGCTGCTGTGGAACTTCGTACGCACCCTGAGCGGGCGGCTGCGCGAGACCAACGACAAGATGACCTTCCTGGCCGCCTCCAGCCGCTTCTGAGATGCCAGCCGGGCGTGCCGTAACAGCTTCTGCCCTTGATTCGGGACGCCGGGCATGTTAGCGGAACCCTGCCATTGATCCTGAAGCAAGAAAGATGTGGCAGGTGGCCGGCCAGACGGGCGCGGTGGGGCTCGAGATCGTCCTCGCCGTGCTGGTCGGCTTTCTCGGCGGCCAGTGGCTGGACCGCAAGCTCGGCACCGCCCCCTGGTTCCAGTGGATCGGGCTCGCGGTCGGCATCGGCGCCGCGATCAAGGCGCTGGTCCGGGTCACCCGCGCCTACAAGAAGTCGCTGAAGGACGATGGCCCCGGAGACGATGTCCGCAAACCGTGAGCCCCTGGCTTTGGCTGGCCTGCTCGCGATCGGCCTGTCCGCGGCGGTGGTGCTGGGGTCGGGGCTGATCTGGGGTCGGGCCGGCGCCCTGGCGGCCGGGCAGGGGGGCGTCCTCTCCATCATCAATCTGTTCGCGCTCGAGCGGCTGGCCAGCCGGGCGGCCCGCCGGGCGCACATGGTGGGAGGGGGGGCGGCGGCGGCCGGGCTGCAGGCCGCCCTCAGCGCCAAGACCGCCCTTCTGCTGGTGGCGATCATCCTCGTCGCGCGGGCGGGAGCGGCGGGCCCGACCCTGCTACCCTTCGCGCTGGGTTTGATGGTGACTGTTTTCGCCCTGCTGGCGGCGGGCCTGCGGACCGCGCTGGCACGGCCGAGCGAGGATCGAGCGTAGACGATGGGACCCCACGGCACCTGGTTCGATTTTCTGATCTCCCCCGCCTGGAAGGATCAGGCTCGCGAAAGCCTGGGCCGCACCTGGACCTGGCAGATCTTCGGGCCCACCTACGTCGAGATCACCCACGTGCTGGTGGCGGTGGTGGTCTTCTTCTTGATCGCTCTGGGCGCGCTGGCCTACCGCACCCGGGTGCAGCGGCTGGGCGACGCCGCCATCTTGCCCGAGGCGCGGCTGAACATGCGGGCGGTGTTCGAGGGGCTGGCCGACATGGTCTTCGGGCTGCTGGAAGGGGTGATGGGCGAGCGCAACGCCCGCAAGTACCTGCCCTTTCTGGGGTCGTTCTTCATCTTCATCCTGTTTTCCAACCTGATCTCGCTGGTGCCGGGCTTCCGGGCCCCCACCGACACCTTGAAGACCAACCTCGGCATGGCGCTGCTGGTGTTCCTGGCCACTCACGTGCTGGGCTTCAAGGTTCACGGGATCAAGTACCTGCAGCAGTTCACCGGTCACCTGCCGCTCAAGAGCCCGCTGGTGATCCTGGTGCCGTTCATGTTCGTCATCGAGGTGGTCAGCCACCTGATCCGGCCGGTCACCCTGGCCATCCGGTTGATGGCCAACATGTTCGCCGATCACGCGGTGGTGGCGGTGTTCTTCAGCCTCATGCCGCTGATCGTGCCGGTGCCGTTCATGCTTCTGGGGGTGTTCGTCTCGGTCGTCCAGGCCCTGGTGTTCACCCTCTTGTCCGCGACCTACATCAACCTGGCCATCGCTCACGAAGAGCACTGACGACAGCTTTGTCACGGAGGAACCCAGTCATGTACCGAACACTGAAAGCCCTGTCCGCGATGCTTTTTGGCGCGCTGGCTCTGTTCAGCAGCGCCCTGGCGTTCGCCCAGCCGGCCGGTGAGGCGGCCCACGGCGGCGGCTCCCGCGAGCTGGGCCTCGCCATCGGCGCGGGCCTGGCGGTCGGGCTGGCCGCGCTGGGTGGCGGCCTCGGTCAGGGGCGGGCGGCTTCTTCCGCGCTGGACGGCATCGCCCGCAACCCGCAGGCCTCGGGCAAGATCTTCACCCCGATGATCATCGGCCTGGCGCTCACCGAATCGCTCGTGCTGCTGGCCTTCCTCATCGCCTACAACCTGCAGAACAAGATCGGTTGATCGCGCGGCCGCTCGCCGGATCGGTCGGGTGGCGCTCGTCGTGAGCTGAATCCATGGGCATCTCATGCGGTATCGTCGGTTTGCCGAACGTCGGCAAATCGACCCTGTTCAATGCCCTGTCTGCGGCCGGGGCGGCCGTCGCCAACTATCCGTTCTGCACCATCGAACCGAACGTGGGGGTGGTGCCGGTCCCCGACAAGCGGCTGGACGCCCTGGTGGCTCTCTACAAACCGAAGTCGGTGGTAGGGGCCACGGTGAACTTCGTGGACATCGCCGGGCTGGTGCGGGGGGCCTCGAAGGGCGAGGGGCTGGGCAACCAGTTCCTGGCCAACATCCGCGAGGTGGACGCCATCTGCCACGTGGTGCGCTGCTTCGAGGACCCGAACGTGGTGCACGTCGAGGGGCGGATCGATCCCGCTGGCGACGTGGCCACCATCGACACCGAGCTGTGCTTGAAGGACCTGGAGAGCGTCGACAAGCGGATCGAGCGCGCCAAGAAGACGCTCAAGGGGCCGGCTCCCAAGGAAGAGAAGCTGACCCTGGAGCTGTGCGAGCGCATCCGCAAGGGGCTCGACGCCGGCGTGCCGGTGCGGGCCCAGGGGCTGAGCGAAGCGGATCTGCTGCTGATCCGGGACCTGTTCCTGCTGACCTCGAAGAAGGTGTTCTTCGTGGCCAACGTGGCCGAAACGCAGCTGGCCACGGTGGACAGCGACCCGCTGGTGTCGTCGCTGAAGGCCCACGCCAGCAAGCAGGGCGCCCCGGTGGTGGCCATCTGCGCCGCCACCGAGGCGGAGATCGCCGGCCTGGACGAGGCCGACCGGCCCGCGTTCCTCGAGAGCGTGGGGCTGAAGGAGCCGGGGCTGCACGCGGTGGCGCGCACCGCTTACCAGATCCTGGACCTGATCACCTTCCTGACTGCCGGCGAGGACGAGTGCCGGGCCTGGACGGTCAAGCGCGGCGCCCGGGCGCCCCAGGCCGCCGGGGTGATCCACACCGACTTCGAGCGCGGGTTCATCAAGGCCGAGGTGATCTGGTGGGAGGACCTCATCCGGCTGGGGTCGGAGGCGGCGTGCCGGTCGGCGGCCAAGCTGGCGGTCGAGGGCAAGGAATACGTCGTCCGCGACGGCGACGTCATCCACTTCAAGTTCAACGTTTGATTTGAAGGGCAAAGGCGCGAATCCACGCGGGATTCAGCGCTTGCGGGCGAGCAGCCGGGCCTCGTGGCGCGTCTCCTCGCCCGGGTAGTCGAACCAGGCTTGCTGGTAGCGGACCACCTCCAGCGGGCCCAGCAGGCCGGGCAGCTCGCCGTCCTCGAGCAGGAACGCGGCCGGGGGCTTGGCGTTGCGCTGCAGGTTCGAGCGGGTGGCCTGCAGGTAGACCAGCTGGCCGCCCGGGGCGAGGCGATCGGGGAAGGCGGCGAACAGCTCGCGGCGCAGGAAGTTGAAGGAGAGGATGAGGTCGAAGGGGCCGGCCGGCAGGGGTTGCTCGTCCAGGTCGGCCTCGATCAGATCGAGCGCGACGCCGGCCCGGGCGGCGGCGGCGTGGGCCAGAGCCAGCCCCTCCCGGGAGATGTCGACCAGGGTGACCTCGAGGCCGCGGCGGGCGAGCCAGACGGCGTTGCGGCCAGCGCCCCCGGCCAGGTCGAGGGCGCGGCCCTGGCGGGGCAGGAGGTCGTCGAGCGACACGAGGAAGGACGAGGGGTCCTTGCTGGCGTAGGGCGTGCCTTCACGGAAGCGGGCGTTCCACTTGTCACGATCGGCTTGCGACATGGTTCCCTCCCAGTTCGAATCGCGTCGAGCGTAGCGTGGCTTGCCACGCGGAGCTCATCGCCGGGGGTGCGGGACCCTCTGAGGGTCCTGCAGTTCATTGACGGCGTCACGCAGGGTGGAGAAGCGCGCCCCCGCGTCGCGCGCCTGGCGGAGGGTCGCGTCCAGCGCTTCCAGCTTGCGGGCCAGGGGCACGCGCAGGTCGCGCTGTCGGGCGGCCAGCGCCGCCGGGATCCCGTCGCCGTCAGCATCGCAGAGGTCGATGCCGTGCAGCTCGAGGTTGAAGAAGGAGGCCGATAGCGCCGAGGCCACCAGGCGCCGCCGCAGCCACTCGGGCGCCAGCACCAGCGCGCTGCCGTAGACGGGGATGCGCAGCGCCGGGGTGACGGCCATGGGCAACTCGAGGATCGGCAGATCTCCGGGGCGGTAGACGGCCAGCGGGCGGGGGCGGTACGGCTGGCGCGGGGCCAGCAGGACGCCGGGGCTGTCGAGCAGGCTGCCCGAGCGGCGGCCGGTCAGGCGGAGCGCGCCCATCACCGCGGCCTTGGCCAGGTAATAGGGAACGGCCGGGAAGGCGGATGAATCGTAGGTGTACCGGCGCTCGCACAGCAGGTCGACCAGGGCGGCGGTGGTGGCGTAACCGGGGGCGCGGAAGCCGACCGGGGCGCTGCCTGCGCAGGCGGCCACCGCCTGGTGCGCGCGGTCGATCTCCTCGGCGATGCCGCCGCGGGGAAGGCGCACCAGGTGGTAGGGGTGGGTGTAGCTGTGGTTGGCGAGCTCGTGGCCGCCGCGGGCCAGCTCGGCCAGGCGGGCGCGGCCCTCGGGGTCCTGCTCGAGGTCGCGGCCGACCACGAAGAAGGTGGCGCGCACGTCGTGGCGGGCGAACAGCTCGGCGAAGCGGGGCAAGCAGCGGCGCAGGACCGCGAAGCGCGCCGCCTCGGGGGGCGACCCCGGGAGGGCGTAGATCCGGAAGTAACACTCGACGGCGTCCAGATCGACGGAGACCGAGACCAGCGGCGGCGGCCGGGAGCTGCGCGGCACGGCGCGAATCGTAGCAGAGGAGCCCGCCGCTTCCGGTATTGTCGACGGAGATGGTGTCTTCCCAGCCCGCGCCCACGGCCCCCATCCGCTACCGCGTCCGTCTGGAAGATCCGCAGAGCCACGAGGTGCAAGTGCGCATGGAGGTGCCGGCTCTGCCGGAGCGCAACCTGATCCGCTTCGCCATGCCGGCCTGGGCGCCGGGCAGCTACATGATCCGGGACTTCGCCCGGCACGTGTACGACCTGGAGGTGACCGACCTGCGCGGGCAATCGCTGCCGGTGCAGCGGCTGGACAAGCAGCGCTGGGAGGTGGCCTCGGGAGGCCAGCCGCTGCGGGTGCAGTGGCGCGTGTTCGCCTTCGAGGAGTCGGTGCGGACTTCGCTGTTCGACGATCGCCACGCCTTCTGGAACGGGACCAGCCTGTTCTTCTACGTCGAGGACGAGCTGGGCCGCCCCTGCGAGGTCGAGGTGGAGCCGCCGCGCGGCTGGCGGGTGTCGACGGCGCTACCGTCCCGTGCACGAAGGAACGGGCCGGCGGTGTACCAGGCGGCCACCTACGACGAGCTGGCCGATTCTCCGTTCGAGCTGGGCACCCACCAGCTTCACGCCTTCCGGGTGGGGCGCACCAGCTTCGAGGTGGCGCTGTTCGGGCGCACCAACGCCCAGGTGCCGCGCCTGCTGGCCAGCCTGCGCAAGATCGTCACCGCCAGCGGGGCGATGTTCGGCGGCTTTCCGTTCGACCGCTACCTGTTCATCATCCACTGCCTGGGGGCGCGGGGTGGGGGGCTGGAGCACGCCTCCTGCTGCACCCTCGACATCGCCGGGCTGGGCTTCGAGGACGACAAGGCCTACCAGCGGTTCGACGAGCTGGCGGCCCACGAGTTCTTCCACGCCTGGAACGTCAAGCGGATCCACGACCGGGTGCTGGGGCCGTTCGATTACACCCGGGAGAACCACAGCCGGCTGCTCTGGTTCCACGAGGGCTTCACCGAATACATGGAGAGCATCGTGCTGGTGCGGGCCGGGCTGCTGGATCCCGAGACGTACATCGACGACCTGGCCGACGACTGGCCCAAGTACCTGGCCCGGCCCGGCCGCAACGTGACCCCGCTGACGGAGCTGTCCTTCGAGGCCTGGACCAAGCTGTACAAGCCTGCCGACAACCACAGCAACCGGACGGTCAGCTACTACGAGAAGGGCAAGTGGGCGGCGCTGGTGCTCGAGATCCTCCTGCGCGAGGCCTCCCACGGCCGGCGCGGCATCGAGCAGCTGTTCCGCCGGCTGTGGACCCAGTTCGGCCGGCGGGGCATCGGGATCACCGAGGCGGACCTGGAGGCCGCGGTGGCGGAGATGGCGGGCCGGTCGATGGCCAGCTACTTCTCCCGCTACATCCGGGGCACCGACGAGCTGCCGGTGCCGGCGCTGCTGCGGCGGGCGGGTCTGAAGGTGGAGAACCGGCGGCCCTGGCTGGACGAGAACGGCGACCAGACCCGGGCGCGGCGCCTCCACGGTTGGAGCGGCATCGCCTGGGTCGGGGGCGCATCGGGCAGTGCGGACCGGGCGGTGGTCAAGACGGTCGTGCCGGAATCGCCGGCCTGGCGGGCGGGCGTGACCTACGGGGACGAGGTGGTGGCCGTGGACGGCCAGCGAGTCAACGCGGTGACAGCTCCGCGACGACTGGCCGACCGGGGCCCGGGTAGCCGGGTCACCCTGCACCTGTTTCGTCGCGAAGCGCTGCAGACGGTGCGGTTGACCCTGACCACATCGCCCGAGCGTAAATGGCACCTTTCGTTCGAGGAGCGCCCGACCCAGCTGGCCCGGGCGGTCCGTCACGGATGGCTGGGCGTCTAGGCCCGCACCGACGGGGATGAAAACGCGGCCGATTCGGGGCACAATTCCCAGCGAACCGTCATGAGACCCAGCGCCACCCTGCACGACCGCGTGCGCATCGCCGCCGAGGCGGCAGCCGAACGGCTGGACGCCGCCGGGGCCGAGGTGGCGGTGGTGCTGGGCTCCGGGCTGGCCACCGCCGCCGACAACCTGGAGGACCCGCGGATGGCGCCCTACGCGTCGCTGCCCGGCTTCCCCGAGACGACGGTGGCCGGGCACCCCGGCCGGTTGCTGATCGGCCGCTGGCAGGGGCGCAAGACGCTGGTGCTGTGCGGCCGCGTGCACGCCTACGAGGGTTACCCGGCCAGCGAGGTGGGGTTCGCCCTGCGGGTGGCCGGCACCCTGGGCGCGCACTCGGTGGTGGTGACCAACGTGTCGGGTGGGGTGGATCCCGCGTTCGACGTGGGCGAGATCGTCGCCATCTCGGACCACATCAACCTGACCGGCGTGTCGCCGCTGACCGGCCCCAACGACGAGCGGCTGGGGCCGCGGTTCGTGGACATGGCCGACGCTTACACCCCGGCGCTGCGCGGGCTGGCCAGCGAGGTGGCCCAGAGCCTGTTCGGCAAGCCGCTGCGCGAGGCGGTCTACGCCGGCATGCCCGGGCCGTCGTACGAGACCCCCGCCGAGGTGCGCATGTTGCGGATCATGGGCGTGGGGCTGGTGGGGATGTCCACCATCCACGAGGTGATCACCGCCCGGCACGCCGGGCTGGCGGTGCTGGGGCTGTCGCTGGTGGCCAACCCGGCGGCGGGGGTCAAGCGCGGGCGGCTGAGCCACGAGGAGGTGACCCGCGCGGCCTCGGCCGGGGCGGGGCGCATGGGCGAGCTGCTGGCGGCGGTGATCGGCCGCATCCCCGGCGCGGGGCCCGGTTGAGAAGCCCGCTGCCGAAGGACCGGCTGGAGGCGTTGCTCGCCGCTGCCCGCCGGGTGCGGCGGAACGCGCGCGCGCCCTACTCGGGCTTCCAGGTGGGGGCGGCGGTGCTCGACGAGCGCGGCGCCCTCCACGTGGGCTGCAACCTGGAGAACGTCTCTTACGGGCTCACCGTCTGCGCCGAGCGGAACGCGGCGGCGGCGGCGGTGGCGGCGGGGGCCCACGCGATCGCCGCCGTGGTGGTGGTGACGGCCGGGCGGCGCCCCGCCACACCGTGCGGCGCCTGCC
>JBKPRZ010000546.1:0-6024 GCA_046734815.1 Myxococcota bacterium | reverse complement strand
GTGTCGGTGCACCCCGATCCCCACCCGGTCGTACCGGCTGGCCTCGAGCGCCCGCGACACGCTGGCCGCCAGCCGGTCGCGGATGAAGTCCTCCTCCACCCCCATCGACAGCATGAACAGCTCGGGAACCGGCTCGCCCAGACCGTGATGGTGCAGCAGGAACTCCTGCATCTCCAGCCCCGGCACCTCGTCGGGGCCCACCGTCTCGGCCAGCGACTCGGCCACCGCGGTCAGCCGCGGGTCGGGCTCGGGGGCGCGCCGCCGTTGCTCGCGGGCGGCGTCCCGGATCGCGCGCAGCAGCCCGCGCGCCAGCCGGTCGGTGATCCGCTCCTCGCCCGCGCCCGGCAGCACCGGCGCGAAGTAGCTGCGGGCGCCCTCGCCCCCCGGCGTGATCGACCCCCCGTCCTGCCGGGCCTCCGCCGGCGCGCAGCCAGCGGCCGCGACCAGCGCCAGGGCCAGCGCCGTCACAAGGTGGGCTGACCGCAGGGGTGGTTCACCGTGGCGAAGCCCTCGGGCGGCGCGATCTGGAAGGCCTGCGGCTGCAAGGTGGGGTTCAGCTTGCGCTCCTTGACCACGATCTCCACCCCGTCCTCGAAGGACCGCCCTGGCTCGGCGAAGCGGATCAGCGCCGGTTGCCCCCAGCCGCCCTCCACCCGCATCTCGTCGTAAGCCACCCGCCAGCGGCCCTGCCCCGGCGCCGGCCGGGCCTCCACTCCCACCACGTCCCATCGGTTCCCCTCCGTCGTGCGGCGCAGGCTCACCCACACCCGTTCGGCCAGATTGCGGCCTCCACCCGGATTCTCGATCTCCAGCACGTCCGCCCGCGCCTTGCCATCCCAGTCCAGGCGCACCGGGCGCGCCTCCGGATCCAGCGGGGCGTCGCCCAGCAGGATGGCGGCGATCTCCGCCGGCCGCAGCGGCACCGGCACCAGCAGCCCCAGGTTCTGCGGGCAGGCGGGGCCGGTGCGGTAGATGCGCGCGTTCAGGTCCACCATCGCGAAGTCGCGCCCGTCGGTGACCAGGTTCGCCACCGCCCCGTGCAGCGACACCTCGACGTCGAAGCGCAGCCGGCCAGGGCGGTCGACCAGCATCAGCACGGTGGCCCGGGCGCGGTCGCCGCTGAGCCAGCTGGTGGTGCGCGTGTCCAGGTCGGCCGACCGCAGCGCCTGCTGGCGCGCGCGCAGCCCGGCCAGCAGGTCCTGGGCCGACGGCGCGGGGTAGGGGCGCTGGGCCACGAACGCCGGCGCGCAGCCGATGCAGCCCGCGCCCGCCGCGGCGGCGAGGACGGCGACGGCCAGCGGCCGCACCGGCTACTTGCTCCTCGACTTGGCCAGCTGCTCTTCCAGCCGGCGGCGCAGCGGGTCCTCCGGCTTGCTGCCCAGGGCCTTGCGCAAGGTCTGCTCGGCGCGGTCGCGCTGGCCGTTGCGGGCGTACAGCTCGGCCAGGTGCCCCAGCACCTCGGGGTCCTCCGGCTCCAGCCGCCCGGCCTGCTCGAGGAACATCGCCGCCTGCTTCAGCTCGCCCGCCTGCAGGTGCGCCCAGCCCAGGCTGTCCATCACCGCCCCCGAGCCCGGCTCGAAGGACAGCGCCGCGCGGATGCGCTGGCGCGCGCGGGGCAGCTCGTGCCGGTGATCGGCGGCCACGAAGCCCCAGAAGTTCAGCGCCTCGGCGTTGTTCGGATCGTCGGCGATCACCGCATCGGCCACGCCCAGCGCATCCTGCCAGCGCCCCTGGCGGTCCAGCAGGAACGCCCGGGCCATCCGCACGCGCAGGTGGCCGGGCCGCTGGCCGGCGCGGTCCAGTCGCTGCAGCGCCTGGTCGACCGCCCCCGCCTTCTCGTCGTTCTGCGCCTGCGCCACCGCGATCTCGTCGATCTGGGCGGGCGTCTTGGCCTCGGGCTCGGCCTCCGCCACCGCCCGCTGGGCCTCGGCCACCTTGCCCCCGCCCCGCAGCAGCGCCGCCGCGCGCAGGCGCGACTCCACGAACACCGACACCGTCCTGGGCACGCGCAGCAGGGTGGTCACCGCGGTGGCGGGCTCCCTGTCCGCCAGCATGTCCGCGATCAGCAGGTCCAGCCGGGCCTTGCTGTCCTCGGAGCTGGCCGCCGCCGCCCGCCGCTCGCGCGCCAGGGCCAGCGCCCGGTCGCTGCGGTGGGCGGACCGCTCGACCTCGATGCGCCCCAGGATGGTCTCCTCGTCGGTGCCGGCGGTGGCCAGGTCGTCGGCCAGGTCGGCCGCCGCGCGCGGCTCGCCGATGGCGACGAGGAAGCGGGCGTAGGCCGACGCCACCTCGTACGAGCCCTCGGCCCGCTCCAGCGCCTCGGCAAAGCGGGTCCGAGCCTCCTGCGTGCGTCCGCCCGACGTGTACAGCCATGCCAGCATCATCAGAGCGTCGATCTGGTTGGGCTCCTCCTGCAGGGCCAGACGCAGGTGCTTCTCGGTCTCTTCAAAGTCCGCCATCGCCCAGGCCACCGAGGCCAGGCGGATGTGCGACGGCGCCGACTCGGGCGCGCCCGCGCACAGCCGGCGCAACGTCTGCAGGGCCCCGTCGATGTCCAGCGCCATCAGCTGCGCGTCGGCCAGCTCGAGGTGGGTGGCCACCGCCTGGCTGCTGTCCTCGCTGAAGCTGGTCAGCGCCACCGCCCTCTGCAGCGACTGGACGTCGCCGCCGTGATCGCCGCGGTGGCGCCGCAGGTGGGCCTGGGCCACGAAGCCGTCGACCGAATCGCCCAGCTCCAGCGAGCTCTTGACGTACTCCTCCGCCCGCGACGGGTCGTCGAGATCCAGGTACAGCTCGGCGATGTGGGCGTGCAGCTCGGGCGCGTCCCGGTCGAAGTTCAGCGCGCGCTTCAGCTCGTCGATGGCGTCCTGGCGCCGGTCCTCCTCCTCGTACAGGAGGGCGCGTCCCACATGTTCGTACGCGTTCGGGTCCACCGGCCGCGTGACCACCACCTTGCCGTCGACCAGCTTCGACACGGGCGGCTGCTGCGTGGCGCACGAGGCGCCCACCGCGAACGCCGCCAGCACGCAAGCCGCCAGAGGGAGGCCCCGGGACGAGGTCACAACGGGATGTTACCGTGCTTGCGCACGGGTCGCTCTTGCCTCTTGTTCGCCAGCAGCGCCAGCGCCCGGCACAGGCGCGACCGGGTGGTCCGCGGGCGGATCACTTCGTCGACGTAGCCCAGCGCGGCGGCGTTGAACGGGTTGGCGAACTTCTCGCGGTACTCGCGCACGTAGCGCGTGCGCGCCGCGGCGGGATCGGGTGCCCCGGCGATCTCGTCGCGGAAGATGATCCCGACGGCGCCCTCGGGCCCCATCACCGCGATCTCGGCGGTCGGGTAGGCGAAGTTCATGTCGGCGCGGATGTGCTTGGAGGCCATCACGTCGTAGGCGCCGCCGTAGGCCTTGCGGGTGATCAGCGTCAGCTTGGGCACGGTGGCCTCGGCGAAGGCGTACAGCAGCTTGGCCCCGTGTCGGATGATCCCCCCGAACTCCTGGGCGGTGCCGGGCAGGAAGCCGGGCACGTCCACGAAGGTGATGAGGGGGATGTTGAAGCAGTCGCAGAAGCGGACGAACCGCGCCGCCTTGACCGAGGCGTCGATGTCCAGGCAGCCGGCCAGGTGGGCGGGCTGGTTGGCCACGATCCCCACCGGGCGGCCGTCCAGCCGCGCGAACCCCACGATGATGTTCAGCGCGTGCTCGGGCATGATCTCGAACAGGTCGCCGTCGTCGACCACCCGGGTGACCAGCTGGCGCATGTCGTAGGGCTTGGCCGGATCGGGCGGGATGAAGCTGTCCAGCGAGGCGTCCTCGCGGTCGGCGCGGTCGCGCGCCGGGCGGCGGGGCGGATCCTCGCGGTTGTTCTGGGGCAAGAAGGCCAGCAGCTCGCGCAGGCCGGCCAGGCAGGCGCGTTCGTCGGCGAAGCGGCGGTGCGCCACCCCGGACCGGCTGGCGTGGGTGACGGCGCCGCCCAGCTCCTCCTTGCTGACCTCCTCGTGGGTGACGGTCTTGATGACGTCGGGACCGGTGATGAACATGTGGCTGGTCGACTCGACCATGAAGATGAAGTCGGTGATGGCCGGCGAGTAGACCGCGCCGCCCGCGCAGGGGCCCAGCACCGCCGACAGCTGCGGCACCACCCCCGAGGCGGCGGTGTTGCGCAGGAAGATCTCGGCGTAGCCGCCCAGCGAGGCCACCCCCTCCTGGATGCGCGCCCCGCCCGAGTCGTTCAGGCCGATCACCGGCGCCCCCACCTGGGTGGCGAGATCCATGATCTTGCAGATCTTGCCCGCGTAGGCCTCGGACAGCGATCCGCCGAACACGGTGAAGTCCTGGGCGAACACGAAGGTCTGCCGCCCGTTGATCAGCGCGTGCCCGGTGACCACGCCGTCGCCCGGGATCCTCTGATCCGCCATGCCGAAGTCGGTCGATCGGTGGGTGACGAACTTGTCGAGCTCGAGGAAGGTCCCGGGGTCGCACAGCAGGGCCAGCCGCTCGCGCGCGGTCAGCTTGCCGGCGCGGTGCTGGCGCTCGACCCGTTCGGGACCACCGCCGGCCTCGGCCCGCTTCTCCAGCTCCTCGAGGCGTGCGATGGCGGCATCGGCGGGGGAAACGGCGGACGGGGGGGCGGCGGACGCCGGCGGCGAGGCGGGGGCAGGGGACTCGCTGGGTGTGGCGGCTTTGGCGGGGGTGGCCATGTCAGGGCAGGGGCGGCAGACCCAGACGTTCGCTCACATAGGCGCTGATGGCGGCGCGTGCCTCGGGCGGCGGCTCGCGGAAGTCGATGGCCAGCCCGCCCTTCTCCCCGTCCTCCTCCACCGCGGCGCCAGTCGCTCCCACCTCGGCGTTCAGCTCCAGCCGGGCAGGCTGTCCGGGCAGGGCGAACCGCACCATCACCGGGCGGCCGGGCTCGAACGGGGCCGGTGTCTGCAGCCGCAATCCGCCCGCCCCGATCTCGTGCGACAGCCGGAACACCCGCCGGTCGGCGGCGATCACCTCCACCGGAACGGCGGCCGGTGCTGCGAGACCCATGGACACGGCTGGAAGGTACCACGCCGCGCCGACGGAGGCGACCGCCCCGCCGGCGCGGGCGTGTGGGTGGGACGTCACGGCTGGGCCACGTCGCGACCGAGGATCATGGCGCCCATCCGCTTCGAGGCTCCGTCCCAGAAGCCGTAGGCGGCGGGGAAGTCGGCCGGGTTGCGGAAGGTGCCGAACAGCAGATCCCAGATCATCAGGCTGCCGTAGTTGTACGCGTGCACGCCGCGCTCGTGGTGCAGGCCGTGCTGCTCGGGGCGCTGGATCAGGTAGCCCAGCAGGCGCGGGGTGCGCACGTTCGAGTGCTGGATCACGGCGGTGGCGTACCCGAGGAAACCGGCCAGCGCGCCCGCCGCGGGGCTGAGCCCGAGCAGACCGGTGGCCAGCCCGGGCAGGCCGAAGGCGAGGAAGGTGTCCAGCGGGTGCGAGTAGGTCATGCCCGCCAGATCCATCCGCTCGGCGCTGTGGTGCATCTGGTGCGTCCAGCGCCAGATGAACGGCACCCGGTGCATCAGGCGGTGCAACCAGTAACCGATGAAGTCGGCCACGGCGAAGCCGAGGATGGCACCCCCCACGGTGCCCAGGCCCTGCAGCTGCAAGGGCGCGCGCGGACCGACCACCTTGGCCACCAGGGCGGGCACCAGCGAGTTGACCACGCCGGTGAAGGCGAAGAAGGCTAGCCCCTTCCACAACCAGCCGCGAACCTTGGGCAGCGGGCGGGCGGGGAACAGGCGCTCGATGACCAGCGCGCCGATGAAGCTGACCGGAATGACGATACCGAGGATGTTTTCCATGGCGATTTTGCCTCCTGATGGGGAGGCGTAACCGCGGGTGGAACACCGTTCCTGGGGCTGTTCCACGGTTTGTTCCTCAGGTTTGCCGTCCTGCAGAGATCACCATCGAGGACGAGGACGAGGACGAGGACGAGGACGAGGACGGGGACGGGGACGGGGACGGGATGGGGACGGGGGACGCTAGGGGCGAAAAC
>JBKPRZ010000545.1:0-5543 GCA_046734815.1 Myxococcota bacterium | reverse complement strand
CACCGGTGGCAGCGCGGGCACCGGCGGGACCGCGGGGACCGGTGGCAGCGCCGGCTCGGGTGGTGCCCCACGCACGGACGCGGCGCGGCCCGCTGACACCGCCGCGCGCTCGGACCGCGGTCCGGTCGGTGATGGAGGCGGGACCGCCGCCGACCCGGCCATCGACCAGCTGTGCACGCCGCAGGTCGAGTTCGACAACCAGGCAGCGACAAGCGCCGGCGGCATGCGCTTCAACCAGTTCGTGCCCGACCCGGTCGCCACCATGCAGAAGCACTCGCGCGCCGTCTGCCGCCTGCTGTACCGGAAACCCGAGGAGGTGCGCCGAAACGCGAGCTTCCGGCTGATCATAGCGGCCATGGGCGGCGTCGCCTTCACCGGCGGGGGCCAGATCCATTTCTCCAGCAACTACATCGGCGGCATCGGCGGCAACGCCCAGGCCCAGGAGTTCGAGATCGACGGCGTGCTGGTTCACGAGGTGACGCACCTTTGGCAGAGCAACCAGGGCGGCGGCGGCTCGCTGGTCGAGGCGATGGCCGACTGGGTCCGCTACCGCGCCGGATTCGACCGCCTGGCGCGGCGGCGTCCGGGCGGCAACTGGTCCGACGCCTACACCACCGGGGGGTTCTTCATCGCCTGGATCGAGGACAAGTACGACAAGGACTTCGGGTACAAGGTCAACATCGGCATGAAGAACCGCAATTTCAGCTACCCCGCGCTGGTCCAGCAGATCACCGGCAAGGACATCGACAGCGTCTGGGCTGACTACCAGGCCGAGCTGATGAAACGGTGAGCCGGCGGGCCGGCGTTCCAGACTGGCGCGTAAAAAGCGCGCCGAGTCGGAGGGCCCACCCGGAAGTACTTGGCGGCGGGACGTGGCGGTACTAAGTTCTGGAAACTCGATACGCCCTCAAGGAGGCACCAATGCGCTGGGAGACGCCCACCTTCGAAGAGATCGACATGAACGCCGAGATCGGCGGATACCAGGGAGACTCGGACGACCGCGGCGGCGGTGCTCCCCCGCGCGCTTCCGAGGGCGACACGAGCGCCGAGTGATCCTGCGCGTCCTCGGTTCCGCGGCGGGCGGAGGACTGCCGCAGTGGAACTGCGGGTGCGCCAACTGCCGTGCCGCTCGCGCCGGTGATCCGGCGACGCCCGCGCGGCTGGAAGAATCGATCGCTTTTTCCGCGGACGGCGAGGACTGGTTTCTCATCCAGGCCTCGCCGGACGTGCGTCGTCAGATCGAGAGCTTCCCGGCGCTGTGGCCGCGCCAGCCGCGGCACACGCCGGTGGCGGCGATCCTGTTGACCAACGGCGACCTCGACCACGTTCTGGGATTGCTCTGCCTGCGCGAATCGCAGCCGCTGGTGGTCTACGCCACCCAGGAGGTCCGGCGCGGCTTCGTCGAGGACAACAGCGTGTATCGCACGCTCGAGCGCTTTCCCGGCCAGGTCAGCTGGCGGGCGCTGGATCTGGACGGCGAGCAACCGCTGCTGACCGCCGACGGCGCCGACAGCGGGCTGTCGGTGATGGCGGTGGCGGCGCCGGGCAAGCGGCCGCTGCACCTCGAGGGCGCCGGCGATCCCGCGCCCGGCGACAACGTCGGCCTCATCGTCCGCGACCGCCGCACGGGCGGGCGGCTGGCCTATTTCTCGGCTCTGGCGTCGCTGACCCCGGCGGTGCGCGAGCGGCTGGCCGACTCCGACTGTCTGTTCATCGATGGCACCTTCTGGACCGATGACGAGCTGATCACCGCCGGCCTGGGCGAGCGGCGCGCACGCCAGATGGCTCACCTGCCGGTGGGCGGCCCCGACGGCAGCCTCGCGTTCCTGCGCACCTTGTCCGCGCCCCGCAAGTTCCTCATCCACCTCAACAACACCAACCCCCTGCTGCGGGCCGATTCGCCCGAGCGCGCCGCCCTGGCCGCCGCCCGGGTCGAGGTGGCGCACGAGGGGCTGGAGCTGCGGCTGTGAGCACCCCGCTGACCGCCCAGCAGTTGCTGGATCGCCTGCGCGACGAGGGCGCCCGCCGCTACCACGATTCCCATCCCTTTCACGTCCGCATGCACGAGGGGCGGCTGTCGCGCGCCGAGCTGCAGCTGTGGGTGGCCAACCGCTACTATTACCAGACGCGGATCCCGATCAAGGACGCGCTCATCCTGTCGAAGGCCGAGGATCCCGCCTTCCGGCGGATGTGGATCCGCCGGATCCAGGACCACGACGGCGTCGACGATCCCGATGCGCCCGGTGGCGCCCGCCCCGGCGGGCTGGCCCACTGGCTGGCCCTGGCGGTGGCGGTGGGCCTGGACCGCGAGGCGGTCGCCTCCTGCGCCGGCGTGTTGCCCGGCGTGCGTTTCGCGTGCGACGGGTACGTCGAGCTGGTGCGGAGCAGCCCGCTGGTGGTGGCGGTGGCCTCGTCCTTGACCGAGTTCTTCGCCCCCGATCTGATGTCGCGCCGGATCGAGGCCTGGGAGAAACATTACCCCTGGGTCGCGCGCGAGGGGCTGGCGTATTTCCGCGGCCGGGTCACGCGCGCCCGCCGCGACTCGCAGGAGGCGGTGGCCTTCGTGCAGGCCCACGCCACCACCAGCCAGCTGCAGGAAGCGTGCGTGGCCGCGCTGGTGCGCAAGACCGAGGTGCTCTGGCACCTGCTCGACTGCGTGACCATGGCCGCGGCGGGGGCGGTGGCATGATTCCCATCGACGCCCGTCCGAAGCTGGCCGCCCGGGCGCGGCTGCGCGACGACCGGATCAGCGGGCGGACGATGTTGCTGTATCCCGAGCGCGGCCTGGCCCTGAACGCCAGCGCGGCGGCGATCGTGCGGCTGTGCGATGCCCGGCACACGGTGGCCGAGATCGTCCAGGCGCTGGCGGCGGACCGTCCCGAGGCGCAGGCCACCATCACGGCGGACGTGACCGCGCTGCTCGAGGCGCTGGTGGCGCGGGGGCTGGTCACATGGACGCCGGCCAGCTGAACGGCGCCGCCCACCGGCCCTACGCGCTGGTCGCGGAGCTGACCTACCGCTGCCCGCTGCGCTGCCTGTACTGCTCGAACCCGGTGCAGCTCGCCCGCAGCGGTCCCGAGCTGGATACCGAGACCTGGTGCCGGGTGCTGGCCGAGGCCGAGGCGCTGGGCGTGCTGGAGGTGAACCTCACCGGCGGCGAGCCGGCCTTGCGTGACGACCTCGAAATCATCGTCGAGCAGGCCCGCCGGCTGGAGCTCTACACCAACCTGATCACCAGCGGCGTGCCGGGATCGCGCGAGCGTCTGGTGGGTCTGTTCGAGCGTGGGCTGGACGCGGTCCAGGTCTCCTTCCAGGACGTCGACCCGAAAAGTGCGCAGCGGATCGCCGGTCGGGAGCTCATGCAGGAGAAGCTGGCCTTCTGCCGCTTCGTCCGCGAGCTGCAGCGGCCGCTGACCATCAACGTGGTCATGCACCGGCAGAACCTGGAACGGACCGCCGAGATCATCGGTTTTGCCGAGGGTCTGGGCGCCGACCGGCTGGAGCTGGCCAACACCCAGTACCTGGGCTGGGCACTCGAGAACCGGCCCCTGCTGTTGCCCACCGCCGCCGCCCTCGAGCGCGCGCGCCAGGAAGCGGCCGCCGCGCGCGAGCGCCTGCGCGGCACGATGGACGTCCTGTTCGTGTTGCCCGACTACCACGCCGACTACCCGCGCACCTGCATGCAGGGCTGGGGGCGGCGCTACCTGGTGGTCACGCCCGACGGCACCGCGCTGCCCTGCCAGGCCGCCCACACCATCTCCGCCCTGCGGTTCGAGAACGTGCGCGACCGGCCGCTGGCCGAGATCTGGCGCGATTCGCCCGCCTTCCAGGCCTTTCGCGGCGAGGACTGGATGAGCCCCACCTGCCGCAGCTGCGACCGCCGGTCCATCGACCTGGGCGGCTGCCGGTGCCAGGCCTTCCAGCTGACCGGCGACGCCGCCGCCACCGATCCGGTCTGCTCGCGTTCACCCGACCACGGGTTGATCGAGCAGGCCCGCCGGGCCGCCGAGCAGGAGCCGGAGGGGATCGCGCTCCGTTACCGCCGCCTGCCCACGCTGACATGAGCCTGGTCGGCGTGCTGGCCTGTCTCGCCACCGCGGGCGGGCCCTGCCGCTCGCCCGAGCCGCTGGCCTACCTGCCCGGGCAGCCGCCGGTGCTGGTGGCGAACTTCGGCCTGCTGCTGCCCGCGCCCGACGCGGCCACCTGGCAGTTCGTCTGCGACGACCACTATGGCCAGCCGCTGCCTGACCGGGTCTGGCGCCACCCGCGCGGGCGGTTGTTCGCGGGCGGCCGGTCGGACCTGCTGATCTCCGACGACGAGGGCTGCTCCTTCGCGCCGGTGGCCGGCGATCTGCCCGGCCAGTCCGCCAGCGCGCTGGCCTTCGACCGTGGCGACCCGCAGCGGATCTGGGCGCTGGCCGGCGATCCTCCGGTGCTGTACCGCTCGCTCGACGGCGGCGACCACTTCATCCGCCAGCACGTCTTTCCCGCGGACCGGCAGGACCCACGCCTGCTGGCCGGGCCCGGCCTGCGGCTGTACCTGGTCTCCGCCACCGTCGGGGCGACAACGGTGCTGGATCGCTCCGACGACGGCGGCGAAACCTGGAGCAGCCGCGAGTTGACCGCCGCCATCCAGCCGCCGCCGCGCAACCCGCTGGGGGCGCTGGCGGTGGCGCCGGTACGGCCCGACACCATCGTCCTCGTCATCCCCGATCCCGCCGGCGATCAGCTGTGGCAGACCGCCGACGCCGGTCAGTCGGTGGTCCGGCTGCTGCAGCTGCGCGACGGCGAGGTGCTGGCGGGCTTCACCTTCGGCGCCGGCCCCGACTCGCTGTTCGTCGCCGGCACCGCCCCCATCCGGCAAGCCGGACGGCCACCCGCGCGCCTGTATCGGTCCGACGACGGGGGGCGCAGCTGGGCCGAGCCGATTGCCTCCGGCGAGGACGGGCCCGCTTACCGCTGCCTCGGCTGGCAGGACGGGCATCTGCTCGCCTGTGGTGCGGGCGAGAGCGCCGGGGACCGTTTCCTGCTCGGGCGCTCGACCGATCAGGGGCGCAGCTGGTCGCCGGTGGTGCGCCTGGCCGACCTGCAGGGCGCGCGCGCCTGCGTCCGCGAACGCTGCACCGCCACCGAGCTGTGGCTGTGCGACATCTACGGGCGCTGCGCGGACGGGCCGCACGACGCCGGGGCGGTGGACGGGGGCGGTCCGGACGCAACCGGCCCGGGGGGCGGGACCCCTTCGGCGCCCGGTGGATGTGCCTGCCGGCTCGACCCGTCGGAACCCCCGCCCCCGCCGGTGCTGCTGGCGGCTCTCGCGGGCTGGGCGCGCGCGCTCCGACGGCACCGTCGCGGACAGGTATCGCGCGCGTGAATGTCCGGTAACCGAGGGTCACTCCCCGGTGTGCCGTTGCTGAATTTTTGGCGACCGACCGGTTTCGTTCTCCCGCTCGACCCATGGTTCAAGCGAACATCCATGGCGTCCTTGCCCCGAGGTTCGTTCGTGATCTTGCATGTTCTCGACCGGCTGCGCGCCGGTGCTGCTC
>JBKPRZ010000544.1:0-4206 GCA_046734815.1 Myxococcota bacterium | reverse complement strand
GCCTGGTGGCGCGCCGGCCGGCGGCGGCGCGCGCGCTGCGGGTGCGGTTCTCGCCCCGCCTGCGCACGCGGATCTCGGTCTCGCCCTGGACGCCGGAACGGCTGGCCGCCGCGCTGGAGGGCGCCACCGCGCTGGTCTCGGCGGTGCCGGCCTCGGCCTGGGGCGAGTCCGAGGGGGCGGCGGGGATCGAGGCGCTCGGGCGCTCGACCGCGGTGCTGGAGATGGCCTACGGCGACACGACACCGCTGGCGCGGCTGGCCCGCGCGCGGGTGGCGCGCTACCAGGACGGCCTGCCGATGCTGGTGCACCAGGCGGCGCGCACCATCGAGCTGGTGCTGGGCAAGCTGCCGCCGGCGGCGCCGCTGCTGCGGGCCGCCCGCCGGGCGTCCAGCACCCGGGTGGAGGTCGCGGCCCGGGACCGGTCGACCCGGGCCAGCCGGTAGCGGCGCGCGAGGCTGGCTCTGGCCAGGCTGGCGGGGCGATGACAGACTGCCGCGGATGTCCGGACAAGCGCACGCCGTCCAACGTTCCCGAGGGGGTCTGCTCGCCGTCGTGGTCGTGCTGCTGGCCGCCGGCGCGGCAGCGCTGGCCATCGTGAAGCGCACGAGCTCCAGCGGCGCCGGTGGACCGTACGCGCAGGAGATCGAGCAGTGGCAGAAGTGGCGCCACAAGCGGCTGACGGCCGACGACGGCTGGCTGGTGGTGTCGGCGCTGGTCTGGCTGAAGCCGGGCGAGAACCCCTTCGGCAACGACTCGTCCAACACGGTGGTGCTGCCCGCGCATTCGGTGCCACCGGTGGGGGGGATGCTGCGCCTGGAAGGGGGCAAGGTGTCGATCGAGCTGGCGCCGCTGGTGAAGGCGGAGCTGCGACGAGGACCCGAGACGCCACCGGTGCTGATCAAGGGGCGGACCGAGCTGCGGCCCGACGTGCCGGGCCCGCCCGACGTGGTGGTGATCGGGGAGGTGCAGTTCTTCGTGCTCGACCGCGACGGCAAGATGGCGATCCGGGTGCGCGACCTGCGCAGCCCCGCCCGCCAGGCGTTCAAGGGCCTGCAGTACTTCCCGGTGAGACCGGAATACCGGGTGGAGGCCACCCTGGTGCCGCACGCGCAGAAGACGGTGGTCAAGGTGCCCACGGTGCTGGGGACGACGACCGACATGGAGAGCCCCGGACGCCTGCGTTTCCGACTGAACGGGCAGGACCTGGCCCTCGATCCGGTGATCGAGCCGGACGATCCCGACCGGCGTCTGTTTCTCATCTTCCGCGACGCCACCGCGGGCAAGCAGACCTACGGGGCGGGGCGCTTCCTGTACGCCGAGCAGCCCGGCAATGGGAAGATCGTGCTGGACTTCAACAAGTCGTACACGCCTCCCTGTGGTTTCACCTCCTTCGCCACCTGCCCGCTGCCGCCGCCGCAGAATCGACTGCCCGTGGCCGTCGAGGCGGGCGAGAAGTTCTCCGGCCACCACTGAGGATCTCGGGTAGCGTAGGCGGATGGCTGTCGATCCCAAGGTCCTGGCGGCGGCGCGGGCGGCCTTCCCCGGCGCGGGCAAGCCGGGCTTCATTCCGCTGGGCGCGGTGGTGCACGGCGGCCAGTGCCACCCCGAGCCGCTGATCGGGATCCCGCTGGCGATGATGAACCGTCACGGTCTCATTGCCGGCGCCACCGGCACCGGCAAGACCAAGACCTTGCAGCTGATGGCCGAGCGGCTGTCGGCGGCGGGGGTGCCGGTGTTCGTGTCGGACGTGAAGGGCGACGTCTCGGGGCTGGCGGTCCCGGGAACGCCCAGCCCCAAGGTGCAGGAACGCGCCACCCAGACCGGCACCAGCTGGCAGCCGGCCGGTTTCCCGGTCGAGCTGCTGAGCCTGAGCGGGGCGCGCGGGGCGCAGCTGCGGGCGACGGTGTCGTCGTTCGGACCGCTGGCGCTGAGCAAGGTGCTGGGGCTGAACGACACCCAGTCCAGCGTGCTGGCGCTGGTGTTCAAGTACTGCGACGACCGCAAGCTGCCGCTGCTGGATTTCAAGGACCTGCGCACGGTGCTCAACCATCTGACCGGCGAGGGGGCCGAGAGCCTGCGCGACTACGGCGGGATCTCGAAGGCGTCGGTGGGGGTGTTGCTGCGCGAGATGGTGGCGCTGGAGCAGCAGGGCGCGGGCCACTTCTTCGGTGAGCCCGAGCTGGAGATCGACGACCTCCTGCAGGCGACCGCCGACGGGCGCGGCCGCATCAGTGTGCTCGAGCTGGCCGACGTCCAGGACAAGCCGGCGCTGTCGTCCACCTTCATGATGTGGATGCTGGCGGAGCTTTATCACCAGCTGCCCGAGGTGGGCGACCTGGACAAGCCCAAGCTGGTCTTCTTCTTCGACGAGGCACACCTGCTGTTCAAGGACGCCAGCAAGGCCTTCCTGGAACAGGTCGAGCAGGTGGTGCGGCTGGTGCGGTCCAAGGGGGTGGGCATCTTCTTCGTGACCCAGAACCCGAAAGACGTCCCGGCCAGCCTGCTGGCCCAGCTGGGCAACAGGGTCCAGCACGCCCTGCGCGCGTTCACACCCGATGACGACAAGGCGCTGCGCGCGGCCGCCCGCACCTACCCGAAGACGGACTTCTACGACGTCGAGGAGACCTTGACCACGCTGGGGATCGGCGAGGCGCTGGTGACGGTGCTGACGGAGAACGGCTCGCCCACCCCGCCCTTCGTCACCCGCATCGCGCCGCCGGCCTCGCGCATGGGGCCGCTGACGCCCGAGGAGATGGCGCCTTTCCTCCAGACCGAACAGGTGCGCCACTACGCCACGGCCATCGACCGGATCAGCGCCCACGAGATCCTCACGCGGCGGATGGCGCCCGCCGAGCAGACGCACGACAAGCCTGCCCCGCAACAGGACGAGGTCGACACCGAGAGCTATGGCGAACCGTCGCGGCGCCCGCGGGGATCGGAGGCGGAGGACGACTCGGTCTGGACGGACGCGCTCAAGTCCCCGGTGGCGCGCACGATCGCGCGCGAGGTGACGCGCGGGCTGATGGGCGCGCTGCTGGGCAAGCGGCCGCGCCGGCGCACGCGCGGCTGGTTCTGAGACGGGGGTCACGGCCCGTCGCGACGGCGGCGGGCGATTGAACCTTCCGGGGGGCGCCTGCGTATTACCGGCAGATGGAGGCCTCCCCGATGGACGACCAGAGTCCCCGTCCCTGTCCCTACTGCGCCGAGCCGATCTCCCCGGCGGCGGTCCGCTGCCCGCACTGCCGCAGCCGCGTCTACCTGCGCGATCCGCGCAGCTGGCACCGGTCGCATCCCGGCAAGAAGCTGGCTGGTGTGTGCGTGGCGGTGGCCCACGCGCTGGCCGTCCCGGTGACGCCGGTGCGGCTGGCGTTCGTGGTGCTGACGCTGTTTCACCTCAGCGGCGCGCTCGCTTACCTGGCGCTGTGGCTGATCATCCCGGAGCAGCCCGGGCACGAGCCAGCGCTGGTCCGGGCGTTCTCCTGGTTGACCGACAGCATCCGCCGCCTGTTCGGCAACCGCCCCGTGCCATGATCACCCGGGCATGGCCAGCGATGAGGACCTCGTCGCCCGGCTGGTCCGCGGCGACGAGCGCGCCCTGGCGGGCCTGCTGGCGCGCTGGGACCGCCCGCTGCACGCGTTCATCACCCGCCACACCGGCGGCGACGAGCGGGACGTGGAGGACCTGCGCCAGGAGACCTGGCTGCGGGTGGTGCGGGCGGCGGACCGCTTCGATCCCGGGCGACGCTTCTCGACCTGGCTGTTCCAGATCGCGCTCAACCTCTGCCGGGACCGGGCCCGGCGCGCGGTCGAGACCCCGCTGTCGCCGGACGACACCGAACGTGCGCTGGGCGACGGCAACGGTCGACCGCCCCCGTCGCCCGACGAGCTGCTGGACGCGCGCAGCCTGCTGGCGCAGCTGCCCGAGGCCCAGAGGAGCACGGTGATCCTGCGCTATTACCACGGGCTGTCCGAGGAGGAGACGGCGGCGGTGCTGGGCTGCCCGCGCGGGACTGTGAAGAGCCGGCTGCATCAGGCGGTGGCCCGTCTGCTGGAGCTGACCGCCGGGGAGGAGAGGCCGTGACCTGCGCCGACGCGCACGCCGCCTGGCTGCTGGGTGATGCCACGGCGGCGCAGGCGCACGCGCGCGTTTGCCCGGCCTGCGCAGCGGCGGCGCCGCGGCTGGCGGCGCTGCGCACGCGACTGGAT
>JBKPRZ010000543.1:0-5029 GCA_046734815.1 Myxococcota bacterium | reverse complement strand
GCACCGAATCCGCCGGGTCGCGGCGGTCCACCGCCGAATCCGCCGGGCCGGGGCGGCCCGCCGGGACCGCCGCCGGGTCGGGGGCCGGCCGCGCGGGCCTGCGCCTCCTCGACCACGATCGTGCGTCCTTGCAGCATCTTGCCGGACAGCTTCTCGATCGACTGCTTGGCTCCCTCGTCCGTCATCGTTTCGACGAACGCGAATCCACGCGGCCGACCGCTTTCGCGGTCCAGCGCCACCTTGACGCTTCGAACTTCGATGCCTTCAGTGACGAAGGCTTCCTTCAGCTCCTGCTCGTTGACGTTGTACGAGAGATTGCCAACGAAGAGACGGGTACCCATAACCAATTTGTCCGTTGCCTGGCTCGCTGTGTGCGCTTGTTTTCTTGACCCTGCTCAGGTGCCTGCTGGTCCGTTGACCCGGTCCTTGAGCTCCTTACCTACACGAAAAGTCGGCGTCTTTCGCGCCGCAATCTGGATCGCCTCTCCGGTTCGAGGATTCCGCCCCGTGCGCGCCGCGGACTCCCGCACGAGAAAAGCGCCGAACCCGCGCAGATCGATGCGCTCACCCTTGGCCAGATTGTTCGCTATGGCGTCGAGCAGGGCATCAATCGTGGCTTCGACCTGTGGGCGCGGGAGATTCCGCTGCTGCGCCACCAGATCCACCAGGTCCGATTTCTTCATGGGGTTGGTTTTCTCCTCGTAGTTTGTTGGGCGAACATAAGGCCGCCAAGGGCCAGGGCGTTCAGTTTCGATAAAATTAATGGCAGGCGCATCTGTAGGTCAAGCGAGGGTGACGCCCCTGGCTAGGCCCCAAGGTGAGACAAGACCGGATAACGCGGGCCGCCTCAGGGCCTGGTCAAACGCCGATTCATCTAGTTCGGCGGGCCTGTGTCGTCTCCCGGACGCAGCGAGCCTGCGATTCGATCGAACCCGCGTCGCAGGGCCCAGGCCGCGTCGCCGACGGTGCTCGAATGCGAGGCTTCGGTCAGCGCGCCTTCCAGCTCCTTGCGCACGACCGGGCAGCGCCCCGCGGGAATGACGGGTCCCAGCAGGTCGCGCGCGGTTTTTTCGTAGAGTCGGCGGCAGCCATCGTGGTCCCCCTTGTTGTACAGGGGAGCGCCCACATTGATCGCGCCGGCCAGCCGTTCCAGCACCAGCGGCAGCTCGGGGCAGCGGGCGATCGGGTTGCTGGCGCTGGGGCTGGCCTGCTGCTCGTCGAGCAGGAGGGCATCCACCGCGGCGGGCAGGCGATCGGGCCGCGATTCCAGCAGCTCCTTGACCCGGCCGCAGCGCGGGCGCTGCTTCAGATCGGCCAGCACGGCCGCGGCCCGCGCCGCCAGGGCCGGCGTGCTGGCCTCCAGACGGCGCACGATGGGAAGCAGGTCCGGGCAGTCCTCGGCGTAGACGGCCGATTCGGGAACATCGAGCTGCTTGGCCGCCAGGCTGCCGCCGGGCAGCTCGCCGATCAGGGCGAGCGCGAGCGCGCCGGTGTAGCCGAGGTCCAGCTCGAGGCTGGCGTCGGCGGCGGTGGTGGTGCGCGCGGCCCGGGTCAGCGCACGTTCGAGCGTGGTGGTGAAGGCGCCGCAGCTGCGCGCCTCGGGATCGGTCAGCAAGGCGGCGGCGTTGATGCGCATGACCTGGTAGGCCGCCAGCGAGCTGCCGCGCGCCCGGTGCACGCTGGCCAGGACCATGGTCGTGCGCAGGCGTTCGATCAGCGGCGGCAGCAGGGCGCAGCCGGCCGAATGCTCCTTGGCGGCGGTCGGCGCCACCGGGAGCAGGGACAGCAGGGCCGCCGCGGCGGTGGCCGATCGGACGTGCATCGCGCCAACTATGCCACGGCTGCCCGCCGGCAAGGGCGGAAATGCCGTCGGCGTTTCGTGCGGCGCTGCCCCTGCGCCTATACTGGGCGGCCGCCGCATGAAAGGGTTTCTCCTCGGCCTGCTGGTCGCCGCGCTGGTGTTCGGCGGGTATCTGTTCTGGAAGTCCCGCGACGCCGGTCAGCCGGTGGCATCGGCGAAGACCGACGCCGGCGCGGCCAAGAAGAAGCGCAAGCGCGGCCGGGGCGCGGTGCGGGTCGCGCGCGCGCGCGGCAAGCCCGGCGTGCGGCCGCCCGAGCCGGAACCGGAGCCCGAACCCGAGCCCGAGCCGATCCGTCTCAGCGCCGCCGACCGTCGCATGGTGGGGCAGGGCGAGGACCTGTCGCGCCCCGAGGTGGTGCGCATGGACTTCAACGACGAGCGGCAGCTGCCCGAGCTGTCCCAGGACGACATCGACGAGCGCTTCCGCGCGCAGGAAGAGGCGGTGCTCGAGTGCATCGCCCGCGCGCGCCCCGACGGCGAGGTGTACATCCCCGGGCTGGTGAACGTGAAGTTCCGGATCCAGCGCACCGGCTCGATCAAGGGCGTGCGGGTCGAGGGCCCCGCCATCCTCATGAAAGGGGGCCTTTACGGCTGCGTGCGCGGCGTGGTGGATCGTCTGCGCTTCCCGGCCTCCGGCTCCAGCCAGATCGTCACCTACCCATTCAGGCTCAGCTAGGCTGCTGGCGGCGGTCGCTCTCGGCGCGTGCCCAGCCGACGATCCGCTGCGCGGCCTCGAGGGCGCGGCGATCGGGCGGGCCCAGCTGCACCAGGGCGGGTGGCTGGGGAGGCGTGTCTCGCAGCTGGCGGGCGGCTTCCTGGACGTCGGCGGGCGCGCGCGCGTCGGTGGCCAGGGCCACGACGTGGTCCATGTAGCTGCGGCCCCAGGCGGGCCAGTCGGGCTCGGGCGTGCGGGCCAGGACGGCGTTCAGGGCCATGCCGGCGGCCCGGCGGGCGTGGGTGACGGCGGGGCGGATCGCTCGTCGCTGCAGGGCCTGGTCGGCCTGGAGAAGCTCGTTGTCGGCGGCGCTGAGCCAGGCGTCGGCCGACAGACGGTAGAGCCAGTGTTGCTCGTCGCCGCCGGCCACGTCGCCCCCGCCTGCGCGATCAGCTCCAGCCGTCGATGACGGTTTCGGCCGCGGCCAGGTCCTGGCCGGTGTCGATCTCGCGCCACTGGCCGTCGATGAACACGGGCAGCAGCTGGTGGCCGGCGTCGGCGAGCGCGTTCAGAGCGTCCGTCAGGTAGGCCACCCGCAGCGCGCGCGCCCGCCCGAAGGGCGCGTCCAGGCCGGCGTTCTTCACGGCGCCGTTCCACACCTCGCGCAGGGCCTGTCCGCCGCGCGCCGAGAACCAGGCCAGTCCGATGAACTCACCCACCGCCACGGCCGGGTCCACCGCCTGCTTGCCCACCCGGACCACGCGCGCGGAGGCGCCGTTGCCCTCCACCTGCGCCAGCTCCGCTTCCGAGACCGGGTGCAGGGTCCGGCCCACGTAGGCGTCTTGCCAGCGGCGATCGATGACCAGGGCGCCGCTGATCTCCGGCCCGGCCTGGCGGGCGGTCTCGGTCAGGCGGCGCGCGACCTCGGAGGCGAAGACGATGTCCGAATACGAGAACACGAACCCGGGCGCCATCTCGTCGGCCGCGTAGATCAGCGAGGCCAGGATGTTGTTGGTCTGCCAGTCCGGGTTCTCGATGAAGCGCAGCCGGTGCGCGGCGCCGTCGATCAGATGGCCGCGGTAGCCGCGCACCACCACCACCTCGCGCACGCCGGCCCGGGCCAGGGCGCCCAGCTGGTGGTGCAAGATGGGCCGGCCACCTACCTGCACCATGCATTTGGGGATCTCGTCGGTCTTGCCGCCCAGGCGGCTGCCCCGTCCCGCGGCCACGATGATGGCGCGATCGATCGGCGAGCTCATCGCGCCGATCGCCCCAGCTTCCAGGTCACGCCCAGCAGGGCACGGGCAGCGTAGGCGGCGTGTACCGCGAAGTAAGTGTGCAGGAAGAGATCGAGACGGTCGGCGATGGCCACCAACAGAAGATAGCTCGGGTAGTGGATGAGGAACCGTCCCAAACGCTCGACCAGCCCCACCAGCTGCCGCAGGGGCGAGGCGCTCGCAGCCGCAGCGGGGTCCGGCTTGGCCGCGAAGCCCTCGCCGTAGTCGCCCGAGCCCTTCGACACTTGCGCGCCGGTGGCGGCGATGTATTCGGGCCGGCGGATGAAGGTGGTGAGGCTGATGCCCGAGGCCACCGCGACCAGCGCCACCAGTCCCTCCAGCAGGAAGCGGTCGTCGCCCGAATCGCTCCACAGCCGACCCGCCACCGCCCCGACGAGGACGAACGCCTTGAGCTCGTCCATCAGGAAGTCGAGGTGTGCGCCCACCGGCGACGAGCTGCCGCGCAGCCGGGCCAGCTGCCCGTCGACGCAGTCGAGGACGTAAGACAGCTCGAGCACGACCACCGCCGCCAGAAGCCCGCGCGGCCCGGGCAGCAGCACCATCAGGGCGGCCGACACGAGGAACACGAGCAGCGACAGCAGGGTGACCTGGTTGGGGGTGACGCGCGTGCGCTCGAGCGGCGCCACCAGCAGCGCGGCCAGCGGCCGGGCCACGTAGCGGTTCCAGAAGATGTCGTTGGGCTTGCTGCTGCGGCGATAGCCGTCGCGGATGCGGCTCCAGAGGGCGGTGGCCATGGTCTCTTCAGCCCAGCTTGAGGGCTCCGCCCCAGCGCAGGAAGGCCCAGTAGCCGCCCACGATGGCCAGGCCCAGGGCCACGCCCAGCAGGGCATGGAAGAACAGCGAGGCGACCAGGCTGCCACCGCCCGGGCCGCGCGTGCGCACGGATTGCGTGGAGGACGCGGCCAGGACCGCCTCCGGCGGTGGCGTGGCGTCCAGCTGGCCGTCCGTCTTCCGGTCCGTCTTCCGGTCCGTGTTGGGCGGCGGCTTGGTGGCGGTCACCACCCGCACCGTCGGCTCGAGGGCGGCCGGGGACCGCACACGGCTTCCGGTCTCGACCGCGGGTGTGGCTCCATCGGTCGCCCGACGCAGGGGCGCGCTGGGTGCCGGCTCGGGGGCGGGGGCCACCGGAGCCGCGGTGGCGTTCGCATTGGCGGCGGGGGGCGCCGCCGTGACGGTGCCGATCATCGCCGCGGGCGCGGGCGCGGGCCCGTTCGG
>JBKPRZ010000542.1:0-28392 GCA_046734815.1 Myxococcota bacterium | reverse complement strand
GCGTTCAGCAGCTCCGCGGCGCGCCCGCGGACCACGGTGGTCACCGGCACGGCGGTCAGCGCGGCTCGTCGGACGTCGGTGGCGCGGCGGGCGCGGGCGGCGAGTCGGGCACGGGCGGGGGCGACGGGGGGGCGGGCGGCGGGCGAGAGCCACCGGGGCCGTTGCCGTTGCCGCCGTTGTTCAGGCGGAGCCGGTCGTAGGCCTTGATCACCTCCTGCACCAGCGGGTGGCGGACCACGTCCACCTCGGTGAAGTAGCAGAAGGAGATGCCCTCGATGGACTTGAGGATCTGCTCCGCCTCGGTCAGGCCGGACCGGCGGTTCTCGGGCAGATCGATCTGGGTGACGTCGCCGGTGATCACCGCCTTGGATTCGAAGCCCAGGCGGGTCAGGAACATCTTCATCTGCTCGCGGGTGGTGTTCTGGGCCTCGTCCAGGATCACGAACGAGTCGTTCAGGGTGCGGCCGCGCATGAAGGCGATGGGCGCGATCTCGATCAGCCCGCGCGAGACCAGCTGGTCGGCCTTTTCGAAGTCCATCATGTCGTGGAGGGCGTCGTACAGCGGCCGCAGGTAGGGCGAGACCTTCTCCTCCATGCTGCCGGGCAGAAAGCCCAGCCGTTCGCCCGCCTCCACCGCCGGGCGGGTCAGCACGATGCGCTTGACCCGCTTCTCCATCAGGAACCGAATGGCCAGCGCCATGGCCAGGTAGGTCTTGCCCGTGCCGGCCGGGCCGATGCCGAAGACGATGTCCTTCTGCCAGATGGAATCGACGTAGCGTTTCTGGGCCAGCCCCTTGGCGGCGATGGGACGCGCCCGGCTGCCCACCAGGATGGTGTCGGTCAGCACCTCCTTCACGTTGACGTTGCCCTCCGAGCGAAGCATGGTCGCCGCCCGGGTGACGTCGTCGACCGAGACGCCCCGGCCCGAGCGCACGATGGTGGCCAGCTGCTCGAGCAGCTTGCGCGCGCGGCTGACCGCCTCGGCGGTGCCCAGGAAGGTGATCTCGCCGCCGCGGCTGTGCAGCTGAGCGCCGGTTTCGCGCTCGACCTGCTTGAGGTTGGCGTTGCGCTCGCCGAACAGGCTGACCGCCACGGCGTTGTCTCCGAACACCAGGCGATCCATCGCTTCGGGACCCGACGGGGAGGGTTTGGTGATGTTCGGTGAGCGGTTCTCCAACGTAACGACTCAGATAGCACGCGCGCCCGCCTGCTTCAACGCAGGGCCACTGCTCGGTCCCGGGTAACCGGCCGCGTCGCCAATCGGGTGTTATGCTGGCCGCCCAACATGGCGGATACCGACGGAAATGGGCTGCCCGACCTGCGGCCGCTGCCCGGCAAGCAGACCGGGACAGAGGTCAGCAAGCTGGTCGGGCTGATGCAACGGCTGCTGGCCGAGGACGGCTGCCCCTGGGATCGCGAGCAGACCCTGGAGACCCTGATTCCCTATCTGATCGAGGAGACCTACGAGGTCATCGATGCCCTGCACGGCGGGACCGTCGAAGACCACCGGGAGGAGCTGGGCGACCTGCTCCTGCAGATCGTCTTCCAGTCCGAGCTGCGCCACCGCGAGGGACGTTTCGGGATCGACGACGTGGCCCGCGGCATCGTCACCAAGCTGGTGCGCCGCCACCCGCACGTGTTCGGCGACGTCAAGGCCGAGACCAGCGAGCAGGCGCTGGCCAGCTGGGCCAAGCTGAAGGCGGAGGAGAAGGCCGAGCGCGGGAAGAAAGGGGCGCTGCACGGCATTCCCCGCAGCGCCCCCGCGCTGATCCGCGCCTTCCGCACCGGCGAGAAGGCGGCGGCGGTGGGCTTCGACTGGCCCGACGCCGCCGGAGTCCGTGACAAGGTGAACGAGGAGCTGGGCGAGTTGGACCGGGCCATCGCCGCCGGCGACCGGGCCGAGATCGGGCGCGAGCTGGGCGACACGCTGTTCGCGCTGGTCAACCTGGCCCGCAAGCTGGGCGTCGACGCCGAGGACTCGCTGACCGGCACGGTCCGCCGATTCAGTCAGCGCTTCGAGCACATGGAAGCGGCGGCCGAGGCGCAATCGCGCGCGCTGTCGCAGCTGAGCGCCGACCAGCAGAACCAGCTGTGGGAGTCGGCCAAGGCCGCGCTCGACGGCGCTCAGAGCGACGCCGCCGCCAGGCGGTAGATCACCAGCAGCAGCGCGGCCCACAGGCCGGCCGCCAGGTCGTCGGCGACGATGCCCCATCCGCGCGGCAGGCGTTCCAGACGGCGGACGGGCCAGGGCTTGAAGATGTCGAACAAGCGGAAGAGGACGACCGCGACCGCCACCTGACCGACGCGCGGGAGCGCGGCGGTGAGCGCCACGAACACGCCCGCCACCTCGTCGATGCAGACCAGCTGCGGGTCCTTCAGGCCGCGCAGAGCGGCCACCCGGGTGGAGGCGGCCACACCCACCAGCGCCAGCAGCACCGCCGCCGTCCCGACCGCCCAGGGACCGAGGCGCGCCACCAGCAGGTACAGCGGCACTGCCCCCAGGGTGCCCGCCGTGCCCGGCGCCACCGGCGAGTAGCCGCAGCCGAACCAGGTGGCCAGCACCAGCGCCAGCCGGTCGCCAGCGGTGCGGGGACGCCGTTCGGCTTCACTCGCATCCGCATCCGCACCCGCGCCCTCCCCCACCCTCACTCCTCCTCGCCCAGCAGCCGGCGCACCTCCGCCGAGTAGCCCTCCCCCTCGTGCACCCACAGCGGCGGTTCCAGGGTCAGCGCGCGGGTCGGCGGCACCCGGCGCGCCTCGATCAGCACCCGGGTCGCGGGGGCGCCGGGGCGTGGGTAGACGGGGCGCAGACGCACGGGGGTCAGCCCGTGCGCGGACAGCGCCAGCAGCAGCTCGCCCACCCGCCCGGCCGCGAAGATCGCCGCCACCCGTCCGTCGGGGCGGACCAGCCGCGAGGCCGCCTCCAGCCACCCGGTCAGGGTCAGCGCCACCTCGTGGTGGGCGATCGACCGTTCCTCGTCCGGCGGCAGCTCGCCCTGCCCGCGCGGCTGGAAGGGCGGGTTGGTCACCACCAGATCGAAGCCCGCCGCCGGCAGCCCGTGCTGGCGGATGTCCGCCGCGACGACCTTGAAGCGGGACGAGAACCCGTTCTCGGGCACCGCCGCGCTGGCCAGCGCCGCCAGCCGGGGCTGGAGCTCGATGCCCACCCCCTGCGCCTGCGGATCGCGGGCCAGCAGCAGGAACGCCACCGCGCCGGTGCCGCAGCCGAGATCGACGAAGCGGCCCAGGGGAGGGCTCACGAAGCCCGACAGCAGCACCGGATCCACGCTGGCCCGGAAGCCACGCGCCGGCTGGAACAGCTTGATGCGGCCGCGCAGCAGCGTGTCCACCGTGACCTCGCCTGGCGGCGAGCCCGGACCGGTGGACCGCCGATCGGTCACCCCGCGCCCTCGGCGCTGGCCTCGATCCGCGCCATCACCAGACCGGTGGCGAGCTTGGGCTGAAAGTAGGTCGACTTCTGCGGGAGCACGAAACCCGCCTCGCAGGCGGTCAGCACCTGGTTGACCTGCGTCGGATTCATGAAGAATGCCCCCTGCACCTGCCCGGAATCCACCCGGGCCAGCGCCTCGTCCGTGTCGTGGGTATAAGACAGGAAGCTCTGCTTGGCCATCGCCTCCCGGTCGATGCCCAGCAGCGGGCCCAGGATCAGGCTGTGCAGCACGGTCACGTCCAGCGCGCGCAGCGCCGGCGGCCCCAGCAGCGACAGGTCGGCATCGGGGCGCAGCTTCAGCCAGATGGTCTCGCTGCGACCGGACTCGCGCAGCGCCAGGGTCACCTGCCGCTGCCCCTCCCGCGCCAGCCGGCTCTCGATCGCCGCGGCGGTGCGCTCGCTGCCGCTGACCACCTCGAACACCCCCGAGGCGGCCTCGCGCAGGTTGGCCAGGGTGGCCGGCCGGATGTTCTGGACCATCCGGTGGGTCGGCAGCACCAGCAGCCCGGGATCTTCGGCCCGGGCGAAGAACACCGTCCCCCAGTCCGCCCCCGCCTGTCCGGCCGGCGCCCCCGCCGGCCGCAGCTCGTCGCGCAGCGAGACCATCGTCTCGTAGCGGTGGTGGCCGTCGGCGATCATCACCTGCTTCTCGGCCATGACCTGGGTCAACTGGCCGATGGCCCGCGGGTCGGTCACCACCCACAGCCGGTGGCGGCAGCCATCGGGCGTGGTGGTGTCCACGTCGGCGGGGCGGCTCGCGGCCGCGGCCAGCGCCGCCTCGCTGTCGCCGGCGGGATCCCGGTACAAGGTGAAGATCTGCGAGAAGTGGGCGCGGGTGGTGCGGATCAGCTTCTGCCGGTCCAGCTTGGGCCCGGACAGCGTGTGCTCGTGGGGCAGCACCACCCCGTCGCCGAACGGGGTCAGCAGCAGGTTGGCGATGAAGCCCGTGCGCACGTAGCGGGTCCCGCCCGGCGGGAACTGGAAGGTCTGCTCGTAGCGGTAGATGGCCGGCTTCGGATCCCGCCGCAGGGTGCCGTCCTCGATCCAGCGGTCCAGCGATCGGCGGGCGTTCTCGTACTTCGCGTCGCCCTCGCCGCGCGGCAGATCCAGGCGGACGATGTTGCGGTCGCTGCGCGCCTCCAGCGCCTCCCGATCCGGCTCGGAGATGACGTCGTAGGGCGGAGCGATCACCTGCGACAGGTCGGAAAAGCGGGTGGTGTCGAAGCGGAGCGCGCGGAACGGGGCGATGACGGCCATGAGGCGCGGCAATCTACCCGAAAACCGTGCCCGCGTTCAGTCCAGTGAGACGGCCCCGCGGCGCAGGATCTCGATGCCCTCCCCCCGCACCCGCGCCAGGGTGCTGGGCGCCCCCCCCGGTGTGGTGCCGCCATCCAGCACGAACAGACTCCCGGCGTGCCCGAAGGCCGCCCGCACCTCCGCGGCGGTGCGGGAGGGCGGCTCGCCCGCCCGGTTCGCGCTGGTGGCCGTGATGGGGCGGCCCCAGGCGCCCACCAGCGCGGCGGCCACCGGGTGGGGCGACTGGCGCACCGCCACCGCCCCGTCGGCGACCAGCGCCCCGGGCAGCCCCGACCGGGCCGGCAGCACCAGGGTCAGCGGCCCCGGCCAGTGCGCGGCGATCAGCCGCTCGGCCAGGGGCGGCACCTCCGCGCACACCAGATCCAGCATCGGCCGCCCCGTCACGATCAGCGAGACCGTCTTCTCGGCGCCCCGCCCCTTCAGGCGCAGCAGCCGCGCCAGCGCCGCCTCGTCCAGGCCGTCGACGGCCAGCCCGTAATAGGTCTCGGTGGGGTACGCCACCACCGCCCCATCGCGCAGCGCCGCGATCGCCTCCGCGATCTCCATCCCGCGATCAGCCGAACTGCTTGCGGACGTCCGCGTCCGCCTCCAGCGCCTTGGTCCGGCGCGCTTCCCGCTCGGCGGCCACCCGCTGGGCCAGGCCGGCGTCTGCCAGTGCGATCATCTGCGCCGCCAGCAGCCCCGCGTTCTCGGCCCCGCCCACCGCCACCGTCGCCACCGGAATACCCGGCGGCATCATCGCCGTCGACAGCAGCGAATCCAGCCCCTGCAGGCTGCTGGACGCGATCGGCACGCCGATGACCGGACGGGTGGTGTGCGCCGCCACGGCACCGGCCAGATGGGCCGCCGCCCCGGCCCCGCAGATGAACACCTTGGTCGCGCCGGCACTGGCCTGGCGGACGAAGGTGGCCACCTGCTCGGGCGTGCGGTGCGCGGACAGCACCCGCACCGCCACCCGCAGCCCCAGCTTCTCGAGCACGACGGCCGCCGGCCGCATGGTCTCCAGGTCGGACTTCGAACCCATCAAGATCGCCACATCGCTCTCGTCGCTCATGATCCTCTCTATCCTTTTTCGCTGGTGTCGCCGCTGCCGCTCGTGTCGCTGGCACTGACCAGCTGACCGCGCAGGCCGATGTCCCGCCGGTGGTGCATGCCCGGCCAGCTGATGCGGCCGATGGCCTGATAGACCCCGGCCCGGGCCGCGGCCAGATCGCGCCCCGAGCCACACACCCCCAGCACGCGGCCGCCCGCCGTCAGGAACGACCGGTCGAGTTGCCGGGTGCCGGCGTGGAAGACAGCCACCCCCGGGAGGCCCACGCCGCCGTCCTCGCAAAGGCCGGTGATGGCGTCGCCCAGCCGGGGCTTTTCCGGGTAGCCCTCCGAGGCGAGCACCACGCAGATGGCGGTGTCCTTCGTGAAGCGCGGCGCGCCCGCAGGCAGCTGGCCCTCGGCGGCGCCGAGCAGCCACGGCACCAGATCGTCTTCCATGCGCAGCAGCACCGCCTGCGTCTCCGGGTCGCCGAAGCGGGCGTTCCACTCGATCACCCGCGGCCCGCGCGCCGTGAGCATCAGCCCACCGTACAGCAGCCCCCGGAACGGCCGGCCGGCCGCCGCCATGGCGCGCACGGTGGGCAGGAAGATGGTCTGCTCGATCTCCGCGCAGGCCCGCTCGTCCACCAGCGGCGAGGGCGAATAGGCGCCCATCCCGCCGGTGTTGGGGCCCCGATCGCCGTCGTACACCGCCTTGTGGTCCTCGGCCGAGGCCAGCAGCGCCACCCGTTGCCCATCGCAGAAGGCCATCAAGGAGACCTCCCGGCCCAGCAGCTTCTCCTCGATCACCACCCGGTTGCCGGCCTGCCCGAAGCGCCCCTCACCCAGCATCGACCGCACCGCCCGCCGCGCCTCCTCGTGCGAGGAGGTGACCACCACCCCCTTGCCCGCGCACAGCCCGTCGGCCTTGACCACCACGTCGCCATCCTGGGCGTCGATGAACGCGTCGGCCGCGGCGATGTCGGCAAAGCTGCCGTGCGCGGCGGTGGGCACCCCCGCCTCGACCATCAGCTTCTTGGCAAAGCTCTTGCTGCTTTCGATCTCGGCCGCCGCCCGGCTGGGCCCGAAGAAGCGCAGCCCCGCCGCCGTGAAGGCGTCGCCGACCCCGGCCGCCAGCGGCCCCTCGGGCCCGCAGATCACCAGCTCGATCCGCTCGCGCCGGGCCAGCTCGACCAGCCGGGCGGCGTCGTCCACCGGGACATCCGCGCAGGCCAGCCGCCCCTCGCCCGCCCGCGCCAGCGCGGCGATGCCCGGGTTGCCGGGCGCGACCACCAGCCGCGCGCAGTGGCGGCTGGCCAGCAGCTTCCAGGTCAGCGCGTGCTCGCGCCCGCCGGAGCCGATGAGGAGGATGCGCAAGGCGTGCACGCGGGACCTCAGTGACGGAAGTGGCGCTCGCCGGTGAATACCAGGGCCAGGCCGTGCTCGTCGGCCGCCTCGATCACCTCCTGGTCGCGCACCGACCCACCCGGCTCGGCGATGGCCGTGGCCCCCGCCCGGGCCGCCTCGTCGATGTTGTCGCGAAACGGGAAAAACGCGTCCGAGGCCAGCACCGATCCCTCCAGCGGCGCCCGCGCCTTGGACACGGCGATGCGCACCGAATCCACCCGCGACATCTGCCCGGCCCCGATGCCCAGGGTGGCGCGCCCGCCGGCGAACACGATGGCGTTCGACTTCACGTGTTTGGCCACCCGCCAGGCAAAATCCAGGTCGGCCAGCTCCGCCTCGGTGGGTTGCCGCCGGCTCACCACCTTGCCCTGGGCCACCGACCGGGTGCCCAGGTCGGCCGTTTGCACCAGCACGCCGCCGGCCAGGCTGCGCAGCTGCAGCTCCTCCGGGTCGCCGGCGGCGATCTCCGCCCGCAGCAGGCGCAGCCCCTTCTTGGCCGCGAACAGGGACAGCGCGGCCGCCGTGAACTCCGGCGCCACGATGCACTCCAGGAACGACTCGGCCATCTCCTTGGCCAGATCGGCATCGATGGCCCGGTTCACCGCCACGATCCCACCGAAGGCCGATCCCGGATCGGTCTCGCGCGCGCGCCGGTAGGCCGGCAACACGCCCTGCAGCGACAGGGCCACGCCGCAGGGGTTGGTGTGCTTGATGATCGCCACCGCCGGATCCGAGAACTCAGCGCACAGCTTCATGGCCGCGTCCAGGTCCAGCAGGTTGTTGTACGAGAGCTCCTTGCCCTGCAGCACCTCCGCCCGCGCCAGCGAGGGACCGCGGCTTCGGGGCAAGGTATAGAAGGCCGCCTTCTGGTGCGGGTTCTCGCCGTAGCGCAGCCCGCGCGCCAGCTGCAGCTCCAGGTTCAAGGTCGCGCCGAAGTCGGCCGGCGCCGCCTCCGGGCTGGCCAGCCGCCCCAAGTGGTTGGCGATGGCGCCGTCGTAGGCGGCGGTGAAGGCGAAGGCCTTGCGCGCCAGCTCGAACCGCAGCGCGGCCGGCACCTCCCGGCGGGTCTCCAGCTGCTCCAGCACCCGACCGTAGTCAGCCGGGTCGACCAGCACCGCCACCCGCTCGTGGTTCTTCGCCGCCGACCGGATCATCGCCGGCCCGCCGATGTCGATGTTCTCGATGATCTCGTCGAAGCTGCCCCCGCGCGCGACCGTCTCGCGAAACGGATACAGGTTCACCACCACCAGGTCGATGGGATCGATACCGGCCGCCCGCATCTGCTGCCGGTGGGCCTCGGTGGGGCGCCCCAGGATGCCGCCGTGGACCCGCGGGTGCAGCGTCTTGACCCGCCCATCCAGCATCTCCGGCGCGCCCGTGAAATCGCCGATCTCCCGCACCGCCACCCCCGCCGCCCGCAGCGCCGCCGCCGTGCCGCCGGTGGACAGCACCTCGAACCCCAGCCGTTCCAGCCGCTGGCCCAGCTCGGGCAGGCCAGCCTTGTCGGAGACGGAGATCAGCGCGCGTCCGGTCGGCATCACGCGCGGATCTCTAACATTATCCGCCGCCCCCCTCAAAGGCCCGCCGGGGCGATCAGAGCGGGACCCTGGGAGGGTCCCGCACCCCCCGCGATGAGCTCCGCGCAGCAAAGCTGCGCTACGCTCGACGCGCTCACATCAAACCGGCCGCGCGGCGCAGGGCATTCACTTCCGCGCGTGACAGATCGCGCGATTGCCCCATGCTCAGGCCCTCGAACGACAGCGGTCCCAGCTTCACGCGCGAGATCTTCAGGACCGATTTCCGGATCGCCTCGCCGCTGGCCTTCAGCACCCGCGCGCGCGCCTCGCGCACGACGACCTCCACCCAGGTGTTCTTCCCGGTGGTCGCCAGCGCCACCGCGCTCTCGACCTTGACCGGGCGGCGGTTCCACTTCCAGCCCCGCAGCAGCCGTCCGATCTCGTCGTCACCCACCGTGCCCTGGTACTTGATGTGATAGGTCATCGGCAGCCGCCCGCCCCCGCGCCCCATCACCTGGGCCAGCTCGCCGTCCGTGGTCAGCAAGACCACTCCCTCGGCCGGGAAATCCAGGGGCGCCGTCACCTGCCAGCCGATCTCCCGATCAGGCACGTACCGGTCCAGGGTGGGCCGCCCCTCCGCCGCCGGCTTCTTCTCACCATCGGTCGACAGCGTGGCCAGACAACCCCTCGGCTTCAGCAGCAGCCGGTACATCGGCGCCGCCGGTCGGACCCGCCGCCCCTCCACCTCGACCCGGTCGTGCTCCGCATCGACCTGGGTGCCCAGCTGGGCAACCGGCTCGCCGTTGACCCGCACCTCGCCGCGCCGGATCAGCTCCTCGGCGCGCCGGCGGGAGGCCACCCCGGCCTGGGCCAGATATTTCTGAAGACGCATGCCGGGCACACCATAGCGCGCCCTTCGCCGGACGCGCAGGTCCGCTCGACGCCGGATCGGTCAGGAATCGCCGCCGGGAGCCTCGCCGCCCTCCCCGTGGTGCAGCGGTCGCGCCGCCTGAGCCGCCTCCTCCGACGCCGCCTCCAGCTCCTCCAGCAGCGCGGCGTCCTCTTCCGGCTCGGCCGGCGCATCCGGATCTCCCGCCCGCGCCGCCGGCGGCCCCGGCGAGACAGGCGCGGGCGCGTTGATGGGCCCGGCCCAGGCCGGCGGCGCCGTCCCGCTGATCGGGTCGGGAATTGGCAGCTGCCCCTGCGCCGCCACCGGATCGGGTCCGTGCTTGGCCTCCAGAGCGGCCTGGTGCTCGGCGCTCAGCTCGTGGAACTGGCGCAGGGTGGGCAGCTGGGTCAGGTCCTTCAGGCTGAACACCCGCAGGAACTCGGGCGTGGTTCCGTACAGGATGGGCCGACCCACCTCTTCCTTCTTGCCGATGATCCGGATGAGCCCGCGATCCAGCAAGGTCCCCAGCACCGGTCCGCAGTCCACCCCGCGGATCTCGTCCAGCTCGGGCCGGGTGATGGGCTGCCGATAGGCGATGATCGCCACCGTCTCCAGCATCGCCCGCGACAGCCGCACCGGCCGTCCGGCCAGCAGCTTGCTGACCCAGGGCGCGTAGACCACCCTCGTGCGCAGGCTGTAGCCGCCGGCGATCTCCGCCACCTCCACCCCACAGCCCTCCCGGCGCGTCCGCAAGGAGGCCACCGCCTGCTCCACCGCTGCCCGATCCGGCTCGCGGGTCAGGTCCATCAGCTCGGGGATGGCCAGCGGCTTGTCGGAGGCGAACAGCAAGCTCTCGATCACGCCCTCCAGCTCGGCGCGCGGCACCCGCCCCTCGTCTTCGGCCGCCGCCTCCCCCTCGGTCTCGCCCGCGGGGAACGCCTCCAGCTGCTCGCCCCGGCGGGCCTGGGCCATCTCGATCACCGACGCACCCTCGTCCGCCCCGATCGCCGGCTCGTCCGCCCCGATCGCTGGCTCCTCCGACGCGGGCTCGGCAGGATCCAGTGGATCTCCGCCGTCAGCTCGGGACATCGGGGTCCTCCGGTTCGGCCTCGGTGATCGCCTCGGACGTCAGCTGCGCGCGCATCGCCGCGTCCAGCGAGGCACCCTCCCGCCGGGCGATGAAGAACACCTCGGTCTGCGGGTCCATCAACACCCGGATCAGCTGCAGCTTGGCCAGCTCGAGGATGGCCAGCAGGCTGACCACCAGCTGGTGGCGCACGTCCGCCTCGGGCAAGCTGGTGTCCACCAGGCTGTCGAAGCGGAAGCTGCCCGCCCCTGCCTCCAGCCGGTCGATGATGTGGTTGATCCGGTCGCCCAGGGACACGCGGTCGACCACCACGTCGTGGGTGAACTTGGACCCGGACTTGCGCAGCAGCTCGGCGAAGGACTCGATCAGCTTCCAGACCGAATGTTCGGCCAGCTCGCCCTTGTCGGTGATCGGCTCGAGCTTGACGCCCCGGCGAAAGACGTTGCGCCCCTCCACCGGCCGGTTTCCGATCTGGGCGGCGGCGTCCTTGTATTTCTGGTACTCGAGCAGCCGCCGGATCAGCTCCTCGCGCGGGTCCAGCGCCTCCTCCCCGTCTTCGCCCTGGCCCTCCAGCGGCTCGGGGTCCGGCACCAGCTCACGCGCCTTCAGGTAAGCCAGGGTGGCCGCCATGACCAGGTATTCGGCGGCGATCTCCACCGACATCGCCTGCATCGCCTCCAGGTAGTCGATGTATTTCTCGGCCACGAACGCGATGGGGATGTTCAGGATGTCCAGCTCGTGCGTCTTGCAAAGATGCAGCAGCAGATCCAGCGGTCCCTCGAACTCGGGCAGCTCGATCCGGTAGGCGGCGGCGCCCGGCGCGCCCTCCTCCTCCTGCTCGCCAGCCGCAGGCGGGCCGGCGTCGCCTTTCATAGCTGGGCGGCCCCTCGCAACAGACCCAGCCACAGGTCGGTCAGGTAGCCGACCGGGATCATGAAGAACTGCCAGAGCGGCGTCATCATCAGACCCAGCAGGATGATGAAGCCCCAGCGATTCAGGAAATCGACCACCCCCTGCATCGAACGCGGCAGGAACCAGGCCAGCACCGCCCCGCCATCCAGGGGCGGGATCGGCAGCAGGTTGAAGAACAGCAAGATCAGGTTCAGCACCACCAGGTGGCTGACCAGCATGCTGCCGAAGGCGGGGTTCATGAAGCCCGCCCTGGCCCCGGCCACGACCAGCAGCGAGACGAACGCCGCCATCAGCATGTTCATCGCGGGCCCGGCCAGCGCCACCAGCATGTGCCCCGTTGCGCGACTCAACCGTCGGGTGTAGTTCTGCGGATTGGTCTGCACCGGCCGCCCCCACCCCAGAAGCGGGATGTGGAACATCAACATCATGATCGGGACCAGCAGAGTTCCGATCGGATCCACGTGCCGGACCGGGTTCAGAGTCAGCCGCCCCTGCGCCCGCGGCAGCGGGTCGCCCAGCCGGGTGGCCGCCCAGGCGTGCCCGAACTCGTGAACGGACACCGACAGGATGAGGGCGATCAGGAACAGGATCCCCTGGCCGTACTGGTCGATGGATGAGCTCACCGCATGCCCCTGGTCCCTGGGGTATAGCCGACGCGCTCCGAAAGCGTCAACGCGCGCCTCGGCGGAATGCAATGCGGCGGGCGGTGACGGCGATCTCCGACCGGCTTCATCCCGCCCGCGGGTGGAAGCGATCGTACACGCTGCGCAGGTGCCCACGGGACAGATGCGTATAGATCTCGGTGGTTCCGATGTCCGCGTGTCCGAGCATCGCCTGAACCGCGCGCAGGTCTGCGCCCCGTTCGATCAGGTGCGTGGCGAACGAGTGGCGCAGCTGGTGGGGCGAGATGTTCTTGCGGATCCCGGCCGCGCGCGCGTACGCGCCCAGCAGCTTCCAGAACGACTGGCGCGTCATCGATCGACCCAGGCGGGTCAGGAAGGCGGCGTCCTGCACCCGCCCGCCCGATGAGGGCCGCAGCAGCCGCGGCCGCACGTCGTCCACGTAGTGGCGGAGCGACAGCAAGGCCACCTCGCCGATCGGCACCAGCCGCTCCTTGCGACCCTTGCCGTGCGCGACCAGGTACCCGGCCTGGAAGTTGACCGCCGGCAGCCGCAGGCGCACGAGCTCCGAGACCCGCAACCCGGTGGCGTACAGCAACTCGAGCATGGCTCCGTCGCGGGCGCCGCGATCGGTGCGCCGGTCGGGCGCGGCCAGCAGCGCGTCCACCTCGGCCAGCGTGAGGAACGAGGGCAGCCGCCGCCCGAAGCGGGGCATGTCGATGTCCTCGGACGGGTTGCCGGCGATGATCCGCTCGTGCTTGAGGTACTTGAACAGCTGCCTCAGCGCCGACAGCCGCCGCGCCTGCGACCGCGCCGACAGAGTACCGGTGAGCTCGGCCAGGTGCTCGAGCAGGTCGATGCTCCGCACCGCGGCCACCGTCCGCACGCTTCGACGCTGCAGACATCCGGCGAACGAAGCCAGGTCGTGACCGTAAGCCGCCAGGGTCGCGGGCGTCAGCTGCCGCTCGACCTTGAGGTGGTCGAGGAACTGCTGGATCGCCTGATCGGGGGTCATGTCGCGATCCTCCGCGGGCTGAACAAACTGCGCAAGTTTCCCGAGGGTTTTCGCTTTCCCCTTTCTGTCGGTGCGTGGCATGTTCCGCCCAGGACCCAGCGCCGCATGGAGATCGTCATCTCGGGCCGCCGCCTCGCTTGCGACAGCTTTGGCACCGGCCTCCCCTGCGTGCTCCTGCACGCCTTCCCCCTCGACCGCCGCATGCTCACCGAGGTCGCCACCCGCCTGGGCGCGCGGGCGCGCATCCTGGTTCCCGACCTGCGCGGCTTCGGCGACTCCGAGCTCGGCGGCGGAGCCTATTCGATCGCCGACCTGGCCGACGACGTCGCGCAGCTGCTGGACCAGCTGGGGCTCGAACGCGCGGTGGTCGGCGGCATCTCGATGGGTGGCTACGTCTCACTGGCCTTCGCCGCCCGCCACCGCCGCCGCCTGATGGGGCTGGTCCTGGCCGACACCAAGGCGGGGCCCGACACTCCCGAGGCGCGCAACGCCCGCAACGAGGCCATGGCCCTGGTCAAGGATCGGGGCGCGGGCGCCTACGTCGAGTCGATGTTGCCGCGCCTTCTGGGACCGAACGCCAGCGCCGAGGCGAAGGAACAGGTGCGGCGACTGGGCGCGCAGCGCCCCGAGGCGCTGCTGGCCGGGCTGCAGGCCCTGCGCGACCGTCCAGACCGGCGCGCGGAGCTTTCGGCGATCGCCTGCCCGACGTTGATCTTGGTAGGTACGGACGACGCGGTGACGCCGCCGGCGGAGGCCACCGCCATGACGACCGCGATCTCGCGCGCCGTGCTGGTGGAGATCGCCGGGGCCGGGCACCTGGCCAACCTCGAGGCGCCGCAGCCGTTCGCGCAGGCGATTGGCGGCTTTCTCAGCCGGAACCTCGACGCCTAATCATCCAGCCGCGCGACGGCATGGTCGATTTGCCGGCGTTTCGGCGGGAATCTCGACTTGCTGAGGAACGGCCTGCGCTTACACTCGACACACCACATGTCCCTGTTGGGCCCCCGGAGGGTTCTGACGCCAGACGGCGACGAACGCCTCGGGAACGCGCGTATCCAGGTCCGTCGTTTCGCGGGCCCCGCGGCCTACGTGGGCGCGCTGTCGCACCTCCGGATCGTCCACCTCACCGACCTGCACGTCGGCCGCGTGACCCCGTTCCGGGTGCAACGTCACGCGGTGGCGCTGGCCAACGCCGAGAAGCCCGACCTGGTGGTGATCACCGGTGATTTCGTCTGCCACAGCCAGCTGTACCTGGACCAGCTGACGGCGCTGCTGCGCGAGTTCTCCGCCCCGGTGGTGACCGTGCTGGGAAACCATGACTACTGGGCCGGCGCCGGCGAGGTCCGGCATGCGCTTCTGCGGGGTGGCGCCGCGGTGCTGAGCAACGAGCACACCACCCTGACCCTGCGGCACCAGAAGCTGCAGGTGGTGGGCCTGGACGACGCCTACACCGGCCACGCCCGGCGGGACGAGGCCGTCAAGGGGCTGCGCGCCGACCTGCCCACCCTGGGCCTCTCCCACATCGCCGAGGAAGCCGACGGGCTGTGGCGCCACGACGTACCGCTGGTGCTGTCGGGCCACACCCACGGCGGCCAGGTGACCTTCGCGCGCCTGCACGAGCTGGCGGTGGGCCGCATCGCCGGCCACAAGTACGTGCACGGGCTGTACGGCTCGCGCGCCGCCCGGGACCCGGGCACCCACGAGCGCACGCACGGGGCGGTCTACGTCGGCGCCGGCATCGGCGCGGCCGTGATGCCGCTGCGCATCGGTGAGCGTGGCAAGCGCGAGGTGACCGTGTTCGAGCTGGGCTGCGCGCCGGGCACCTTCGAGGAGCACCACCGCGAGCAGCCTGCCCTGCAGGGCCGCAAACCGCCGCCCTGGCTGATCGAGAAACGCAACGCCCAGGTCGCCTACAAGCGCGAACGGCGCGCCCGCAAGCGCACCCCCTACGATCCGGGCTGAGCGCCCCTCGATCAGCTGCGCAGGCGGGCCAGCACCTCGCTCGCGACCTTGCGGGCGGCGGCCGGATCCTCGCCCGGCAGCGAGATGGCGCCCACCACCGGGTGGCCGCCCCCGCCGTATTGCTCGCAGATGGCGGCGATGTTGTGGGTGCGCGGGATCTTCGACCAGGGGTTCGAGCCGACCGAGATCTTCATCTTGTTGCCCACCGCCAGCGAGGTGACCGAGTAGCGCACCTCCGGGTGCAGGTAATACACGATGAACTTGTTGAGGCTGCCGATCTTCTCGTCGATCAGATCGGTCACCGCCACCCCGTCGTCGACCCGGGCCACCCGCCGCACGGTATCGATGTTGCGCCGGTGCTGCTCCAGAATCGGCACCAGCGGATCGGCGATGTAGCTCTGGGCGGCGATGGCCTCGAGGGGCTTGGAGATCAGGTCCTCGATGAACCGCACCGCCAGGGCCGGGTTCCGGTTGTTCTCGATCCAGGTCATCAGGCGCAGGGCGGGCTCCTTCAGCTCGACCGGCATGCGCGGTTCGGGGAAGAGGGCCCCGTCGATGATCTCGGCCCAGTGGATCAGCTCGGCCACCGGACCGGTGTCGAACCCGAACCGGTCGGCCACGGTGCGGGCCAGGAAGCGGGCGCAGCTCTTGGCGGTGGGGTCGTAGAACTTGCGGCCGCTGCTGTCGGCCCGGAAATGGGCCTCGTCACCCGGCTCCTGGAAGGCGGAGATGTGGTGGTCGAACCACCAGTGAAGCCGGGGGTCCTGCGAGTAGCGGAAGTCCACACACGCGTTGTCGTCGCCCTCGAACAGGTTGGGTGGGATCGCCGGGCCGCCGCCCTTGTGCTCGAGCGGTTGGTAGGAGATCTCCACCTCGCCCTTGGCGATCCGTTCGCGATAAAAACGCGCAAACAACCCCGCCGAGCTGCACCCGTCGAAGCAGTTGCCGTGGTAAAGGATCCGCAAACGCATCTTCCTCACGATAGCAAACGTTGGACCGAGGTTCCCCCAAACGGCACCCGGCCCACCCAGCGATGGTACTTTTCACAGCCATGTCCGAGTTCCTCACCGATCTGAAACGCACCCATGACTGCGGGGCTCTCCGCGCTGCCGACGTCGGCAAACGCGTCGTGTTGTTCGGCTGGGTGGCCTCCCGGCGCGACCACGGAGGGTGCGTCTTCATCGACCTGCGGGACCGGGGCGGCTTCACGCAGATCGTGTTCGAGCCGAGCGTCAACCAGGAGGCCCACACCCTGGCCGGCGAGCTGCGGTCGGAGTTCTGCCTCGGGGTCACCGGGACCGTGGTCGACCGGGGCGCCGGCCGCAACCCCAAGATGCCCACCGGCGAGATCGAGGTCCACTGCGACCGACTGACAATCTTCTCTCGGTCCGAGACCCCGCCCTTCGACATCGAGGACGACACCAGCGCCAACGAGAGCCTGCGCCTCAAGCACCGGGCCCTGGACCTGCGCCGCCCGTCGCTGCAGCGGAACTTCCTGCTCCGCTCGACCCTGTACCAGACCACCCGCCGCGTGCTGACCGAGCAGGGCTTTCTCGAGATCGAGACGCCCTTCATGGTCAAATACACCCCTGGCGGCGCGCGCAACTTCCTGGTGCCGTCGCGGCTGAACCCGGGGACCTTCTACGCCCTGGCCGAGTCCCCCCAGATCTTCAAGCAGCTGTTCATGGTGGCGGGCATGGACCGCTACTTCCAGATCGTCCGCTGCTTCCGCGACGAGGACCTGCGCCAGGACCGCCAGCCGGAGTTCACCCAGATCGACCTCGAGATGAGCTTCGTGGTCGAAAAGGACGTCCAGGACGCGGTCGAGCGGCTGATGGCCGCCCTGTGGAAGGACGTTCTGGGCCTGGAGCTGGCCACCCCGTTTCCGCGCATGTCCCACGCCGAGGCCACCGGCCTTTACGGCACCGACAAGCCGGACCTGCGCTTCGGCCTGCCGCTGGTCGATCTGACCGAGGTGGTGCGCCGCCACGACGGTGGCGGGGTGGAGATGTTCCGCAACGCCCTGGCTGCCGGCAAGGGAGACGGCGTGGTCAAGGGCTGGCGTCTGCCCGCCGAGCACGCCTCCCGCCTGGCCCGCAGCGCCGTCGACAAGCTGGAGGACTTCGCCAAGGGCTTCGGTGCGCGCGGCCTGCTGCGCGCCCGCATCGGCGCCGAGGGCGCCTGGACCCAGTCGCCGCTCAAGACCATGAACGACGCCTTCCGCAAGGACCTGAACGCCGCCGCCGGCCTTCAGGAGGGCGACCTCATCTTCTTGCAGTTCGGGGCCAAGAAGCTGGCCAACACCGTGCTGGGCGCGCTCCGGCTGCACCTGGCCCAGGCGCTGGAGCTGGTGCCCAAGGAGTCCGGCCTGGGGGCCTGGAAGTTCTGCTGGATCACCGAGTTTCCGCTGTTCGAGGAGTCGGACGGCAAGCTGGTCGCCGCCCACCACCCCTTCACCTCCCCGCTGCCCGAAGACCTGCCCCGCCTCGAGTCCGACCCGGCCAGCGTGCGCGCCCGCGCCTACGACCTGGTGCTCAACGGCAACGAGGTCGCGGGTGGCTCGATCCGTATTCACCGCCCCGACGTGCAGGCCCGCCTGTTCGAAGCCCTGGGTCTGACCCCCGAGGACGCCCGGGCCAAGTTCGGCTTCCTCCTCGATGCCTTCAAGTACGGTCCCCCGCCCCACGGAGGTATCGCAGCCGGGCTCGACCGGCTGGCCATGCTCCTTTGCGGAGCCGAGTCGCTGCGCGACGTGATCGCGTTCCCCAAGACCCAGAAGGGAACCGACCTCTGCACCGAGGCGCCGTCCTCGGTCGCGCAGCGCCAGCTGGACGAGCTTCACATCACGCTGAAGCTGTAGTGCTCCCCCTCCCCGCTTCCCGGCCCCAGGCGCTGGCCCGGCTCGCGGACGGCATCTTCGACGTCCTGGTGGTCGGCGGCGGCGCCACCGGCGCCTCCGTCGCCCGCGACGCGGCCCTGCGCGGGCTGCAGGTGGCCTTGTGCGACCGCGGGGACTTCGGCGGCGAGACCTCCGGCCAGTCCTCCAAGCTGATCCACGGGGGCCTGCGCTACCTCGAGCACGGGCACCTGCACCTGGTGTTCGAGGCGCTGGCCGAGCGGCGGCGCCTCATGGACACCGCGCCCCACCTGTGCCGCCCGGTGGAGTTCCTGTTTCCCGCCTACCGCGGGCTGGATCCGTCCCTGTTCAAGCTGACGGTGGGCGTGGCGCTGTACGATGCGCTGGCGCTGTTCCGGCCGCCCGCCCGCAGCCGCCGGCTGGATCCCGCCGAGGTCGGCCGGCTGGCGCCGGAGCTGCGCCGGGAGGGTCTGACCGGCGCGATCGGCTACGTCGATTGCCAGACCGACGACGCCCGCCTGGTGCTGGAGAACGTCCTCGACGCCGAGGCGGCCGGCGCCACCGTCGCCTCCTACGTCGAGATCGAGCCCACCGCCCCCCGGCGCAGCGAGCTGCACCCGGTGATGGCCCGCGATCGCGACAGCGGGGCCCGTTTTGCGATCCGCGCCCGGGCGGTGCTGAACGCCACCGGCCCGTTCTCCGATGCTTTCCGCGGGGGAGCGCGGGTCCTGCGGCCCACCCTGGGCGTGCACGTTGTGATGGACGCGGCCCGCCTGCCGACCCACGGCCGCGCCTTCGTCCTGCGCTCGCCGCGCGACCACCGGGTGATGTTCGTGCTGCCCGCCGGCGCGCGCACGTTCGTGGGCACCACCGACACAGACTGGCCCGACGGTGACGGCCGGGGCCCGCAGCCCGGCGACGAGATCCGCGCGCGCGGCGAGGACGTGGCTTACCTGCTGGAGACGGCCGAACACGCCTTCCCCGACCAGAACCTGCAAGCCAGCGACGTGCTCAGCACCTTCTCGGGGCTGCGACCGCTGCTGGCCAGTGACGCGTCCGATCCGTCTTCGACCTCGCGCGAGCACGCCATCTGGGTCGACGCCCACGGGGTGCTGAACGTCGCGGGTGGCAAGCTGACCACCATGCGCCGCATGGGCGAGCAGGCGGTGGATCGGCTGATCGAGCTGCTGCGCGGCCGCGGGATGGACCGGCCCCTCCTGCCCTGCGGGACGCGGGAGCGACCACTGCCCGGCGCGGTCGGCTGGACGGCCGGCGAGGCCTCGACCCTCTCGGCCCTGCACGAGCTGGGGGACGATGTCCGCCAGCATCTGGTGGACAGCTACGGCGTGCGCGCCCGCCAGATCGTCGCGCTGGCCTCCGACGGAGACGAGTCGTTGCGGCGGCGCCTGGCGCCGGAGCTGCCATACCTGACCGCCGAGGTGCTGTACGCGGCCCGCTACGAACATGCCTGCGAGGTCGAGGACGTCCTGTGCCGGCGCGTGCCCCTCTACCGGGTGGACCGGGAGCAGGGGCTGGGCTGCGCCGCCGCCGTGGCGCAGATCCTGGCCACCGAGCTGGGCTGGTCTCCGGCGCGGGAGAAGCGTAGTGTGCGCGCCTATCGTGCGCTGGTCGAAAGGTCCCGCCGCTGGCGCAGCGAGTACCAGTCTTCCCAGCCGCGAAGCGGAGGCGGCGCCCCAGAGGCCGGATCCACCGTCTCCGCGAAAACCGTTATGCACCCATAATGATCAATAGTTTGGCCAGGTTACCATGCATGCACGAGCCAGGGAGGGCGCTACCGGGCAAGCGACAGATGCGTAGCGCTTTACGCGCCGAGTGTAACCAGAGGCCAGGGAAACACCTACACCACCCGAATCTTTTCAACCACTTAGCACCCGTCTCAGCATGGCACAGACCATGCTGACAACAGGGGCAACCTTCCTGGGAGGAGGTATATGTCTCAAGCACTCGCGACACGCGCCGCAACACCACCGGTTCCGAACCGTGAACGCGCGCTGAAAATCCTGTCCAAATCTCTTTATCGCGAGCTCCGTCAAAACGGTTACGAGCCGAAGCAGATCGTCGCTTTGGCCACCGAGATCGTCGCCCTGGTGACCTCCGATATGAAGGAGGACGGACGGCTCGACTGAAGATTTCAGTCTCCCTTATCTAGACTCACTTCGATGAAGGGGCGCCAGGACGGCGCCCCTTCGGTTTTTCTGGCAGACCGGGGCACGGGACTAAGTGGAAGACACGCATTGTTGCGTGTAGAAGATGGGCGCCCCGATGCCGACTCTGCCGCTGTCGCAGCTCGATCTCGAGGGGCGTCGGGTCCTCCTCCGGGTGGATCTCGACGTGCCCCTGACCCCTGCGCGCGGGGTGGCGGACGCGGGGCGGCTTGGCCAGAGTCTGCCCACCATCCGGCACGTCGTCAGCCGGGGTGCGCGCGCGGTGATCGCTTCGCACCTGGGCGAGCCCGGCGGCCGACCGCACCCGGAGCTCTCGCTGGAACCGGTGGGCGCCTGCCTCGCCGAGCTGCTCGGGCAGGAGATCCTGCTGACCGACGAGCCGGTGGGCGATGGCGCGCGCAAGGTGGTGCAGGATCTGCGGCCGGGTGGAGTCGCGTTGCTCGAGAACCTACGCTTCTCGCCGGGTGAGGAGAGCAACGACGAACGGTTTGCACGGACCATGGCCGCCTACGCCGACGTCTACGTCAACGACGCCCTGTCGGTTTGCCACCTCAACCACGCCTCGGTCGCCGGCGTTCCCCGCCACGTCTCTGCGCGCGGCATGGGGCTGGCTCTGGAACAGGACGTGGCCGCGCTGGGCCGTCTGCTGGGCGAGATCGAGCGCCCGTTCGTCGTGGTTGTCGGCGGCGCGCGGGTGAGCGAGCGGATGACCGCGCTCGAGAGCCTGCTCCAGCGCGCCGACACCTTCTGCTTCGGCGGCGCGGTGGCCAGCACCTTCCTGCGGGCCCGGGGCGCCTCGCTGGGACGCTCGCTGCTGGACGGGGACCGCCTGGCCTGGGCGCGGTCCTTCATGACACGCGCGCAGTCGCTGGACGTGACCCTGTCGCTGCCGCGCGACCTCGTCGCCGCCGCGGGCGTGCGCTCGCCGGCGGGCCGGGTGGTCTCGGCCCAGCGGCTGCCCGAGGATCTGGTGGCGCTGGACATCGGACCCGACACCGCGGCGGCCTTCGTCGAGACCATCCAGCGGGCCCGGACGGTGTTCTGGACCGGACCCATGGGCGCGTTCGAATCCGAGCCGTTCGCTGCCGGCACCCTCGCGGTGGCGCGGGCGCTGGCCAGCGGGCGGGCGGAGCTGGCTGTGGCCGCCGGTCGTGACACCGCTTCGGCCATCGAGCGGGCCGGCGTGACCGCCCGGATCAGCCACGTGTCGAGCGCCGGTCCGGCGGCGCTCGAGTTCCTGTCGGGCCGGAAGCTTCCCGGGCTGGCCGCCCTCGAAACCTGAAACCACCACCACACCAGGAGATCGTCAGATGTCCGCTCCCACCCCCCGCTCCGACCGCGCCCGCCCCTTCTTCTGCGGCAACTGGAAACTGTTCGGCACCCTGGCCGAATCGGTGGCGCTGGCCGAGGGCGTCCGCGACGGCATCGCCTCCGTGCAGGCGGCCGACGCGGCGGTGGCGCCCGGGTTCGTGGCGCTGGCGACGGTCGCGCAGCGGTTGCGCGGCGGCTCGCTGAAGGTGGCGGCGCAGGACTCTTACTGGGAGACCAAGGGTGCCTTCACCGGCGAGGTGTCGGCCCAGCAGATCGCCGATGCCGGCGGGGCCTATGCGATCGTCGGTCACTCCGAGCGGCGCCAATATTTCGGCGAGACCGACGCCACCGTGGCCCGCAAGGCCAAGGCGGCTCTGGCAGTCGGACTGGTGCCGATCATCTGCATCGGCGAGACGCTGGCCGAGCGGGACGGCGGACAGACCCTGGACCGGGTGGGCACCCAGCTATCGGGCGCGCTCGAGCCTCTGACCGCCGAGGAGACCCGGACCTGCGTCATCGCCTACGAGCCCGTGTGGGCGATCGGGACCGGCCGGAATGCCACACCCGAGCAGGCCGTGGAGGTGCACCGTTTCATTCGCAGCCGGCTCGGCGAGCGTCTGGGTGTTGAAACGGCGCGTTTCATGCGCATCCTTTACGGCGGCAGCGTCAAGCCAGACAACATCGCCGCCCTGATGGCCTCACCCCAGATCGACGGCGCCCTGGTGGGCGGAGCGTCGCTGACGGTTGATTCCTTCGTCAAAATCGTGAAAGAAGGTACGAACGCATGTACTGGTTCCTGATTGTTGTTCACGTCTTCGTCTGCGCCTTCCTGGTGCTGGTGGTGCTGTTGCAGGCGGGGAAAGGCGGCGGCGTCGGCATCGCCTTCGGCGGCGGCGGCAGCCAGACCGTGTTCGGGTCGTCGGGGGCGGGGAACTTCCTCACCCGGATGACCGCCATCTGCGCCACCATCTTCTTCCTGAACTCGCTGGCGCTGGCATACATCTCCAGCCAGTCGGACTCGCGTCGCTTGCAGGGGCTGGCCGACCGCAAGGCGGCCAGCGCCAAGGCCGAGCAGGAAGCCAAGGCCAAGGTGATCAAGGACGTCGAGAAGGCGCGCGAGGAGCTGCAGAAGAAGGGCACCAGCGGCTCGAGCAGCGCACCCGCCGCTCCGGCCGCCACCCCTCCGGCCACCACCGCTCCGGCCACCACTCCTCCCGCCACCACGCCCCCGCCGAAAGAAGCCCCCAAGGCCCCGGCCCCCAAAACACCCTGATCCGCTCTGGAGCAGCCGACCCGGACCCGACAGGAGACGAACGTGGCACGGATGCCATTTGTGAAGGTGCAAGGCCTGGGCAACGACTTCATCGTCGTCGATCTGCGCCCCGGCCACCCGGCTGCGGCGGTCCAGCCCTCGCCGCTGGATCCGGCGACGGCGCGGGCGCTGTGCGACAGGCGTTTCGGCGTGGGCGCCGATGGCGTGCTGGCGGTCCTGCCCGGAGACGCCGGTGACGTGCGCATGCGGATCATCAACGCCGACGGCAGCGAGGCCGAGATGTGCGGCAACGGGATCCGCTGCGTGGCAAAGGTGCTGTACGAACAGGACGCGGCACTTCGACAGCCGGTGATCCGCATCGACACCGGCGCCGGTCTGCTGGCCTGCTCGGTGGACGCCTCCGACGGCCGCGTCCGCTCGGTGGCGGTGGACATGGGACGCCCGCGGCTGCTGCGGGGGGAGATCCCGCTGGCGGGTCCGCCCGCCGAACGCGCCTTCCGGGTGCCAATCCAGGCGGGCGATCGGACTTTCACCTTCACGGGCGTATCGATGGGCAACCCACACGCGGTGATCTTCATCGACGACCCGGCCGCGTCCCTGCGGCAGCTGGCCGAGACCTACGGCCCGCGCATCGAGCTCGATCCCCTGTTCCCGCGGAAGACCAACGTCGAGTTCGCTCGGGTGCGCGCCGGACAGTTCGGCAGCGAGATCGATCTGGTGGTGTGGGAGCGGGGCTGTGGAATCACGCTCGCCTGCGGCACGGGAGCTTGCGCGACCGCGGTGGCGGCCCACCTCGAGGGCCGCATCCCGGATCTCGGGGCTATCCCCATCCACCTGCCGGGTGGTACGCTGGAGATCACCGTGCAGAATGAGCGCAATGCCCCTCACAATGTGGACACCGTCCTCATGAGGGGCCCTGCATCAATCGTGTTCGAATCAGAGCTGGATCCCGCTGCCCTCGCGTCCGCGGCACAGGCCTCTGCTTAGATACAGCCGCCGTGCGCTAGCCGGGCACATCCTCGACGGAACCCGGACGATGTCGGCTCGATTCAAGGACTTGGGCACCCGATAGCCTTCACCTCACTTCACATTTGTCGAACACCTAACGGGAACACCTGTGGTAGTTTTTTCCCCCACACTGCCGCAGGGGCCGCCCCCAAAACGCAGACCTCGGGAGACGAATCATGAAGCATGCCTCTCAGCAGCGGACGGCGGGTGTCGGGAGGGCGGTGAGTGCTGTTCTTTTCGGAAGCGCATTGTGGCTGTCGTGTCAGCCTGGCGAGCTTCCTTGCGATCGTAGCGCGGATTGGCAGGCGGTGTGCGCACAAGCTGCGGGTGGCGTCGGCGGTGACATGCCGACCGGCGGCGCCGGCGGTGCCGGTGGAGGCGCTCCGACGGGCACGCCGCCGACCCCGGGCATGCCCAGCGCGGATACGCCGGTGAAAGACTGCGCCAAGTACCCGACCCTGGGATCCATGGATCAGTTCTTCGCCGCCCGCTGCGGCGCCGGCGGGATGGGCAGCTGCCACATCACCGCGACCGCCGGGATCTGGAACGACATGTTCAGCAAGGACGTCTGGCGACGGCTGCAGATGGAGAGCGGCAAGACGTCCTGCAAGGGCGCCAAGATGATCAACGCCGACAAGTGGAGCGACAGCTTGATCCTGGCCAAGATCCAGGCCACGCCCGCCTGCCCTCCGGGTGGCGCCGGCTCGGCTGGCATCGCCATGCCGCCTCAGGCCGGCTTCACGCCGTTAATGGAAGTGCTCAAGGCCGACGAAGTTAAGTGCATCGAGAACTTCCTCAAGGCGATCGCCGGGAAGTAGCCGTGACCGGGGCCGTTGTTGCGGCCCCAACGAGGCCCCCACGCGGGAAATGCGTCCCATGAAGCAAGCGCATCAGCAGTCGAAGAAAAGTTTGTGGATGGTTGCCGGGTTGTCCTTGCTGGGAGGCGCCGCCTGGCTGTCCTGCCAGCCAGGGGAACTGCCCTGCGATTCCACCCCCGAATGGCAACAGATCTGCGCCAAGACCGGCGGGGCGGGAGGTTCGGGTGGAAGCGGCGGCGGGATGCCGATGGGCGGGGCCGGTGGCGGGCCGGTGGTGGACAGGAACACCCCGGTGAAGGACTGCACTCAGTGGAAGACGCTGGGCGAGATGGACAAGTTCTTCCTGAATCGCTGTGCCGCCGGCGGCGGGACCGAAGGCGCCCAGTGCCATGTGTCCAGCAACGCCGCGGTGTGGAGCGACTTCACCGCGGCCGACGTGTGGAGCCGGCTCAAGGACAAGGAGCCGAAGATCTCCTGCAAGGGCGCGAAGATGATCAACTCCGGCACCTGGGGCGACAGCGTCATCCTCGCGAAGGTGAAGGCCGGCACCGGCACTCCGATGTGTCCGCCGGGCGGCAGCAACCCGGGCGTCGGCATGCCTCCGCAGGCGACGTTCACGCCGAAGATGGACCTGTTGACCGCCGACGAGACCAAGTGCCTGGAGAACTTCCTCAAGGCCATCGCCGGCGTCCCCTGACCGTCACGCCCGGCTACCGCATCCGCAGACGGTAGCCGGGTTCGTTCGCGCCACACGGCGCGCTACGCGCCTAGCCCTTGGCTGGCTCTTGTGGCTGCGCGAGCGCCACGGGGCGCTTGGCCTGACGGGGATCGGCGGCGGCCTCGGCCGGCGACTCGGGGGTGATGGCCACGTTCGCCGAGGACATCGCCTTGGCGATGGCGGCCGCCTTGTTGGGCTCGTCGCCGATCCACAGCTCACATTCGCCGAACTGGATCGGTTCGCGTGGCCCCTGACGTCCCACCTTGATGTCCAGTGACCGCGCGCGAATCACGGTGCCGTCGCGGATCTTGCCGGACAGCTCCAGGTTCTCGGCCTCGATCTGGCCGTAGATCTCGCCGCGCGAGATCACCTCGGCGGCCTTCACCGTTCCGGTCACGAAACCCTTCTCCGCGATCTCCACCGCCGGCCCGGAAATGTCGCCCTCCACGTGGCCCGCCACCACCACCGGGCAGGTCGAGTTGATCGTGCCCTTGAGCTCGGTTCCTTCGTCGACCAGCGTGCGCTTGCCGGTCGTTCGTCCGTTGCTGGTTTCGCTCATGCTGGTCATCTACCTTTCGGGCCGGCGCTGCCGTTCGATCCGGTTTTTAAGATCCGGACCCGCAGTTTGCACCCCTTTTCGAAGGCGAAACGGGTGAGGGTCTCGTTCTGCGCCACTGCGGCCACCAGGGCGCCGTCGGCCGAAACCGACAGCTCGCTGGGACCCACGATTCCGGGGCTCTCCCGCTCGAAGAACTGCCCATGGATGGCGATCTTGCCCCGGCCCGAGATCATGCAGTCGGCCAGCACGCCGTCCTTGCCCACCACCAGCTGGGTGCCTTCGCCCAGGGTGATGGAGCAGTTCTGGAAGAAGCTGTCGATCTCGATGTTGGCGCCCTTCTCGAACTCCAGGGTGGCGTTGCGAAGCACGTCGCCCTTGCCGAAATAGCGATGTCCGGTGGGGGTGCCGGGCTTGTCGCCGGAGGCGGCGCCACTGCCGCCCAGCAGGGCCCCGATCTGGCCGTTGCTCAGCCGATTGCCGCCGTCGCCACCGGTGCTGGCGTCCACCCATTCGGCGTCGACGGCTCCCACCGGCGCACCGGTCCCGCGCAGGCCGAAGATCTTCGCGCCGGTCAGGCGCGCCTCGCTGAGGTTGGCGCCAGCCAGGTTGGCCATCCGCACGTCCACCTCGCGCAGGTCGGCCCTGACCAGCGAGGCCTGGCTGAGGTCGGCGCGCAGGAAAGAGGCGCCACCCAGCTTGGCACCGGCGGCTTTCACGCTGGGCAGCTTGGCGTCGCTGAACACCGCCACGCTGAAGTCACCCTGCTCGAGGGCCGCCGATTCCAGCCGGGCCCCCGAGAAGTTCGCCCCCACCGCCTTGACGCCGCGCAGGTCGGCCTGCTCGAGGTCGGCGTGGGTCAATACCGCTCCTCGCAGATCGGCGCCGGTGAGAGTCGCCGAGGCGGCCTGGGCGAAGCTCAGGCAGGCGCCGCTGAGGTTGGCGCCGGTGAGGCTGGCCCCCTCGAGGTTGGCGCGCACCAGGTTGGCGCCGGAGAGGTTGGCCTTGTCGAGCTTGGCGCCTTCCAGGTCCGCGTTCTCCAGCACCGCGCCGGTGAGGTCGGCGCCCACCAGGAAGGCCTCGCGCAAGGTGGCGTTCTTCAGCCGCGCCTTCTGCAAATTCGCCGCTTCCAGGTTGGTGCCGTCCAGGTCCGAACGGGCCAGCGCCGCTCCCGCGAGGTTCACCCGGGAGAGATCGAGCCCGCGCAGGTCGACGCGTTCGAGCTTCTCTCCTTTCTTGAGCTTGGACAGCAGCTGGTCGCGGGTAAAATCGGGCATCTTTCTGTTCGCCTCCGGTCAGGTGTCGCGCTGGGAAAGGGCCTCGCCGCCCGACCGCATCGCCGAGATGCCGGCCGCGCGCGGGCCGCCGCCGGTGGCCGCCCACAGCCGGAACTGGCTCTCCAGCTCCTGGATCTTGGCGGCGAAAGGCAGACGTTCGAGGCGCACGATCCGGTCGAGATCGCCCAGGCGGGCCAGCGACACCTTGATGCGCAGGAAGGTCAGCTCGCGGTCGGCGCGCAGGCGGCGCTTCTCCTCCCGGTGAGCTTCCGTCCAGCCCTTGCAGGCGCGCTCGAAAGCGTCGTGTTCGTTGGCCAGCGCCGTCACCAGCGCCTGCAGGGTGCGCTTCTCCTCGGCGATGTCGGCGGCGGCCAGGCTGAGCCCGGCGGCGCCCCGTTCCGCCCTCAGCACGTTGACCACGCGGGTGGCCAGCGGCATCGAGATGCCGGCCACCGCCGCCAGCTGGTCGGCGCGGGCCCGGGCCAGGGTCTGCAGGGTGTTCAGGCCGCCCGACAGGATGCGGTCGACCACCATGGCATCCACCCCGGGCACCAGCAGCAGCAGCGAGCGCAGGATGATGAGCTCGCGCCGCTCCCGTTCGCCTTCGATGTCGAAAGCCTGGGGCAGTTGCTGCACCAGCGGGGCATAGGCCCGCTGCAGGGCGCGCTTGACCTCCCCGCAGATGGTGGCCTGCCCGACCCGAGCGGCCAGGCCCAGCGCCTTGCCGAACCCTTCCAGGGCGCTGGCCAGCTCCTGCAGGTCCATCTGCACCGCGGTGCTGTGCAGCCACTGGATGGCCGGGCGCACGAAGTCCAGCGAGCTGAGCGGAGGCTCGCCCCGGCCCACCTCGATCATGACGTTGCGGACCGGCGTGCAATATTCGATGGCCAGCTCCTGGTAGGTCGCCTGCACGGCGGCGAGGTCCACCGCGGTCGAGACTCCCTCGGCCGAGGGAGGGCGGGGGCTGTCGGCGCTGTATTCGACCAGGTCGTCGAGCGCCCGCTCGATCTGCGGGTCGCCCAGCTCGTCGACCGCCTTCTCGATCAGGGAAGCGATGGCCTGGGTGCCCGATTCCTCCTTGGCCTGACGTTTCCGGGGCGCGAACGCGCGGGTCACAGCCAGGGGCGCGGCGCTGCGGGCGGGGGCCGGACTGCGGGCGGGGGCCAGGCTGCGGGCCGCGGG
>JBKPRZ010000541.1:0-5838 GCA_046734815.1 Myxococcota bacterium | reverse complement strand
GACCAGCCTCCTGCTGCTGCACGACCTGCACCCGTGGCCGGTCGAGGAGCGGGTCCAGCGCGCGCTCGAGCAGGCCCGGTCGGATCTGCAGGCCCACGTGGGCCCGTTCTCGCTGATCGATGTCCGGGACGGGGCGGTGCGGGTGAAGCTGCACGGTCAGGCGCCGGTGGCGGCCAGCTCCCTGCTATCGGCCGAACGCCTGTTCGCCCGCGCCCTGCAGAGCGCGGCGCCCGAGGTCACGCGCATCGAGATCGAGGGACTGCGCCGGCCGGCCGCTCCCGCCGGTGCCGCCGCCCTGGTGCAGATCGATCTCGCGCGCAGCCGCTCGTCGGCTCGGCTTCAGAAAGTCGTCCCATGAACGCGCTGGCGCCGCTGTCCCGGTTCGTGCGCGGCCAACCGGGACCGGTGCCAACCGCGGTCGAGCGCTGCGAGATGTGCGCCCAGCCGCGCGAGCCACAGCATCGCCACGTGGTCGACACCGACAACCAGACGCTGTTCTGCGTGTGCGCCGCCTGCGGCCTGCTGTTCGAGGGACTGGGCCCGGAGGCGCGCTACCGGACCACCGGCAGGCGGGTGCTGATCGATCCGACCTGGCAGATCGAGCCCGCCACCTGGACCCGCCTGCAGATCCCGGTGCGGCTGGCGTTCTTCGCCTGGCAGCGCTCGAGTGGACGCTGGCTGGCCACCTATCCAGGCGTCGCGGGCCCCACCCGGGCCGAACCAGATGAATCCGGGTGGGCGCCCCTGAGCGAGAGCCGCCTGGTGCGGGCCCTCGATCCCGGCGTCGAGGCCCTGCTGGTCTCCGGCCAGGGACCGGTCGGTCCGCTGCGGGCGTTCGGAGCCCCCGTCGATCGCTGCTTCGCCCTGGTGGCGCTGCTGCGGCAGAACAGCCGCGAGCCGTCCTCGAGCGCGCGGGTGTGGGACACGGTGACCGCTTTCCTGGCCGAGCTGCGTACCAGCGCCATCACCCTGCCCGCACCCGAGGAGTCTCCACCATGACCACCACCGCCAGCCCCGGGTTCGATCGCGCGCGCGCGGTCGCCGATACGGTCCTGTTCGAAGGTTATCTGCTGTATCCGTACCGCGCCTCGGCGCCGAAGAACCGCCTGCGCTGGCAGTTCGGCGTACTCAGCCCCGCCCCCTGGTCAGAGGCCGGCGGCGGGGATCCCTGGACCATGGACCTGTCGTTCCTGGTCCAGGCCTCCCTGCCCTTTTGCCTGCGCGGCCTGCTCCGCTTCCTGCAGCTGCGGCAGCGCCGCATCGAACGGGTGTCGACCGACACCGGCGCCGTGGTCCAGCTGCCCTCGCTGCAGGTGGGCGACCGGCTGTGCCTGTCCTTCGATGAGGGCGAGCTGCGAGAGATCCCGATCGAGGCGGAGCTCACCCCTGCGCGCGAGGTCCGCTCGGCGTTCCACGCGCCGGGCAGCTACCAGGTCGAGCTGGTGTCCGAGGGCGACGGAGAGGTGGTCCAGATCGTTCGCGACAGCTTGCCCCTGCGTGGCACGATCCATCTGTCCTGCCGCACGGTGCTGCCGGCCGAGGGGGTGCACCGGGTCCAGCTGCGCCTGCAGAACCACACCCACCTGCCGGTGGCGCAGGTCCCGCGCGACGAAGCCATGCGCCGCAGCCTGCTGAGCACCCATCTGCTGCTCGAGACCACCGGTGGGCGGCTGCTCTCGATGACCGATCCGCCCGACTGGGCCGAAGCCGCCGCGCGCACGTGCAGCAACAGCGGCCTGTTCCCGACCCTGGTGGAGGAGCCGGGACGTCCCGACGTCCTGCTGGCCGCCCCGCTCATCCTCCCCGACCACCCCCAGGTCGCTCCCGAGAGCCCGGGCGATCTGTTCGATGCCACCGAGATCGACGAGCTGCTCACCTTGCGCACATTGACCCTCACCGACGAGGAGAAGCGCGAGGTCCGCGCCACCGACCGGCGCGCCGCCGAGATCCTCGACCGCGTCGAGGCCAGCGGGGCCCAGACCCTGCAGCGGCTGCACGGGGCCTTCCGCGCCCCGCCCGAGATCGCCCACCCACCGGCGCGCTGGCGCGCGGGCGAGCGGGTGCGCCTGCGGCCGGGCACCCGCCGCACCGACGCCCAGGACATGTTCCTGATGGGCCGGTCCGCGACGGTCGAGTCCGTCCTGGAAGACGTCGACGGGCGCACCTGCCTGGCGGTCACCATCGACGGGCAGCCGGGCAACGATCTCCTGCGCCAGCAGGGACGGTTCCTCTACTTTTACCCCGACGAGGTCGAGCGCGCATGACGCCCGCGCGCGTGCTGGTTGCGGGTACCGGCAACGTCCTGCGCGGCGACGACGGGTTCGGGGTGGAGGTCGTCGCCCACCTGGCCCGCGAGCCCTGGCCGCCGGGGGTGGTCATCCGCGACTGCGGCATCCGCGGTCTGCACCTGGCCTTCGAGCTGCTGGACACCCCCGGGCTGCTCGTCTTCGTCGACGCCGTCGACCGGCAGGAAGCACCGGGAACGCTCTTCCTGCTCGAGCCCGACGGCGCCGCGGCCGCCGCGACCCCCGCCGATCCCCACGACGTGGGCCTGGCCGGCGTGCTGGCCACCGTGCTGGCCCTGGGCGGACAGTTGCCGCGCGTGCTGATCGTCGGCTGCCAGCCCCAGACGACGACAGAGCGACTCGGTCTTTCGGCCCCGGTCCGTCGGGCGGTGGATGGCGCCGCCGCGCTGGTCCGGAGCCTGGTCCATCGCGAGCTCGCCGGCGCGCTCGCCCCACCCGTCCCCGAGGAGGTCCCCCATGAAGCTCCGCAAGCATGAACGCAACCGAACCTGGACCGCCACCAGCACGGCGGTGACGGGGCTGCTCGCAGCCGCCGCGCTCTACGTGGCGGTCACCGCCCTGCCCGAGCTGATCCGCTACCTGCGCATCCGCCGCATGTGATCCCTCCGCCGAACGCTCCGTCACTTCTCGTCGAGGAACGTGACGATCATGCCCGCGACCAGCGGCGCCTTCTCGAGCATCATCGTGACGTGCGTCGCGCCGGGTATGATCGCCAGCTGTGACTTGGACCGGGGGACCATGTCGCCGGGCACGTCGCCGCCCAGCAAGCGGAAGAACTTCACCGCGTGGTCGAGGTACAGGATGTCGGAGTCGGCCACGATCAGCTGGACCGGCGACTTCAGCCCGCGGATCGCCTTTTCCGGGTAGGACTTGGTGTCGTCGATGCTCTTCACGCGCTCGACCAGCTGGTCGTACGTGTCCTCCGGCGCGACCTTCTTGTACGCCTCGTACCAGGGCGACTGCTTCATCATCTCGACGGTGAGCTTCGGCATCATCGCGAGCATCTCCTTGCGCGCGCCGCTCTTGTCATAGGCGCCCGAAATCAGTGTGACCTTGTTCACGAGGGTCGGGTGGCTGAGCACCAGCTCCAGCGCGACCGCTGCGCCGGTGCTGTAACCCACGATGTCGGCCTTCTCGATGCCGAGCTTGTTCATCACCGCGACGGTATCCTTCACCATCTGCGTGATGGTGAACGGGTGCTTCTTCGACATGCGCGTGCGCCCGTGCCCCTGCTGCTCGAACGCGATCACCTGGCGCTGGCTGGCGACGGTCGGGATCAGCTGGCCAAAGCAGATCTCGATCGTGCAAAACGAACCGTGGAGGAGGACGACCGGCCTGCCGCCCGATCCGTGGATCTCGTAGTACAGGTCCAGGTCACCCGACCGGACGTAGCCGGTCTTCGTGGGCGCGGCGCGGGCGACGCCGCTGGTCGCCAGGGCCAGGAGTGCGCAGATGACGGCGAGGGCGTGGGTCTGGATCGTCGGCGGAGTTTTCATGGGAGCATCCTTTCTGGAGTTTTGCTCCAGCGACGATCGAAGGCGGCGCGGATCGACAGCCTCCGGTGAGTTTTTTTCCGCCGTGATTTCGCGCACCTGGTGACAAGTCGCGGAACGAAGGAGCAGACTGTGGCCATGGGTCGAGCCTGGGGCCTGGTACTGGCAGCGTTGGGCCTGGTGGTCGGTTGCAAGCGAAGCGAGCCCGCCGCTCCGGCGGGGTCTTCGCCCACGGCGCCGACCGCGGGGCCCGCGGTGCGCCTGCTGCTGGTATACGGCAGCGAGAAGAAGACCTGGCTGGAGGAGCAGCTGAAGGGCTTTGCCGCGACCGGCCCGACCGTGAACGGCGCCCCGGTGAGGGTGCAGGCTGAAGCCATGGGATCGGGAGAGTCTGTGCAGGCGGTCCAGCGCGGCGAGCTCAAGGCCCACGTCATCAGCCCTGCTTCGGGCGCCTACATCACCCTCCTCAACGACGCCTGGAAGCAGCGGACCGGCCGCGATCGCGACCTGTCGCCCGCTGGCGAGCCGCTGCTGCTGTCGCCGATCGTGATCGCACTGTGGAAACCGATGGCCGAGGCGCTGGGTTATCCGGAAAAGCGCCTGGGGTGGAAGGAGTTGCTGGCGGTGGCGGCCAATCCGAAGGGCTGGGGCGCATCCGGCCACCCCGAGTGGGGGGCATTCAAGTTCGGACACACCCATCCCGAGCTGTCCAACTCGGGCCTGCTGGCCGTGCTGGCCGCCGCCTACGCCGGCGCGGGCAAGACCCGCGGCCTGGACGCCGAGCTGGTGCAGTCCGCGCCGGTGGGCGCCTTCATCGGGTCGGTCGAAAAGACGGTCGTCCACTACGGCAAGTCGACCGGATTCTTCGCCGATCGCATGCTGGCGCGCGGTCCGGCCTACCTGTCGGCGGCGGTGCTGTACGAGAACCTGGTGGTCGAGTCCTACGGGCGGCCGTCACCCACCGGCATGCCGGTGGTGGCGATCTACCCGCGCGAAGGCACCTTCTGGTGCGACCACCCCTACGCCATCCTCGACGCCGAGTGGGTGGGAGCGAGCGAGCGCCAGGCCGCCCAGCAGCTGCTGGCCTTCCTGCGGGCGCGCCCGGCGCAGGAACGCGCCCTGGCCCTCGGCTTCCGCCCGGCCGATCCGAACATCGCGGTGGCGGCACCCATCGACGCCGCCCACGGCGTGGATCCCAAACAGCCCCAGACCCTGCTGGAGGTGCCGAACGCGGCCACCCTGGACAAGCTGCTGGGGGTCTGGCGCGAGCACAAGCGCGCCGCCGACGTGGTGCTGGTGTTCGACCGGTCGGGCAGCATGCGCGGCCCGCCCCTCATCGAGGCCAAGAAGGGGGCCCGCGCCTTCGTGGACCGACTGCAACCCGCCGACGAGCTGACCCTCATGTTCTTCGACCACACCGTCCACCCCCCGTTCGGCCCGCTGCCCGTCGGCACCAGCAAGGACGACCTGATGGCGCGCATCGACGGCACCTTCGCGGAGGGTGGAACCGCCCTGTACGAGGCCACCCAGGCGGCCTACGACCTGGTCCGCGATCGCGCGCTGAAGGATCCGGCGCGGATCCACGCGCTGGTGGTGATGACCGACGGCCGCGACGAGCACAGCAAGACCGTCGATCTGGACACGCTCAAGAGACGGGTGCGCGCCGAGGGCGATCAGCCGGTGCGGGTGTTCACCATCGCCTACGGCCAGGGGGCCAGCGCCGATGTGCTGCGAGACATCGCCGAGGCGGCGCAGGGGATGTCATCGCGCGGCGGCGTGCGCGACATCGTCCAGATCTACGACGAGATGGCGGCGTTCTTCTGAGGACGCTGCTGGACAGGCCGCACGTGCCCGCCCCGACCACCCTCGCCCAGGACCGAAAGCGCCAGCGAAGGCGGGGCCTGCTGCGCGCCGCCACCGGCGGTGTGAACCTGGCGGTGGTCGGTGCGGCGGGGGCGGGAGCGGTGGCGCTGGGCTCCTGGCCGATCCTGGCGCTGGGCGGGGCGGCCTACGCCGCGCTGGTGGCCTGGGACCTGGCC
>JBKPRZ010000540.1:0-6211 GCA_046734815.1 Myxococcota bacterium | reverse complement strand
CAGGTCGAGTGCCGGGGCGCCACCTGCCGGCTGCGGTTCGAAGCGCCGCCGGATCCGGCGGTGCTGGCCCGTCTGCGCGCGGACGCCGATCTGGACGGGGACATCCGCCGCGAGCAACAGAGCGGCGGCGACCTTTACTTCGGGATCGTGCAGGACGCGGCGCCGGTGCTGGCCCGCCTGCGGGCGCCCCTGCGGCAGCCCGGCTTCTTCGCCGGCTGCCCCGAGCCGGCCCGGGAGGGAAACGTCCTGCTGCGCGTGTTGATCCCCGAGAGCGGCATCCCCAACGAGCAGGGCGTGTTCGGTCATCCATCCACCCAGGTGGCGGGCGGCACCCTGGCGGGCACGGCAGCCGCCAGCTGCCTGACCGAGCGGATGTCCGCGCTCTTCGACCGGCAGGAGCTGCCGCCGGCCGTGGGCGGCCTGCTCCGCTTCGAGAGCTGGACCTGGCGGCCCGGCGAGCCGCCCCGGATGGTCACGCCGCCCGCACTGTGAACGAGATCAGCCGTGAAGCCGCGTGCCGCGCAGGCGGCACAGCGACTGCCAGCTCTTGCCGTCGCGGGACATCTCCCAGTCCAGAGAAAAGCCGTTGCCATCGTCATCGAAGCGCATGCTGGCGCGCTCGAAGGCGCCGCTGAACTGCCAGACGCCCGCCCACTCGGTCAGCTGGTAGACCCGGTGGTACCCGAGATTGTCGAAGTTGTCGGCGCTGTACGATCGGCTCTCGGGGTCGTGGCCGACGAAGCTCACCCCTTCGTGCAGCGAGGAATCGAAGCGATGGACCCAGCGGCCGATCAGGAAGAAGCCGCCAGGCATCCAGTCGTAGGTCTGCTCGCCGTGGACCTCGGCGCCGGGGGCGGCGGGCGCGTCGGCGGCGTTGTGACCGTGGACCCGCCAGTGCCCGAGGAAGGCCTCCAGCCGCTGGTGCTCCGGCCCTGGCGTCCGTGGCGCCTGTGGATCCGGCAGACCGGCTCGATTCGCCGATGGGGTTTCACCCTGGGCCATCTTCCACCTCCCCGTCGTTTCTCGTCCTGTCCAAGCTGGGTACGCCGGCCGACGGTGACAAGGTGGTGGGCCGGGCTTCGCTCGGCTGGTGGCGGCGGGGCACTGGGGATATGGTGCGGTCACCGGCGCCCCGACCATGACGGCAATCCAACGCGAGCAGGTCCTGCAGCTGTTTGCCGAGCACACCCGGGACATGATCTTCCGCTGTCGGATCTCGCCGACCCGCGCCTGGGAGTACCTCAGCCCCTCCTGTGCGCGGCTGACCGGATACACGGTCGAGGAGCACTTTGCCGATCCGACGCTGGTGTTCAAGGTCGTCCACCCCGACGACGTCCCGGTGTACGAGAGCCTGCTGCGCGACCCCGATCGGTACGACGGGACCAGCGTGGTGCGCTGGATCCGCAAGGACGGGACCATGTTGTGGGTCGAGGAGCAGCTGCGGTTCCTGCGCGACGAGGCCGGCACGGTGATCGCGGTCGAGGGCATCGCCCGGGACATCACCGAGCGCAAGCGCGCCGAGGAGCAGCTGGCCGAGGCCCAGCGGATCGCGCAGATCGGCAGCTGGAGCTGGGACCTCGTCCGCGACGAGATCGACTGCTCGGACGAGCTGTGCCGGATCCTGGGCGTGCAGCGGGACCACTTCGGCAAGAGCTACGAGACCTTTCTGTCGCTGCTGGCGCCCGACGACCGCGATCTCGCCCGCCAGATGGCGCAGCTGGAGATCCAGCAGCGACAGCCCTTTTCCCACGGCCACCGGGTCGTGCGGCCCGACGGGCAGGTTCGCTTCCTGCATGTTCGGGGGCAGGTGTTCACCGACCCGGGCGGGAAGGTGGTGCGGGTGTCCGGAACCGCCCAGGACGTCACCGAACGGCGCCAGCTCGAGCAGCGCATCCTGGCAGCCGACCGCCTGGCCTCGCTGGGGCTGCTGGCCGGGGGTGTGGCCCACGAGATCAACAACCCGCTGGCCTTCATGCGCCACAGCCTCGAGCTCCTGCAGAACGAGCTGCGCGGCAAGGACGTGGATCCGGCCCAGCGGGCCGCGCGGGTGGACGAATACCTCGAGATCCTGCAGCACGGGACCGATCGGGTCGCCCACATCGTCGGGCAGCTGCGCCTGTACGCGCGGGGTGACCAGGACCGCAGCGGGCCGGTGGACCTCGCCCGGGTGGTCGGCCTGGCCACCGAGCTGACCCGCAACGAGGTCCGGCATCGGGCCCGGCTGGGCATCGAGATTCTCGACGTGCCTCCGGTGCGTGGCAACGAGGTGCGGCTGAGCCAGGTGCTGGTGAACCTGATCGTCAACGCCGCCCAGGCCATTCCCGACGGAGCCAGCGAGGAGAACGAGATCCGGATCGCCGCCCGCCTCACCTCCGACGGGCGGGTGGCCATCGAGGTGCGTGACACCGGCGCGGGCATCCCCGAATCGCTCCGCCATCGCATCTTCGAGCCGTTCTTCACCACCAAGCCCGTCGGTGCGGGCAGCGGGCTGGGACTGGCGATCTGCCAGGGGCTGGTGGCCTCGATGGGCGGAGAGATCGAAGTGGAGAGCGAGATCGGTCGCGGCAGCACCTTCCGCGTGCTGCTGGATGTGGCGACCAGCATCGCCGCCGAACCCTCTCGCCCCACGGCGCCGCCGCAGCCGGTTCATCTGCTGCTGGTCGACGACGAGGTGATGCTCACCCACACGCTGTCGAGACTGCTCGAGCAGGAGCGATTCACGGTCTCCATCGCCGACGGACGCGAGGCCCTGTCGCGCATCGCCGGCGGCGATCGTTTCGACGTCATCCTGTGTGACGTGATGATGCCGGAGGTGAGCGGCATCGATCTCTACGAGACCCTGGCCCGGACGGCGCCGGATCAGGCCCGGCGCATGGTCTTCATGACCGGCGGGGCGTTCGCCGAGCGCGCCACGACGACGCTGGCGCGGCTGCCCAACCTGCGGCTGGACAAGCCGTTCGGTGTCCCGCAGGTCCACGCCGCCGTGGCCCGGGTGCTCGAGCGGGAAGGGAGGGTCCGCTGAAAGCGCTGGGCTGGCTGGGATTGATCGCGGGGATTTGCGCCTGCTCGCGCGCCCAGCGTCCTGACCCGCCGCCGATGGCCGCGGGGCAAGCGAGGCCCGCCGCCTGCCCGGGCGCGGCCCTGTGCGAGGACTTCGAGTCCTACGCCAGCGCGGCGCCGCCGGGCGGTCCCTGGTCGGTGATCGCCGGCGAGGGCGACAGCGCGCGGGTGGACAGCGGCAAGGCCTTCAGCGGAAAACGTTCGCTGCGGGTCGCGCACAGCGGGACCGCCCACCATGCGGTCTATCTCACCCTGGGCAAGCCCACGCTTCCCCTGCCGGGCAACGATCTGCACGGGCGGCTGATGTTGTACATCACCCGGGCGCCGCCACGGCTGCACTGGGACAACGTGCGCGCCAGCGGCCGCCGGCCGGACGGCCGCGAGGCGCAATACAACCTCGGCGGCGAGAGCGCCAGCTTCCTGTCCAACTACGAACCGCACGACTGCTACCGCCGCACCCAGGTCCCGTATCCGCAGGGGCGCTGGGCCTGCCTCCAGTGGCAATTCGACGGCCGCCCGGCCGAAGGGGGCGGCACCCGCAACGAGTTCCGCGTCTGGCTGGACGGCCAGCCGGTGCAGGAGGCCACCGTGCAGCGGTTCGGCCAGGGCTGCGTCGACAAGACCAGCAGCGAATGGGAGGCTCCCCTCTTCGACCGACTGTTCATCGGCTGGGAGCAATACCGCGGCTCGGACCCCATCGAGATGTGGATCGACGACATCGCCATCGGCAACACCCCCCTGCCCTGCCCCCGCTGACCGCGGTGCAGGTGGGGGGCTCACCGGGCCAGGGATCCAGGCCGGCTCGTTCAGCGGAGCGGCTTGACCTTGAACTTCTGGCCGCCGACGCTGGCCTCGAACATCAGGCCCGAGGTGGTGGCGGTGAAGACGGCCACGCCGTTGGTGTATTTGGCGCTCTTGGCTGCGCCCGCGGCCAGGGCGACCGCGCTCACCTGCGCGGCCAGCGAGAAGTCGCCGTCCCTGAAGTCCGACAGCGACTTGGGGTTCTCGAAGAAGATGATCTGCGAGAAGCTCTGACCGCCCAGCTGCAGGCCGACCGTCACCTGGGTGAGGGTTGCCGTGGCGGTCGGGATCCCGCGCTCGAACAGCACCCCGCTGCCGTGGGCGCCCCCGATCCCCACCGCGCCCTTGCCCACGCTGGGAAAGATCACGTATCCGGCGGACGTGTCGACGAACCTCTTGAGAGCGGGATCCGTCTTGAGGAAGACCGCCAGCGTCTGTCGCGCCTGCTCCACCGGATCAGCGGCACGCGCCGATCCCATCAGAGCCAGCCCGACCGCCATCGAGAACACCACCACCCCTGCTGCCAACTGATGCTTCTTCATGAATGAGACATGCACCCGCCCGCCCCGGCGGCAAGACATGGCCGCGCCGTTGTTCGATACCGCCCCGACGATGCGGTGAGAGCCTGGCGCGGGTCAGCCGGCAGCGCACGATCTGCGTCGGCGCGCCGCCTCGACCGCCGCTTCCGCGCCGCGCTTTTCAGGAAGGAACCGACCCGGTATCCTGCCGCGGCCCTGCCGATTCGACGCGTGCCGGGTGGAGGCGAACCCGCATGCAGACGCGACGGAACCGTGCCGGTCATTTCGGAATGTCGCTGGTGGTGGCGCTGTCGGTGGTCGCGGCGGGCTGTGGCGGGGACGGGCAGCCCGCCGACGCGGGCGCGGAGCGAGAGGCCGCGACGGGATCGAGCGCCGCGGGCCTGGACGCCGCCAGGAATGCTCCGGATGCCGGCGGGGGTGCCGCCGACGCCTCGGTCAGCCCCGACCGTCCCGTCGATACGCAGGCGCCGGCCGATGCTGCGGCGACAGACGCGGCTGCGGACGCGGCCACGGCCGACGGAGGGGCCGTCACCTGGGCCATCGACAACCTGGAGTCGATCGGCGGCCACCGCACCACCGTGCTGGGTGCCCCGACGGTGATCGAGACGCCGCAGGGACGGGCGCTGGCCTTCGACGGCGTCGACGACGCGCTTTTCGTCGAGGACCACCCGCTGGCGCGACTGCCGCAGTTCACGGTCGAGATCTACTTTCGCCCCGATGCCGGCGGGGCGCCGGCCCAGCGCTTCTTCCACATGCAGGACGATGGCAGCGGGGGCCGCGTGCTGTTCGAGACCCGCTTGCCGGGCAACGACACCTGGGTGCTGGACGTGTTCGTCGAATCTTCGGGCGGGTCGGTGGCGGTCTACGACGCGGCCCGGACCCATCCGCTGGGCGCGTGGTACCACCTGGCCGCGGTGGTCGACGGGCAGCGCGCCCGCAGCTACGTCAACGGCATCGAGCAGGCGTCGTTCCCGCTGGTTTTCCGCCCGCACCAGGGCGGTCGAACCTCGATCGGCGTGCGCATCACCCGCATGTATTACTTCAAGGGCGCCATCCGCGCGGCCCGCTTCACCCCCCGGGTCCTCACCCCGGCCGAGTTCCTGCCCCCGCCCTGAACGTCTGTCGAGGGATCACAGGCGCAGGCTGCCGGCGATGTACGGCAAGATGACGCCGCCGTCGCGGTACCCGCTACCCAGGGGCTTGACGACACCGAGATCCAGAGCGACGTGCGCGGTGAACAGGCGTAGCCCGGCGGCCACAAAGACGGCGTCCCCCTGCTCCACCAGCGCCCCGGGCGCTCCCACGGTCCCGCCACTGGTTGCCTCGACCACCAGCTTCGCCTGCTGTCCGAGGCGCTGGATCCAGGAGCCGCCGTAGATCACCGTCCCCCGGTCACCGATCTTCACCCCGGGCGCGGCCACCAGGTTGGCGGTCAGCAACGAATCGCAGCCGTCGTTCAGGCACCAGCTGCCGATGCCGCCCAGGTGCACGCCGCTGCTGCCCGCCCCGGCCTGGACCGCCAGGCGCAGGCGCCCCACGCGCAGCGCCTGCCATTTCAGGTTGGCGACCACCGCCGGGCCGATGAACGGGAGCACGGTGGCGGTCAAGGACAGCTGTACCCGATCGGTGGCGGCGTAGGTCAGCCCCAGCACCAGCAGCTCGTAGTCGTTGATCGACACCGTCCCGCGCGGCTGGGTCATCGCCGTGGACAGCAGGAAGCCGTGGTCGAGCGCGGGGTCGCTGCCCAGCCCCGGGTCGAGCGGCCCGGGCGCCGGCGCGGCGGCGGCGACGGTGGGGGCGGCGGGCTCGGC
>JBKPRZ010000539.1:0-27576 GCA_046734815.1 Myxococcota bacterium | reverse complement strand
CCCCGGGCCCGCACACCAGCCCCCGGTCGGTGGCCCTGTACGACGAGTCGGCGGTGATCGACCTGAGCCTCACCTTCTTGCCCGGCGATCTGGAACGGATGTCCAACCCCCCGCCGCCCACGGTGCCGCCGACCATCCCCGACCCGCGCTGGGTGCCCTGCAACCTGACCTTCCAGGGCGAGACCGCCGGCGACGCCTATTGCCGCCGCAAGGGCGACCCGCTCAGCTGGCCCCTCGAAGGCAAGCCGCAGATGTGGGTGCGCTTCAACTACATGAACAAGCAGGGGCGCTTCCGCGGGCTGCGCCGGCTGAACCTGGAGTATTTCGACGGCAACGAGGCGCCGATCCGCGATCGGCTGGCCATGTGGCTGATGCGCGAAGCCGGCCTGGCCGCCTCCCGGGTCAACCACGCCCGCGTCTTCATCAACGGCGAGAGCTTCGGCCTTTACCAGAACATCGAAGCGGTGGACAAGGAGTTCATCGAGGACCACTTCCGCCCGCAGGACACGGGCAACCTGTGGGAGAGCGCCAACGAGCTGAAGACCAACGAGGACCAGCCGCTGCAGAGCCGCCTGTTCGAGCTGGACGACCTGGTGCTGGCCGAGCCGCTGGAGGGCGACCACACCGCCCTGTACGCCCAGCTGGACGACCTGCTCGACATCGACGAGGTGATCCGGGAGATGGCGGCCGAGACGGTGGTGCTGACCGACGACAACTTCTCGAACGGCAGCAGCAACTTCTTCTTCTACGAGCACCCCAGCCGCGGCTTCCTGGTGATCCCCTGGGACCTGGACACCGTCCTGACCGGCGACACCGCCATGGCCAACTCGGACCCCTTTGCCTTCTGGGGCACCTCGCCGCCCAACAAGCTGCGCATGCTGATGAACACCAACCCGGTCTGGCGCGCGCGCTTCATCGACAACGTGGTCGAGATCCGCGACCGGATCCTGGCGCGGATGCCCTCGCGGCTGGAGTTCGTCTGCAACCAGATCGCCCCGCTCATCGCCGAGGACCCCAAGCGCACCTCCGACGTCCCCTCCTTCCGGGCCGACTGCGACCGGGTCAAGGCCCGCATCGGCGAGCGGATCTCGGCCCTGCGCCGCCTGCTGGGCCGCTGACTGCAGTTACAGCAGGTGCTGGCGCTCCATGGCGTCGATGACCCGCTGGGCGCTGGCCTCGGGCGTCTCGCTGCCGTCTGACCGGATGACCACATCGGGGGCGGTGGGCGGTTCGTAGGGGTCGTCGATGCCGGTGAAGTGTTGGATCTCACCGGCCCGCGCCCGGCGGTACAGGCCCTTGACGTCCCGGCGCTCGAGCACGTCCAGGGGGGCCGTGCAGTGGACCAGCAGGAAGCGCCCGATCCGCTGGCGCACCTCCTCGCGCACCTCCTCGTAGGGCGAGATCGCGGCCGCGCATACGAAAACCCCATGACGGCTCAACAGTTCGCAGACCCAGCCGATGCGACGGACGTTGGTATCGCGGTCCGCCTTCGAGAACCCCAGCCCCTTGCTGAGATTCTCGCGCACGAGATCTCCATCGAGGAGCTCGGTCGGCAGGTCTCGACGTCGCAGGATGTCAGAGACCAGCCGGGCAGCTGTCGTCTTGCCGGCGCCACTGAGACCGGTGAACCAGATCGTGCCGCCCGCGCGCTTGGCGCTCATGTCTGATAGATTGCCAGCCAGACCCGCAGCAACGCCAGTTCCGGGTGGGCCGGGACCAGGGGGAGGTCGCTCGGGTGGCGGTCGGTACGCCGGTGCCGTTTTCCGAGCGCAGCGCTGGCGGACCAGCCGCTCTCCGATTGCACGCACACCTGCCGAAATGTCGTCCTGGGCCTTCGTTCGATCCTTCGCACCGCTGCCGCTGCTGGGCTGTGTGCTCGTGCTGCTTGGCCCGGCGGGCTGCCGCGATCGGTCCGAGACCGGGGCCAGCGCCCCGCTGGGGGTGGCCACCGCCGCCGGCAGCACCAGCCTGCCGCCCGGCGCCCAGCCCGTCGCCCCGCCGCCCCCGGCCGGCGAGTCCGGGCTGTCGGCGCGCAGCCGCCTGCGTTCGGTCCGGCCGCTGATCGCCGAGGCCCGGCGGGCCGAGCTGGACCTGGGCGGGCTGCTGATCGACCTGGGCACCGCCGACCAGCTGAAATACACCGCCGGCGGCTGGGGCAACAGCTGGGGCGAGCGCAAGGTCGAGGCCGACGGCACCACCTACGCCGAGACCAAGGGACCCTACCTGCCGGTGACCCTGTTCCAGTACCGCGAGGCGGGTCCGGCGCGACAGATCGCCATCCGGCTGCGCTCGCGCGGCGGGCCGCGATCGATCAGCGTGACGGTGGACCAGCAGACCATCGGGCGGGCCCGCTTCGGATCCAGCTGGACCACCATGAGCTTTCTGCTGCCGCCCAACCGGGTGGCGCTGGGGCCGTTGCAGATCGACCTCTACCTGGACGGCAACACCGACCAGGGCGCCGGGGCGGACGTGGACTGGCTGTGGATGGGGCGCTCGCGCGACGGCGCCTTGCCCCAGGTGGGGCCGCGGGTGGCGCCGATGACCTTCGGCGAGGGCACCCGGCGCGCGCTGCTGGCCCCCACCCCGCGCAGCTACGTCTTTTACCTGGAGGTGCCGCGCGCCGCCTCGCTGGTGTTCGATTACGGCGGTGACATGGGCACGCGCTTCACGGTGCGGGCCCGCAGCGACCGGGGGGCCGGGCCGCGCGTGCTGTTCGAGGGCAAGGCCGAGGCCGGCCGCTGGAAGGAGGCGGTGGTCGACCTGGCGACCCTGGCCGGCCGCGCGGTCAAGCTGGAGCTCATCACCAGCGACTCGGTCTCGGCCGGGTGGGGCGACCCCGAGATCATGGTCCCGCGCGACGACAACCCGCCGCCGCCGGTGACCCACAAGCCCGCCCGCAGCGTGATCCTGCTGGTGATGGACACCGCCCGGGCCGACGTCTTCCGGCCCTTCAACGCCCGCAGCACGGTCCGCACCCCCAGCTACGACAAGCTGGCCAGCGAGTCGACGGTCTTCCCCAGCGCCTACGCCAACGAGAACTGGACCAAGCCGTCGGTGGCCACGATCCTCTCGGGCCTATACCCCAGCACCCACGGCACCAAGACCGACAGCGACGTGCTCAGCGCGGATGTGCGGCTGCTGTCCGAGCACCTGAAGAAGCGGTCCTTCACCACCGCCGGTTTCATCGCCAACGGCTTCTGCAGCGACAAGTTCGGGTTCAAGCGCGGCTGGGACACGTACACCAACTACATCCGTGAGAACAAACCGTCGGAGGCCGAACACGTGTTCGGCGATGCCCTGAGCTGGCTGCAGCGTCACAAGGACGAACGCTTCTTCCTGTACCTGCAGACCATCGACCCCCACGTGCCCTACGCCCCGCCGCCGGAATACACCCGCATGTACCACCCGGAGGAGTACCGCGGCCGGATCGGCCCCACCCTCGACGGCATCGAGCAGCTGGCCATCGCCAGCGGCAAGAAGCCGGTCGGTCCCGAGGACTGGGCCTGGATCAAGGCGCTGTACGAGGCCGAGATCACCTACCACGACACCCACCTGGGCAAGTTCTTCGATGCGGTGGCCGACCTGGGGATCCTCGACGACACCCTGGTGGTGGTCACCAACGATCACGGCGAGGAGATCCGCGACCACGGCAAGGCCGGCCACGGCCACTCGCTGTACGACGAGCTGGTTCGCTCGCCCCTGCTGATGCGCTACCCGGCCCTGTTCCGTCCCGGACAGCGGGTGCGCGAGCCGGTCGAGAACGTGGACATCTACCCGACGGTGCTCGAGGCGCTGGGGCTGGAGTCGGTGTCGGACGTGGACGGCGTGTCGCTGCTGCCCATGCTGGAGGGCAAGCCACCCTCCGTGCCCGGTTACGCGATCAGCGAGTTTCGCACCGGTTTCCGCGCCGTCCGGGTGGGTCGCTGGAAGATGATCGCCGGACAGAGCGGCGAGCGGCACGTCTACGACCTGGAGACCGACCCCGGCGAGCAGAACGACCAGGCGCGCCGGGCGCCGATAGCCCGTCGCATGTGCGAGCAGCATCTGGCAGAATTCCTGGCGAGCCCGGCCAAGACCGCGCGGTTTCGCGAGGGGAACGTGCCGCAACGCCGCTTCCGGCCGGGATTCGTGAAACAGGATCCCGAGCTGCGGCGGCAGCTCGAAGCGCTAGGTTACTTCGGGGGCATCAAATGAAAAGGGTCTTGCTGGCGGCCGCGGCCGTGCTCGTCTGTCTGGTGACCAGCCGGACCGCGCACGCCTACGTGGGCCCGGGCGCCGGTGTCGCCTTCCTGACCACGGGCCTGCTGCTGCTGGGCAGCTTGCTGATGACCGTGGCGGGTCTGCTGTTCTGGCCGTTCCGCAAGATCTACCGGATCATCACCCGCAAGCGCCCGCCCCGCCCCGGCCGCATCGACCGGGCGGTGATCATTGGCCTCGACGGCATGGACCCGGACCTGGTCGACCGCTTCATCGCCGAGGGCCGCATGCCCAACCTGGCCGCCCTGGCCCAGATGGGGACCTGCGAGAAGCTGTCCACCACCTTCCCGGCCATGTCGCCGGTGGCGTGGAGCTCCTTCGCCACCGGCGTCGACCCGGCCAAGCACGGCATCTTCGATTTTCTCACCCGCGACCGGGGCAGCTACCTGCCCATGCTGTCGTCGACCGACATCGGGGTGGCCAAGCGCCACCTGAAGGTGGGCGACTACCAGATCCCGCTGGGCAAGCCGCAGAGCCGGCTTCTGCGCCGGAGCAAGCCGTTCTGGAAGATCCTGGGCGAGTACCAGGTGCCCGCCTCGATCCTGCGGGTGCCCATCACCTTCCCACCCGAGCCGTTCGAGGGGACCTTGCTGTCGGCGATGTGCGTGCCCGACCTGGAAGGGACCCAGGGCAGCTTCAGCTACTTCTTCACGCCCAACGAGCAGGGCGAGGAGGGTGGGCGCTCGATCGGCGGCCGCCGGGTGGAGGTGGCGATCGACAACGGCGAGATCCGCGCGGCGCTGCAGGGGCCCGCCAACCCGATCCGCCGCGACGGCGCGCCCCTGTCCCTGCCCTTCTCGGTGCAGCTTGTGACCGAGGAGCGGGCGCTGCTGACCATCGGCAAGGAGAAGGTCGACCTGGCGGTGGGGCAATACAGCGACTGGGTCGAGGTGGCCTTCTCCATGGGCCTGGGGCTCAAGCTGCGCGGGATCTGCCGCTTCCGACTGCTGGAGGTGCACCCGCAGTTTCGCCTGTACGTCAGCCCGATCAACATCGACCCGGCCAAGCCGGTGATGCCCATCTCGCATCCGTTCATCTTCTCGGTGTTCCTGGCCAAGCTGTGCGGCCGCTACTCGACCCTGGGCCTGGCCGAGGACACCTGGGCGCTCAACGAGGGGGTGCTGGACGAGGACGCCTTCCTCGAGCAGGCCTGGGCCAACCACACCGAGCGCGAGGCCATGTTCTTCGAGATGTTGCGGCGGACCCCCAAGGGGCTGGTCAGCTGCGTGTTCGACGGCACCGACCGGATCCAGCACATGTTCATGCGCTACCTGGATCCCGGGCACCCGGCCGGCGGCGATCCGTTCATGACCGAGCGCTACGCCTCGGTCATCCCCGACACCTACGCCCGCATGGACGCGCTGATCGGGCAGGTGATGGCCGAGGTGAACGTCAGCGACCCGCGCACCTTGCTGATGGTGCTGTCGGACCACGGCTTCAAGACCTTCCGGCGCGGAGTGAACCTGAACTCGTGGCTGTACCGGCACGGCTACCTGGTGCTGCAGCCGGGCTGGGCCGAGTCGGGCGAGTGGTTCCGGGGCGTGGACTGGACCCGCACGCGCGCCTTCGCGCTGGGGCTGGGTGGCATCTTCCTGAACGTGCGCGGCCGCGAATCGATGGGCGTCATCGCCCCGGGGCGCGACGCGCACGCGCTGGCCGAGGACATCGCCAAGCGGCTGACCGGGCTGCGCGACCCGCAGAACGGGGCGGTGGCCATCCAGAACGTCTACCCGGCCCACCACCTGTACAAGGGGCCCTACGCCGACGACGCGCCCGACCTGGTGGTCGGCTACTCGGCCGGGTGGCGCGCCTCCTGGGACGGGGTGCGCGGGGTGGTCAACTCGATCGTGTTCGACGACAACACCAAGGCCTGGAGCGGCGACCACTGCATCGACCCCAAGGAGGTCCCGGGGGTTCTGATCTGCAACCAGACGCTGCGGCGCGAGGACGACGCCCAGCCGGCCATCGCGGACATCGCCCCCACCTTGCTGGAGCTGTTCGGGATCCCACCGCCCCGCCACATGGACGGGCGCAGCCTGGCCGCCGCATGATCCGGCGTCCGGACGGGCGGATCTCGACATCCGTCTGCCTGCTGCTGGCCGGGCTGGCGAGCGCGGCCGGTTGCGGCGGCCCGGTCAGCGGTGGCAAGAGCGCGCCCGCGGTGATCGTGCTGGGGATCGACGGGATGGACCTCGCCCTCACCCGGACGTACCTCGAAGACCGGCGCCTGCCCAACCTGGCCCAGATGGCCCGGGAGGGCGCCTTCATCGAGCTCGGAACCAGCAACCCGCCGCAGAGCCCGGTGGCCTGGTCGCACTTCATCACCGGCACCACCTCGGCCGCGCACGGGATCTACGACTTCGTCCACCGCGACCCCGAGCAGATGGCACCGTACCTGTCCACCTCGCGGGTCACCCCGTCCAGCCTGGCGGTCTCGGCATTCGGCTGGAAGTTCCAGCTGGGATCGTCGGAGATGAAGCTGCTGCGCGAGGGCGAGCCGTTCTGGTCGCAGCTGGTGCGCAACGGCATCCCCGCCACGGTGATGAAGATCCCCGCGCATTTCCCCCCGACCGAGCCGTCGGGGGCGCGCACGCTGTCGGGCATGGGCACGCCCGACCTGCTGGGCACCTACGGCACCTTCCAGTTTCTCACCGACGACCCGGCGATGGTGGCGCGCAAGCTGACCGGCGGCATCGTGCAGCCGCTGCAGCGGCGGGGCAACGCCTCGCTGGCGGTGCTGCAGGGCCCGCCCAACCCCATGCGCACGCCGGAACAGCCGATGACCGTCCCGGTGGAGATCGCGCCCAACGCCGCCGGCACCTCGGCCCTGATCCGGGTGGGGGATCAGGAACGGCTGCTGCGCGCGGGCGAGTGGTCGGACTGGGTGCCGGTGGCCTTCAACCCCGGCGCGCTGGGGCAATCCGTCCCGGGGATGGTGCGACTGTACCTGCGCTCGCTGGCGCCCAGCGTTCGCCTGTACGTCAGCCCGATCAACCTCGACCCCCTCCAGCCGGCGATGACCATCTCGTCGCCGCCCGAATGGGTGCAGCAGCTGGGCCAGGAGGTGGGACGCTTTTACACGCAGGGGATGCCCGAGGACACCAAGGCGCTGGAGAGCGGGGCCATCAACGACGACGAGTTCCTGGCCCAGGCCAACCTCATCTTCGAGGAAGAGCGGGCGCTGCTGTCGCGCGAGCTGCAGACCTTCCAGGGCGGGCTGCTGTTCCACTACTTCTCGGTGGTGGACCAGGTCAGCCACATGTTCTTCCAGTCGGCCCTGCCGGCGCCGCCGGCGCGGCTGGCGAAATACAGCAAGGTGATGCCGGCCCTGTACGGCCGGATCGACGACGTGCTGGGCGAGGTGCGCAAGGCCGCCCCCAAGGACGCGGTCATCCTGCTGATGTCGGACCACGGCTTTGCCCCCTACCGCTACAAGGTGAACCTCAACACCTGGCTGCTGCGCCAGGGCTACCTGGCCCTGCGCGAGAAGGCGCAGTCGGGCGCCATGGGCCACATCGACTGGGCGCGCACCCAGGCCTACGCTCTGGGGTTGAACCAGCTGTTCGTCAACCTGCGCGGGCGCGAGGCGGACGGCATCGTCTCGGCCGAGGACCGGACCGCGCTGCTCGACCGGCTGACCCGCGACCTGGAGACCTGGGTGGACGACGTGTCGGGTGGACGGGTGGTGGCGCACACCTACCGCCCGCCGGCCGGCAAGCACCCGGAACGGGTGCCCGACCTGCTGGTGGGGTTCGCGCTGGGCTATCGCAGCTCGGACTCGTCTGCCATCGGGGTGCCCGAGCCAGAGATGGTGGTACCCAACAAGGACAAGTGGAGCGGGGACCACTGCATGGACCCGACCCTGGTGCCCGGGGTGCTGTTCTCCAGCCGCAAGCTGCGCGAGAGCCGCGCCACCCTGGTCGACCTGGCGCCCACCGTCCTGTCGGCGTTCGGGATGGCGCCGGCGAACGGGACCGAGGGCAAGCCGCTGTTCTAGACTGTGCCGCTCGCCTCAGGAAAGGAGGCTTCTGATGACCAAGATCAAGATTCCCAAGTCCTACCGGCAACGTTTGACCGAGGTCGGCCGCAAGTTCAAGTTCCCTTCCGACGAAGCTTTCGCCATGCACCTCATCGAGCGTGGCCTGCGCAGCTTCCAGCTGCCCCAGCTGTCGGCGCCGCTGGAGACCAAGATCGCGCAGGTGGTCGAGGACAACGGCTATTCGTCGGCGGACGAGGTGATCGAGCACCTGCTGGAGCGCGGCCTGCGCGCCTACGAGGAGCCGGAGACCGACCCGAAGAAGCTGGAGGCGCGGTTGCGGGGACTGGGCTACATCGACTGATCCGAGGGTCGTACCGAGCCGATGGACGGGCTGGCCTCCCTGATCAAGCAACTGGCGGAGGCTCTGCTGTGGCCCTTCGATTTTCTGCCGCCGCGGGCAGGCCTGGCGGCGTTCTCGGCGGTCAGCGGCCTGCTGATGCTGGTGCTGGTGGGCAAGGCCACGCCCCAGGAACGCCTCAAGCACGCCCGCGAGCAGATGACTTCGGCGATCTACGAGCTGCGCCTGTTCCTGGACAGCCCACGGCGCATCTTCGTGGCCCAGGCCCGGCTGGTGCTGTGGAGCCTGAACTACCTGGCCTTCCTGCTGCCGGCGTTCGTGCTGCTGACGCCGGTGCTGGCGCTGCTGTACGCCCCGCTGGAGACCCGCTACGGGCTCGAGCCGCTGCACCCGGACCAGACCGTGCTGATGCGCATCCAGCTGCGCAACCCGGTGGCGGCGGCGGAGGAGGCAACCGTGGACGGCGGCAACAGCGTGCGGCTGGCGGCGCCGCCGGTGCTGGTGGCCGACGAGAAGGCGCTGTACCTGCGGCTCACCGTGGCCGAGGCGGGGCAGCACCGCATCAAGATCCAGGCGCCCGGCTGGCAGGTGGAAAAGACAATCTCGGCCGAGTCGCGGCCCGAGGCCCGCGTCAGCGCCGAGCGGCGGAGCGGCCTTGCCCACGTGCTGGCGATGGGCAACGAGCCGCCGCTGTCCTCGGACGGACCGGTGGCGGGGGTGCTGGTGATCCATCCGCCGCGCCGCCAGAGCTGGGCCGGGGTGCAGATGCCCTGGTGGGTCGCCTCGCTGCTGGTGGCCACCCTGGTGGCGCTGGCCTTCAAGCGGCGGCTCGGGGTGACGTTATAGTGGGCGGCGGATGAGCGAGACCATCACGATCGTGTCGGGGCTGCCGCGTTCGGGCACCTCGATGATGATGCGGGTGCTGCAGGCGGGCGGCCTGCCCGTGCTGGCCGACGGCGAGCGCGCCGCCGACGAGGACAACCCGCACGGCTACTTCGAGCTGGAGCAGGTCAAGCGCACCGTTGCCGATCCTTCCTGGATCGCGCGGGCCCGCGGGCGGGTGGTGAAGGTGATCGCCCGGCTGCTGCCGGACCTGCCGGTGGGCGAGCGCTACCAGGTCCTGTTCATGCGCCGCGATCTCGACGAGGTCCTGCGCTCGCAGCGCAAGATGCTCGAGCGGCGGGGCGAGCCGGAGGGCCCGCCCGACGAGGAGATGCGGCGGCTGCTGCTCGGCCACGTCATCGAGACCGAGGACTGGCTGCGCACGCGGTCGGACATCCAGACCCTGTTCGTCAGCTACAACCGGGTGATGGCCGAGCCCCGGGCGCAGGCCCAGCGGGTGAACCAGTTCCTGGGCGGCCGGCTGGACCTGGAGAAGATGACCGCCGCCGTGGACGCCAGCCTCTACCGCCAGCGCGCCTGACAGACCAGCTAGCCGGGGGGAGCGACGCCCGGCTGCGGCGGGACGCCGTTCTGCTGCTGGCGCTCCTCGCGGCGTTGCGTGCGCTCGGCCCGGCGGGCTTCGCGCAGCTGGCGCATGCGGCCCTCGCCCAGGATTCCGTGCACCGACCGGTCGGCGTTGCTCTCCAGCGTGCGGATCTCGTCGTCGGCTTGCTCGGCGCTCTTCTGGCCCGCGCGCATCTCGTCGATCACCTTCTGCCGCTGGGTCTGCAGGTTGGCGTAGATCGAGCCGATGCTCCCTTGCTCGCCCTGGCTCAGGCCCAGCACCCGGGTCAGCCGCTCGCGGTAGCTGGTGTCACGCTGGACGTCGCCCTCGGCGTCGCGGATCACGCGCTGCTGGCGGTCCTGCTCGCGCAGCACCTCCATCGCGTTCTTCAGATGCTCGCGGCCCTCCGATGTGGCCAGCGCCTCGCGCAGGATGCCGGCGGCCTGCGGGGCCGGCTGGGCGGGCTCCTGCGGGGCGGGCGCCTTCGGGTCCAGCTTCGGCGGCGGCGGGCGCATCCGCTCGGCGGCCAGTGCCGCCGAGGCGGCCCGGGCGGTGAAGGTGTGGTCATCGGGGTCCGGAGGCAGATGTGCGGGCTGGGCCTTCACCTGCTCAGTCAGGGTATCGAGCTTCCCCGAGAGCCGGACCAGCACCGCCCCCTCCACGATCGCCGTGACGGTCAGAACGAAAACCGCGATGATTCCGACGAGTCGCATGACAGCTGCGTAAGATACCCCGGCCGGAAAAGAAGCGTCCACCCCCGGTGCGGCGGCGCACCGGCCTGACGCGTGGGGCAGGACAGAAGCCTGCCCAATCCGCGGAGATCACGGCGTCACGGTCCCCTGGAGCGCCATCCGATCCCACGGCCGCCTCCCCGAGTGACGGAATGACCCAACATGCGGCCGCCCGCGCGTGATCATCATGTGCCCGGAACTTGCACTTCGCGCCGTCGCCGTCATGAACCTGCCGCGGGTCTGGAATAAACGACTCGATCGACCATTTACCCGTCGGAGGCTGCCGCGGTGGAACCGCTGATCGACATGCGCGGGATCACCCGCCACTACCGGATGGGCGACCAGCTCGTCGTGGCCCTGGCGGGGGTGGATATCACCATCCGGGCGGGCGAGCTGGTGGCCATCGTGGGCGCCTCGGGGTCGGGCAAGACCACCCTGATGAACCTGCTCGGCTGCCTGGACACGCCCACCGGCGGCGAATACCGGCTGCGCGGCCAGCGGGTCCAGGGCCTGGACGACGACGAGCTGTCGCGGCTGCGCAACCGGGAGATCGGGTTCGTGTTCCAGAACTTCCAGCTTCTGTACCGGGCCTCGGCGCTGAAGAACGTCGAGCTGCCGCTGGTGTACCGGAACGTGCCCCGGGCCGAACGGCGCCTGCGGGCCATCCGCATGCTCGAGCAGGTGGGGCTGGGGCACCGGATGGGCCACCGCAGCCACGAGCTGTCGGGCGGGCAGCGGCAGCGGGTGGCCATCGCCCGCGCGCTGGTGGCCGAGCCGTCGCTGCTGCTGGCGGACGAGCCGACCGGCAACCTGGACTCGGTCACCCAGCGCGAGATCATGGCCCTGTTCGGCGAGCTGCACACCGCCGGACACACCATCGTGGTGGTCACGCACGAGCTGGCCATCGCCGCCACCTGCCCGCGGGTGATCCGCCTGGAGGACGGGCGGGTGACAAGCGACGGACCGCCGGTGCCGGTGGCCGCCCCGCCCGGGCTGGAGGGGCGAGCGTGAGGCGGCTGGCGCTGGCGGCGCTGCTGGGCCTGGGCTGCGCGCGCGGGCAGCCGGAGGCGGCGCCCGCCACGACGCTGCCCGCGCCGGTCAAGGTCGTGCGGGGGGCGCTGGAGGACCGCTTCGTGTTGACCGGGGCGATGGAGGCGGTGTCGTCCGAGGAGCTGGTGGCTCCGCGCACCCCCACCTGGACGGTGTCGGTGCGCTGGCTGGCGGCCGATGGCGCCCACGTCAAGAAGGGCGACCGGGTGGTGGAGTTCGACGCCTCAAGCTTCGCCGCGACCCTGGGCGACCGCCGCCTGGCGGTGGTGCGCGCGACCGGCGAGCTGGACAGCGAGACCGCCAAGGCCGCCACCGCGGTCAGCGACAAGGAGATGGAGGTCCAGCGCAAGCGCGCCGAGCTGGCCAAGGCGCGCGCCGAGGTGAACGTGGACGCCGACCTGTATCCGCGCCGGCTGTTCCAGGAAAAGCAGCTGGCCCTCCAGCGCGCCGAGGACGCGCTGGCCAAGGCGGAGGAGGACCTGGCCTCGCAGCGCAAGGTCGGCGCCCTGGACACCAAGGTCAAGGCCATTGGCCTGCAGCGCGCTCAGCGCGAGCTGCACGAGCTGGACGACCGGCTGGACTCGCTGGTGCTGCGCGCGCCCCGCGACGGCCTGGTGCAGATCGGGGACAATCCGCGCGAGGGCCGCAAGTTCCTGCTGGGCGACACCAGCTTCCCCGGATGGCCGGTGGCGATCATGCCCGACACCAGCAAGATGCAGGTGCAGGCGCGGCTGCCGGACGTCGACGACGGGGCCGTCCGGGTGGGCATGCCCGCCGAATGTGTGCTGGACGCCTATCCCGACAAGGTCTGGAAGGGCAGCATCAAGGAGGTCAGCCCCATCGCCCGCACCGAGGGCCGCGAGGGGGCGGTCCGGCGCTTCTTCGACGTCATCGTGGCGCTGGACAAGACCGCGGATCTGATGAGGCCAGGGATGTCCGTCCGGGTGGAGGTGATCCGCCGGCGGGCGCGCGACGTGCTGCTGGTGCCGCGGGTGGCGCTGAAGGCCAGCGGCGGCAAGACCCTGGTGCGGCTGCTGCAGGGCCGCGAGGAGGCGGCCCGGCCGGTGGAGATCGAGTGGTGCACCGAGCTGACCTGCGTGGTGCGCAGCGGGTTGCTGGAAGGCACCACCGTGCGGTCGGAGCCGCTGGCGGCGAGGGGCTCGTCGTGAGGCCGGCGCTGCTGCTGGCGCTGATGGTCGTCTGCTGCGCCAAGCCCGACCTCGGCGGTGCGCGCGTGGTGGCGGCTCAGCGCCAGGACCTGGTGCTGGACGTGGAGGTGACCGGCACGCTCAAGTCGCTCGAGTCCGAGCAGGTGGGCCCGCCCCAGTCGGTGAGCGGGGTCTGGGAGTTCAAGATCCTGCGCATGATCCCCGAGGGCAGCAAGGTCAAGCCGGGAGAGGAGGTGATCGCCTTCGATCCCTCCGAGCTGGAGCGGAAGCTGGCCGATTACGAGACCGAGGTGGCCTCGATCTCCGAGGAGCTCGGCAAGACCCGTTCCGAGGGGGCGCTGACCAGCAGCGACGATCGGCTGGACCTGGAGGATGCCCGGGCCAAGCTGCGCAAGGCGGAGATGAAGGCGGACAAGCCGGCGGATCTGACCGCCGAGCTGACTCTGCGGCTGTCCGGGATCGAGCGCGACCTGGCCAGCCGCGAGGTGCAGTTCCGCCAGCAGCGCGACCGGGCCAGGCGCGCGCAGGAGCGGTCGAACATGTCGATCCTCAACGGCCGGCTGAACCGCGCGCGCGAGCGGGTCACGGAGTTCAAGGAATACATCGAGGCGATGGCGGTGAAGGCCCGGCGGGCGGGGACGGTGGTCTACAAGCAGGACTGGCGGGGCGAGAAGAAGAAGCCGGGCGACGGCACCTGGCGGGGCGAGACGCTGCTGGAGATCGCCGCCCTCGACAAGATGGCGGCCGAGGGCCAGGTGGACGAGGTGGACGCCAGCAAGGTGAACGTGGGGCAGCGGGTGGGGCTGCGGCTGGAGGCGCACCCCGACCGCGAATACGCCGGGCTGGTGCAGGAGGTGGGGTCGCTGGTGCGGACCGAGTCGCCCGAGTCGCGGGTCAAGATCGCCGAGCTGCAGCTGAAGCTGCTGGAGACCGACCCGATGCTCATGCGGCCGGGCATGCGCTTCCGGGGGCGGATCGAGATCGCTCGCCTGCCGGGCGTGCTGCAGGTGCCGCTGACCGCGCTGGTGAGCACCCCCCAGGGGGCCACCGTGACCACCCTGGCCGGCCGGACCCCACGAGCGGTCCCGGTGACCGTCGGGCGCCGCAGCCGCGAGATGGTGGAGATCACCGGCGGGCTGCAGGCAGGCGACAAGGTCCTGCTGCGGAGCCCGGCGGCGGGCAGCCGGTCCGGCACCGGCATGCGGCTGGGGGAGTCGTGAGGTCCGCGCTGGGGCTGCTGGTTCTGGCCATCGGCGGCGCGGTGGCGGGCTGCGCGGCGGAAGAGCGCGGCGAGGTGCCGCTGGTCGTGGTCAGAAAGCAGAAGTTCGAGCGGGTGGTGGAGGCGGACGGGTACCTGCGGCCGGTGCGGGCCACCCCGATCACCGTGCCCAACGAGATCGACATGCCGCTGCGGATCACCTGGCTGGCGCCCGACGGCGCGCGGGTCAAGAAGGGCGAGGTGCTGGCCCGCTTCGACGACCTGGAGCTGCGCACCAAGCTCGCGGCGGCCCGGTCGGACGCGGAGTCGGCGGCGGCCCGCCGGCAGCGCGAGCAGACCGCGCTGGACACCGCCAGGCGGGACCGCCAGCGCACCACCGCCGCAGCGGGGCGCGAGCTGGCGATGACCCAGGCCTACCAGCAGCGCGACAGCGCCATCTTCTCGCGCGACCAGATCATCGAGGCGGAGATCGACGAGAAGTTGCAGCAGGCCAAGGTGGAGCACGCCCGGTCCAGCGAGACAATCGACCGGGCCCTGGGCCGCAACAAGCTGGGCCTCATCGCGGTGGAGAGCCACAAGGCCGACGAGGACATCCGCCGGTCCAAAGAGGCGCTGAGCGCCCTCCAGATCGGCAGCCCGCACGACGGGGTGTTCACCCTGAAGCGCGGCTGGATGGGCGAGACCACCCACGTGGGCGACACCGTCTGGCGCAGCGAGAGCATCGCCGAGCTGTCGGGGGTCGACGAGCTGGAGGTCGAGCTGTTCGTCCTGGAGGCGGAGGCCGCGGGCCTGGCGGCTGGCCGCCGGGCCGACGTGGTGATCGAGGCGCTGCCCGACCAGGTGTGGAAGGCGAAGGTCAAGCGGGTCGAGACGGTGGCCAAGCGACGCCAGCCCAAATCCCCCACCCAGTACTTCGGGGTGGTGCTGGCCTTGGACCACACCGAGCCGGGCAAGATGAAGCCGGGGCAGACGGTGCGCGCGCGGCTGTTCCTGCACGAGGAGCAGGCGCTGGTGCTGCCGCGGCCGGCGCTGTTCGACCGCGAGGGCCGCTGGATTGCCTACCGCCAGGAGGTGGGCGGCGCGTTTTCTCCGGTGACGGTGAAGATCGGCGCCTCCACCGCCGGTCTGGTGACCATCGCCTCCGGTCTGAAGGAGGGCGAGCGGGTGGCGCTGCGCGACCCCGGTCGGTCCGCGGCCGATCTGCTGTCGAAGAGCGAACGCGCCTCGAAATCCGGGGCGCTGAACCCATGAAGACCTCCGATGCGCTCCTGTTCGCCCTCGAGAACCTGTCCTCGCGACGGATGCGCACGGGCCTGTCCACTCTGGGGATGATGTTCGGGGTGGCGGCGGTGATCGCGATGCTGTCCATCGGCGCGGGCGCCGAGCGCCGGGCGCTGGCCATGATCGAGCGGCTCGGTATCCACAACGTGCTGATCAAGAGCAAGGAGGTGCCCCCCTCCGAGCGGGCGGAGGCGCGCAAGAAGTCGATGGGTCTGTCCCCACGCGACGTGTCCGCCATCCGCGAGGCGGTGCCCCACGTCAGCCTGGTGGCTCCCCGCGCGCGGGTCGAGGCGTACAAGGTGATCGCCGACGGTTACAAGGCGCAGGCCAAGGTCTGGGGGGTGTTGCCCCGCCACATCGAGGCCACCCGGCTGGACCTGCAGGAGGGCCGCTTCTTCGACGCCGACGACGAGCGCACCCACGCCCAGGTCTGCGTGATCGGCGCGGGCGTGCGCCGCGACCTGTTCGCCGCCGGGCCGGCGGTGGGCCGGTACCTGAAGGTCGACGACGTCTGGCTGCGGGTGGTGGGTGTGCTGGCGCCCGACAGCCTGTCGACCGGCGCGCCCGGCGCCTCCGGGTCGGAGGGGGACGGCGACATCTACCTGCCGCTTTCCACCTTGACCTCGAAGCTGGAACGCGACCCGCTGGAGCCGCCGCTCGACGAGGTGGTGGTCAAGCTGGAGCCCGGCGCCACCGCCCACGAGAGCGCGGCGGTGATCGGCGGGCTGCTCCGGCAGCTGCACGGCGCGGTGGACGACTACGAGATCGTCGTGCCCGAGGCGCTGCTGGCCCAGAGCCGCGAGACCCAGCGGATCTTCAGCATCGTCATGGGCTGCATCGCCGGCATCTCGCTGCTGGTGGGCGGGATCGGGATCATGAACATCATGCTGGCCTCGGTGTTCGAGCAGACCCGCGAGATCGGCGTGCGGCGGGCGGTGGGGGCGCTGAGGCGGGACATACGCTTCCAGTTCCTGGTGGAGTCCTTCCTGGTCGCCGGGCTGGGGGGCGCCTGCGGGGTGGGGCTGGGCCTGCTGATCTCCCACGTGGTGGCCTCTTACGCCGGCTGGCCCACCGTGGTCACCCCGCTGGCCATCGTTCTGTCCACCGGCGTCTCGGGCGCGGTCGGGCTCTGCTCGGGCCTGTACCCCGCCGTGCGAGCCAGCCGTCTCGACCCGATCGAGGCGCTGGCCCACCAGTGAACGTTCGCCCACCCACACGACCACGATGATCAGAGCTTTCCTCGTAGCCCTCCTGGTTGCCGGCACGGCCCAGCCGCCCGGTTCCGCCGGTCCGCCTGCCGGCTACGTCCCGCCCGAATACATCCGCAAGCCCCCCACCCTGCCCCCGCATCTGCAGGATCGGAAGCCGCGGCCGCTGTCGCTGTCCGAGGCGATCGAGACCGCGCTCCGCCGCAACCTGGCCGTGGCGCTGGAGCGTGAGCGGGTGCGGGATGCGGACGCCGGCGTCCGGCTGGCCTGGTCGGCGTTCGAGCCGCTGCTGAACGGAGCGATCGGACGGGCGCGGGCCAAGTCGCCGCCGCTGACAATCCAGGAGGGCCGGCCCGGCGACGTCCTCACCAGCACCCACGACAGCTGGAGCCTGGGGCTGAGCGAACATTTCCCCACCGGCACCGACCTGCGGGTGGACTTCCTCAGCAGCCGGACCGACAGCACCCTGGGCAACGCCGTGGCGCCGGAACTGTTCCGGTCCGGGCTGGCGCTGGCGCTGAGCCAGCCGCTGCTGCGCGATTTCTCGTTCTCCACCCGCATCCAGCGCGCGCCGGTGCTCCGGGCCCAGTTCGGCAGCGAGGCGGCCCGCGAGGAGGCGCGCCTGCGGGCGATGTTGACGGTCAAGGCGACGGAAGACGCCTACTGGGGCCTGGTCGAGAGCTGGAAGACCTACGAGGTCAACCGCGGCGCGCACCAGCTGGCCGGAGAGCAGCTGGAGCTGACACGCCGCCAGATCAAGGCCGGCGTGTTGCCCGAGTCGGACGTCATCGCCGTCGAGGGCACGCTGGCCCAGCGGGAGGTGGCGCTGGTGCGCGCGGAGGCGCAGATCGAGCGGGCCGCCGACGTCGTGCGCGGGCTGCTGGACATGCCGGCGGCCGAGTGGAGCTTCCCGCTGCTGCCGCTGGACGCGCCCGACTTCGCCCACGTGGAGGTCCCGTTCGACCAGGCCATGGAGCGGGCCATCGCCTCTCGCCCCGAGTTGCAGCGGACGCGCATCGACCTGCGCCGGATCGCGCTGGACCTGGACGTGGCCCGCAACAGCCGCCTGCCCCGCCTGGACCTGCAGGTGGGCGTGGGCTCAGTCGGGCAGGACACCGTGTATGCGCGCACGCTCGATCAGCTGCGCGAGCTGAACGGGCAGCAGTGGAACGTCGGCCTGGTGCTGGCCTGGGCGCCGTTCCAGGGAGCGGCGCGCGCCGAGCTTGCCCGCCTGGACTCGGCCCTGCACCAGAACCAGCTGGGGCGCGACCAGCTGCTGGTGGGCGTGCGCGCGCAGATCCGCGAGGCCATGCGCTCGATCGAGACCGCCGAGCGTCAGCTGCAGGCCTCGGCCAAGTTCCGTGACCTGGCCGAGCGCAGCCTGGACGTCGAGCAGCGCCGCTTCCTCAACGGGCTGTCCAGCAACTTCCTGGTGGCGCAGCGCCAGGCCGAGCTGGCCGGGGCGCGGCTGGGCGAGCTGGAAGCGCTGATCCAGCATGAGCGCGCCAGCTCGGACCTGCAGCTGGCCATGGGCGACCTGCTCGAGGCCCGTCACCTGAAATTCGAGCTCCGCCCGGAAACCAGCCCGAAATGAATGTATTTACCGGTGAGCCGGGAACAGACCCAGAAAAATAGCCGGGTTCGCTCGCTGCGCTCGGTCCCGGCTAGCGCCGGGCCGCTCCTCGTGCACAATGGCGGATCGTGTTTTCGACGACCGAGGCCGGGGCTCGACGCTGGCCGCCACAGATCCGCTACATCATCGGCAACGAGGCCTGCGAGCGTTTCAGCTTCTACGGGATGCGGAACATCCTGGTGGTGTTCCTGGCCGGGTACCTCCTCACCGATCTCCCCGCGGCCATGCGCGACACCCGGGCGCGCCAGGTGTTCCATCTGTTCGTGTTTTTGGTCTACTTCTTCCCGCTGCTGGGCGGGTGGCTGGCCGACCGCTTCTGGGGCAAATACCGCACCATCTTGTGGCTGTCGCTGCTCTACTGCGGCGGCCACGCCTGTCTGGCCACCTTCGACACCAGCCGCCCCGGTTTCTACGCCGGGCTGCTGCTGATCGCGCTGGGCGCGGGAGGTATCAAGCCGACCATCTCCGCGTTCGTGGGTGATCAATTCACCTCGGCGGACAGGGCGCAGGTGACCACCGTGTACGCCGCGTTCTACTGGGTCATCAACCTGGGTTCGCTGACCGCCTCGCTGCTGATGCCCAAGCTGCTGCGCCACTTCGGACCCAAGGTCGCCTTCGGCGTCCCCGGTGTGCTCATGTTCGCCTCGACGGTAATCTTCTGGCTGGGCCGCCGCCACTACCAGGAGTTGCCGCCCACCGGCCCCAACCCGGACAGCTTCGGGCGCGTCCTGTGGACCGCCCTGCGCAACCGCAACCGTCCGCGCCCCGCCGGCAGCTCGGGCAGCTGGCTCGACGGCGCGCTCAGCGACCACCCCCGGGTGGCGGTGGAGGGCGCGCGGGCGGTGCTGCGGGTGATCCGCATCTTCGCCTTCATCCCTTTCTTCTGGGCGGTGTTCGATCAGAAGGCGTCCGCCTGGGTGCTGCAGGCCCGGCGCATGGACCTGCAGCTGGGTCCCTTCACCCTCGAGCCCGCGCAGCTGCAGTTCATCAACCCGGCGCTGGTGATGTTGCTGATCCCGCTGATGGCCGGCTACGTCTACCCGCTGTCACGGCGGATCGGCCTGGCGCTGACGCCGCTGCGGCGGATGACCTTGGGGCTGTTCCTGGCCGGCGGCGCCTTCGTGCTGTCGGCGCTGATCGAGCAGCGGCTGGACCAGGGGCAGCGGCTGTCCGTGCTGTGGCAGCTGGGGCCCTACCTGGTGTTGACCGTGTCGGAGATCCTGGTGTCGGTCACCGGCCTGGAGTTTGCGTACACGCAGGCGCCCCCCGCGATGAAGGGCACCGTGATGAGCCTGTGGACCGTGACCACCGCCGTGGGCAACCTGGTGGTGGCGTTGCTGGCGGCGCGTCTGAACGTGTTCACCGGCGCCGGGTCGTTCCTGTTTTACGCGGTGCTGGTCTCCCTGGCCGGCCTGGGGCTGGCATTGACCGCGCGCCGCCACGTCAGCACCGAGTTCTTCCGCGAGGCCTGACCCGCCGTCGCTGTGCGGTCGCGCGCCGCCGGCGCTCGCGCGTGCGGGTATAGTGGCCCGTCGTGCTGCGCCCCCGCGTGATGCTGTTTTTCCCGCTGTTCCTGGTCGCGGCCTGCCTGCCCGAGGGCGAACACGGCATCGGCCAGGCCCTGGTAGCCGAACGCGGTCTCAGCGGCCTGCAGCTGACCGACGGTCGTCCCGGCCTGCCCGCCGGGGCGCTGTACACCCGGCGCGTCCTGAACACCACCCTCCTCCCCGTCGACGAGGGGCGCACCTGGTTCGAGCTGCCGACGGATCTGTTCTTCTTGCCCAGCGGCGGCTCGCCCCGGCGGCTGCTGCAGGACTACCAGACCTCGGCGCGCTGGGACGCCGCCCAGCGGCTGTACGTGCTGCGCGACTCGCAGGTCTCGGGCGGAGGCCCCGTCACTCCGTTCGAGGTCACCGCCGAGCTGTGGCGCGTGCACCTGGACGGAATGCCGTCCCTGTCGCTGGGCCGCGTGCGCTCGTTCGATCTGTCCCCCGGCCGCACCCGGCTGCTGTACCAGCCCGAGCGCGAGCGGTGGGTGCTGGTCGATCTGGAGGATCACCAGGTCGGCTTCGCCACCCGCGACCATCCGCGGTTCGTGGGCGAGGACCTGTTCTTCGTCCAGGACGGGACGCTGTTCCGGGTGCACGATCCGGCCGCCGGCCCCATGCCGGTGCTGTCCGGCGAGGGGATCGCGTTCTTCACCGTCGGCAGCGGGGACGGCCACCTGATGGTTGTCGCCGCCTCCCGGGGGACGGACCCGCGCCTCCTGCGCCTGCGCGCCGACGCCGACGATCCGCCCGAGCTGATCGATCTGCCCGGCCAGGTCAGCGGTCCCATCCTCTCTCCCGAGGGCAGCCGCATGGCCTGGCTGCAGCGCCTGGACCGCGAGCGCGGCCAGCTGCATGTCCTCGATCTCGACACCCGCCAGGAGACCCGCGGCGAGCTGCCGCTACCGCCCCCCGAGATGCGCCCGCCGCCTTCCGGGGTCAGGGATCCGGACGCCGCCACCGTCGTCGAGCCGAGCGCCGAGCTGGAGTTCCGCCCCGGCACCAGCGAGCTGTGGTGTTTCCTCGACCGGCAGCTGAGCATCCTGCGCCTCGACGGGCAGGTGTTGACGGGCCCGCTGGCCTCCACCGGCTTCCGGGTGGTCCCGCACTTTGCCCGCGGCGGCTTCATCGAGGACCAGCTTTCCGGGTTCTTCCCCGGCAGCGAGGGCGTCCACGACCCCGGTTCCCGCTTCTCGCGCGATGGCCGCTGGTGGACGGTGCCCCGCGACTCTGGCGGCGATCTGGGCGACGCCGACCATCCCGAGTCCGACGACACCGTGCCGATCTTCGGCGACGACGACGAGGTCGACCCGACCCTGACAGAGGTGGTGCCCGGCCGCTGGGTGGCCTTCTGGCGGGGCGACGGCTTCGACCAGCGCGAGCTGTGGCTGCTCGACGTGACTCGCCGGACCTCCCGCGTGCTCGCTCGCAACGTCGCCTCCGCGCGGCTGGGCGGCACCCGCGCGATCGTCCGCGCCTCGAGCTCGACCCCGCTCAATAGCAGCCCCGGAGACCTGTCGCTGGTGGACCTGGAGACCGGGAGCCAGACGCCCCTGGCCCGCAACGTGGTCGACTTCGCGCTGGCGCCGGCCTGCCCGGACTGCGACCCGACCGGGCCGGGCGCGCACCTTGTCTACGTGGTGCACGCGCGCGTTCCCTGGAGATACGACGGCCTCTGGGACGCGGTGTTGCCGTGACCGGCGCGCTGCTGCTGCTGGTGCTGACCCTCGCGCCCGACGCCGGTGCGCCCGCCGACGCCGTGGTCAACGCCGACGCGACGGTCGCCTCCGACGCGTCCGCCCCGGACAGCGCCCCCGCCCTGCCCATGGTGGCGCCCGAAGCGCAGAACGCCACCCACCCCGCCGTGGTGATCCAGGGCCGGGTGTACGCGCGCGGATCACGCGACGGCGTCGGCGGCGCCAGCCTGATCGTCGATGGTCTGGTGGCCGGCGAGAGCGACGCCGACGGCGCCTTCTCGCTGGTGGTGCCCCCCGGCCGCCGCATCATCCAGATCCAGCAGCCCGGCTTCCGGCCGCTGCTTCAGGAGGTGCAGGCTGCCCCCGGCCTGCCGCCGGTCGAGCTCCGGCTGGCCGCCGCCGACGAGGGCGCGCCCCGCTACGAGACGGTGGTCCAGGGCCAGTCCCAGGACGAGGCCCCGGTCCGCACCCTGAGCGGCCCGGAGATCACCCGCACCGCCGGATCGCTGGGCGACCCCTTCCGCGTGCTCGAGTCGCTGCCCGGCGTCTCCACCTTGCTGTGGCCGCTGCCGGTGTACGCCGTGCGCGGCGCCAACCCGGGCAACACCGGCTATTTCCTGGACGGCGTGCGGGTGCCGGCGCTGTTTCACTTCGCCCTCGGGCCGGCGGTCATCCACCCCTATTTCCTCGAGAGCCTCGACTTCTATTCGGGCGGCTACCCGGCTCGCCACGGCCGCTACGTCTCGGGCGTGGTGGCCGCCTCCACCGCCGCGCCGGCCACCGACCGCGCCCACGGCTCGCTGGACGTACGCCTGTTCGACGCCGGCGGCCTCCTGACCGTCCCCATCGACGGCGGCCGCGGCACCGTGGCGGTGGCCGCCCGTTACGCCTACCCGGCCGGGCTGGCCAGCGCGCTGCTCGAGGACGTGCGCTTCCACTACTGGGACTACCAGCTGCGCTTCGACCACGACCTGGGCCCCGGGCGCGTCTCGGCCACGGTCATGGGCTCGTACGACCTGCTGGCCACCAGGGAGAACAGCTACCAGGTGAACGCCGAGGGACAGCCGGAGCCGCCGCGCAAGGTGGAGGAGTCGCTGGTGCTGGCCTTCAACCGGTTCGACCTGCGCTGGCGCGGGGCCGTCCGCGGTGGACGCCTGTTCGCCGGCCTGGCCCTGGGCCTGGACCGCACCGAGGCCAACACCGAGCAGCAGAGCGAGCGCGGCGGCGCCCGCGCCCGCAGCCTCACCCCGCGGGTCAGCTACCTGCGCTCGCTGGGAGCCGCCGACCTGGAGGTGGGCGTCGACGGCGAGCTCAGCGCCTACCGGACCCTGCTGCAGGACCCCACCCTCGGCCTGCCCATGTCCGGACTGACGGCCACCCGCGGAGTCCTGCTGGCCGGCACCTACGGGAGCCTGATCTGGCGCGCCGCCGATCGGGTGGTGCTGACGCCGGGACTGCGGCTGGACCTCTACCACGAGCCCGGCGCCACCCGCGCCGACCTGGCTCCGCGTCTGAACCTGCGCGTGCAGGCCGCCCGGGCGCTGTGGCTCAAGGTCAGCGGCGGCCGCACCAGCCAGATGCCCAGCCTGCCGTTCCAGCTCCCCGGCATCGAGGCCTTCGGCCTGGGCCGGCTGGGGCTGCAGACCGCCTGGCAGGGCGGCGCCGGCGTCGAGGCCAAGGTGCGCGGCTTCGACCTGGACGCCACCACCTTCGTGCAGCGCTACGTGCTCACCGACATGCGCGATCCCGAGATCGGCAACCCGCTGCTCGAGGACTTCCTGGTCCGGCGGGACGCGCTGGCCTATGGGCTGGAGCTGATGATCCGGCGGCCACCGGGACAGCGCCTGCACGGCTGGCTGTCGTACACCCTGTCGCGCAGCCTGCGCGCCTTCGAGGGCGGCGTGGTGGGGCCGTCGGACTGGGACCAGCGCCACGTGCTGAACCTGGTGGCCGGCTACCGCTGGGGCCGCACCACCGTGGGCGGTCGCTTTCACCTGCACACCGGCCGTGTGGTCCCGGTGTCGAACATCACCCCGCTCGAGATGGCGCGCCTGCCGCCCTTTTACCAGCTGGACCTGCGCCTCGATCGGCGCTTCATCCACGATACCTGGACCCTCGATGCCTACATCGAGCTGGTCAACGCCACCCTCACCCGCGAGGTGGTGGGTCTGATCGCCACCCGGGACGGCGTCGAGCAGGATGGCTTCCGGATCGTGTTGCCCTCGATCGGCATCCGGGCCGAGTTCTGAGCCTTGAGTTTCACCTCAGGCCCTCCGATGAGACACCCCGTCAGATGGCGCCCGTCGACCGCCGGAATCAGCTGGCCGACCTGGCCAGGAGCATCAACGCCGCCCGCCGGATCGAGGAGCTGCTCCCCAACGCCCAGCGCGTGACCGCCTTCTTCCAGGCCGAGCGCTCGACCATCTACGCCGTCGACGCCGCCACCAACGAGCTGTATTCGCTGGTCAAGAGCGGCTACGAGCTCAAGGAGATCCGGGTCTCGCGCGAGACCACCAGCATCGCTGGTTTCGTGGCGGTGGCGCGCGCCCCCGTCAACATCGCCGACGTGTACGACGCCGCCGAGCTGGGCCGCATCCACCCGCGGCTGCACTTCGACGCGCGCTGGGACAAGGCCAGCGGCTTCCGCACGCGCTCGATGCTGACCCTGCCCGTCGTCCACGACAAGAACCTGCTGGGCCTCCTGCAGATCATCAACCGCCGCGACGGCCAGCCCTTCTCGCCCGCCGACGTCGCCGCCGCCGACGAGATCTGCCGCCTGCTGGGCGCGGCCATCGCCAACCTCAACCGCGCCCCCGCCTCCGCCCGCCCCAGCCGGCGCGCCACCGCCTGGGACCTGCTGGTCGACAGCGGGGCCCTCACCGCCGACGCGCTGGAGAAGGCCCTGGCCGCCGCCGCCGCCGCCGAGACCGACGCCGCCCGCTACCTGCTGGAGAAGGTGGGCGTGGCCCGGCCCCAGATCGAGGAATCGCTGGCCCGCTTTCACCAGACCGAGTTCTACCGGTTCAGCGGCAAGGAGCGGATCCCCGAGGACCTGCGCCCCCGCCTGCGGGTCGATTTTCTCAAGCGCGCCTGCGCCGTGCCGGTGGAACGCCGGGGCTCCGAGCTGGTCGTGGTCATCGACGACCCCGGCGACTTCACCCGCACCGACGCCCTGCGATCGGTGGACCCCGACCGCGAGCTGGTGCTCAACGTCGGCTTCCGCGACGAGATCCTGGCCTGCATCGAGCAGTCCTACGGCCTGCGCGGCGACGTGGGGCTGATCCTCAAGGAGCTGTCCAGCGACGGCGAGACCGGCGCGGTCCCCGACGCCGGCGACGAGGAGGGCGGCGGGGCCAACGAATCCGACAGCGCGGTCATCAAGCTGGCCAACCAGATCATCATCGACGCCTTCCGCCGCGGCTGCTCGGACATCCACATCGAGCCCAACGGCAAGGACCGCCCCACCATCGTGCGCTTCCGCATCGACGGCGACTGCACCCGCTACCAGGAGATCCCCGCCCCCTACCGCAACGCCATCGTGGCCCGGCTGAAGATCATGGCCGGGCTGGACATCTCGGAGCGGCGCAAACCGCAGGACGGCAAGATCCGCTTCCGCATGCCCGACCGCCAGATCGAGCTGCGCGTGGCCACCTTGCCCACCGTCAACGGCAACGAAGACGTGGTCATGCGCATCCTGGCCGCGTCCAGGCCGATGCCCGTCGACGAGATGGGCATGACCGAGCGCAACCTGGTCGAGCTGAAGCGGATCCTGGCCAAGCCCTACGGCCTGATCTTGTGCGTCGGCCCCACCGGGTCGGGCAAGACCACCACCTTGCACTCGGCGCTGGGCCACATCAACACCCCGGACATGAAGATCTGGACCGCCGAGGACCCGGTCGAGATCACGCAGGAGGGGCTGCGCCAGGTGCAGGTGCAGCCCAAGATCAACTTCGACTTCGCCGCCGCCATGCGCGCCTTCCTGCGCGCCGACCCGGACGTCATCATGGTGGGCGAGATGCGCGACCAGGAGACCGCCAGCATCGGCGTGGAGGCCTCGCTGACCGGCCACCTGGTGCTGTCCACCCTGCACACCAACAGCGCGCCCGAGACCATCACCCGCCTCATCGACATGGGGGTGGACCCCTTCAGCTTCGGCGACGCGCTGCTGGGGGTGCTGGCCCAGCGCCTGGCCCGGGCCATCTGCCGCCGCTGCCGCCAGGAATACCTGGCCAGCGAGGACGAGGTGGCCTCGATCATCGAGACGGTGGGCAGCGAGAACGCCCTGCGCCTGGTGGACCCCAGCGGCCAGACCAGGCTGTTCCGGGGCCAGGGTTGCGAGGCCTGCGGCAACACCGGCTACAAGGGCCGCCTGGCCCTGCACGAGCTGCTGATCAACACCGACGACATCCGCCACGCCATCTCGCAACGCGCGCCGGTGGAGGAGATCCGCCGGCTGGCGGTGGCGGGCGGCATGACCACCCTGCTACAGGACGGGATGACCAAGGTCCTGCAGGGAGTGACGGATCTGAAACAGGTGCTGGCGGTCAGCAGCCGCTGAGCGATGTCAGAAGCGACCGACCGCCTGCAGGCCGCCCGCGCCCGGCGCCAGGGACACCTCGACCCGCTTGCGCGCGTTCACAGGCGCGGCCGGGTCGCGCCCCTCGGTGAGGCCGACGTACAGGCTGACCGCGCCAGCCACCAGGGTTCCGGCGGCCAGGGCGTCGGTCACCGCCGCGAAGGTCACCATGCGCGAGCGTGCGTCCTCGATGCTGGTGCGGGTGTTGGGGATGCGGGCCAGCTGCTGGTCGAAGTCGGCGTGGGCCTCCCGGGTCAGCAGCGCGAAGGCCCCGGTGGTGGCCGCCAGCGCCCCGGTGGTCAGCAGGGTCAGCCAGGTCTTGATGCGCGGGCGCGGCGCCGGCGCCGCCGTCAGGTCCAGCGGCCGCCCACCCGCACCGGCCCGCCCCGCCACGGACAGGTCGCCCAGCTCCAGCGACACCTCCATGCGCTCGCCGCTGGCCGCGGTCACGGTCACGCTGACGGGCAGGTACCCGGCCTTGCTGGCCGAGACCCGCCGCACCCCGGGGTTGATCAGCAGCGGCTGCCGCAACGGCGCCGCCCCGGTGCGCACGTCGTCCACCGCGATCACCGCGCCGGACACGTTGGTCTTGACCATCACCTGAGCCACCCGCCCCTCCAGGTCGTCGATGTCCCCCTGCACCTTCGAGCGACGGTCGGCGGAGATCTCGTCGCCGCCGCCCCTGAGGTAGAGGCGATAAGCCCGCAGCGCCGAGACGTAGTCGTGCAGCTCGTAGTGGACCTGGCCGATGTTGTATTGCAGGCGGTACGAGGGGGCCAGCTGGTTGGCCTTCTCGAACTCGGCCAGCGCCGCCTCCAGGCTGCCCTCCCGGTACAGCTGAACACCCCGCCCGAAGCGCGCCCGCGCCTCCGAGATGTCTGCATCCGAGGCCTTGCGCTCCTGCGCCCACGCGGGGGCGGCGAGCGACAGGAACACGATGACGGCGGCCAGCGATCGGGTGAACGTCATTTGCGATACGGGTCCTGTTCGTCCAGCGCGCGCCGCGGGAGCGCATCCCGCGGCGGCAGGTCCTCGCCCGGCTGGATCTCCACCCAGACCTGCGGGCGTGCATACCGTCCCCACTGCGCCACCCGGCGATCCGGCCCGTTGCGCCACCGCCGCGCCGTGGGCAGCTTCGGCCGGGGCGGATCGGGCGCCTCGGTCGCCTTCGCTGCCTCCTTCGGTCCGGGCGACGCTTCCACGTCCCTGACCGCCTCCGCTTCCGGCTCCTTCACCGGAACCGGCGGCACCACCACCACCGGCGCCGGCGGTGGCGGCTCCGGTTTGCGCATCTCGACCGCCGGGCGCGGCCAGGCCCGCGGCGGCATCGGCCGCGTCGTCATCGCCGCCGCCAGCACGATCACCGCTCCCGACCCCAGCAGCGCGAACGCCGCCGGCGCGAACCGGCGCCCGCGCCGGACCAC
>JBKPRZ010000538.1:0-21997 GCA_046734815.1 Myxococcota bacterium | reverse complement strand
CGTATTTGTCGCACAGCCGCTCGACCGACCGCCGCACCTCGGCCCGCGTGCGCTCGGCCGGGCGGGTCAGGGTGGTGTCGGCGGCGGTGACCGCCGCGTGCAGGCGGGCCAGCGCCGGCTCGACCGCGGCGGCCATCTCGGCGGCCAGCGCCGAGGGGGCGGGCAGGCCGGCGGCGGCGGGCGACTCGGCCAGCCGGCGCAGCACCTCGGGCAGCGGGCGCTCGAGGTCGGCCGCGCGCAGCTCCAGCTTGCCCAGCAGCTGGCGGGCCTTGTCGTCCAGGAAACGGAAGCGCGCCCGCAGCACCACCAGAGGCTGCGGCACGTTCATCAGATCGTACAGCGGCGGCAGCTGGGCGAAGTACCCCAGCTCGGCCGGTCCCCCCACGTAGGCCGCGGTCGGGAACAACGTGTCTTGCACCAGCGGGCGCAGCAGCGCCGAGGTGGAGAAGCGCAGCGGATCGTCGGCCAGCGCGCGCAGCAGCTCGGCCGCCTCCACCCGGCGGCCGCTGCCCGGCACCGTCCACGGCGCGCCCGGCTCCTTGCGCTCCAGCCGGTAGCGGGGGCCCCGGGCGTCGCCCTCGTGGAAGAACACCAGCGCGCAGGTCTCGCGACAGGGCACCTGCTCGTGCAACCCGGCCTCTCGTATCGCGCGCCCCCGCGCTGCGATACAGCCCATCACCGCCTCGTGCTCCTCGATCACCCGCCGGTACAGCGGCGCCGCCAGGCGGGCCACCGCGGGCACGCGCGGGTCGAACACCAGCAGCCCATCTTCGGCGAACAGCGCCGCCAGCGCGCCGGCGAAGGCCTGCGCCACCGGCGCGCCCGGCCGGTAATGCGCGCGCATCAGCTCGACGACCTCGGCCGCGGCCGGGGCCCCCCCCAGCGCATCGGCCAGCGCCGCCACCGCCGCCTCCACGTCGCCGCCCAGCCGGCGGTGCGCGATCGAGCTGCGCGCGTGCGCGTCCGGGTCGGGCGCGATCGACACGCGCACCGGCTGCCCCTGCGCCCCCAGCACCTGCGCCCAGGCGATCTCCGGAAAATCGTGATCCTCGGTCTGCAGCCAGAACAGGGGCACGCAGCGCACGCCCGACTCGCGCTCCAGCGCGCGCGCGACCGCCACCGCGGTGGCAGCCTTGTAATAGGTGTACAGCGGCCCGAGGAACAGCCCCACCTGCTGCCCCGTGATGACCACCGCGGTCCCCGGCTGCGCCAGCGCCGCCAGGTTCGCGGCGCGCGCGGCGCTGGGCGGGAGCGCGGCATCCTGCGCGGCCAGCGCCTCCAGGATCGACGCCGGCACCGATCGCCGGGACGCGCGGCGGGTCTGGGCAATGCGCGCGGTCCCGTCGCGGAAATCGGACGGCAACAACGCGCGCGCCGCCGGGTCACCGTCGAGGAAAGCAGCGGAGAAGGCGCGGCTCATGAGCGGCGGCATCCTAGCAGCAGGCGCTAGGCTATGCCTCTTGTGGCGACGGCCCGATCGCGCCATATACTGCCCGCCCGCGATGCCAAGGTGGCCGCTCGTCCTCGCCGCGATGTTCAGCTCGGTCCTCGTTCCGTTCTCTTCCAGTCGTGCGGAACCCACGCGTCAGCCTGACGCGTCCGAGATCCTGAAACGTTTGCAAAAGCTGTCCGTCGTTGGGAGCGTGCTCTACGTCGCAGCCCATCCCGACGACGAGAACACCGCCCTGCTCACGTACCTGGCCAGCGGCCGTGGCGTGCGCGCGACCTACCTGTCGATGACCCGCGGCGACGGCGGCCAGAACCTCATCAGCCCCGAGCTCGGTCCGCTGCTCGGTGTGATCCGCACCCAGGAGCTGCTGGCCGCCCGCCGCATCGACGGCGCCGCCCAGATGTTCACCCGCGCCCTGGACTTCGGCTTCTCGAAGTCCGTCGACGAGGCCCTGCGCTTCTGGGGCGAGGAGGACGTGCTGTCGGACGTGGTGCTGGCCATCCGCCGCGCGCGCCCCGACGTGATCATCACCCGCTTCCCCCCGGGCGGCGGCGGCGGCCACGGCCACCACACCGCCTCGGCCCGCCTGGCCGAGCGCGCCTTCAAGCTGGCCGGCGACGCCAGGTATCAACCGCCGTCGATGCCGAAGCTGCCGCCCTGGCAGCCGCTGCGCATCTTCGTCAATGGCTTCGGCGGCGAGGACGGCGCCACCCGGCTGGACGTCGGCGACTACGATCCGCTGCTGGGCGCGTCCTACGGCGAGATCGCCGCCTCCAGCCGCAGCATGCACAAGACCCAGGGTTTCGGCGTCGCCCGGCGGCGCGGTCCCTTGCCGGAAGGCTTCCGCCTGCTGGCCGAGGCGCCCGGCGCCCCGAAGCTGTCGGGCCCGGGCGGTCCGTTCGCGGGCCTCGACTGGAGCTGGAAGCGCGTGCCGGGCAGCGAGCGCGTCGCCAGGCTGGCCGCGGATGCCGCGCGTGGCTTCCGCCCCGAGGACCCCGCCGCCACCGTCCCGACCCTGCTGGCGCTCGACGCCGCCCTCGAGACGCTGTCCGATCCGTTCTGGAAGGCGGAGAAACGCGCCGAGGTCGCCGACCTGGTGGCCGCCTGCGCCGGGCTGTGGGTCGAGCCCACCGCCGCCTCGCCGGCGCTGGTCCCGGGCGTGCCGGTGCACGTGTCGGTCACCGCGCTGAACCGCTCGACCGTCCCCATCAAGCTGGTCGAGCTGCGCCTGGCCGGCCCCGCGCTGAACGGCGAGAAGCGCGATCCGGTCTCGGTGGGCAAGACCCTGGCCCGCCACGAACCCACCAAGATGGAGGTGGACGTCGCCGCCGCCGCGGAGGCGAAACCGACCGGCCCGTACTGGCTGGCCCAGCCCGCGCTGCCCGGCCGCTACCAGGTGGCCGACCCGGCCCAGATCGGCCTGCCCGAGAACCCGCCCGCGCTGGCCGTCGACGCGCAGATCGAGGTGTCGGGCCGCCGCTTCTCGCTGAGCTACCCGGTCCTATACCGCTGGACCGATCCGGTGGCGGGCGAGCGCAGCCGCCCGGTGGAGGTGGTCCCGGCCGTGTCGGTCGAGCCGCTGGCCTCGGTGCTGCTGTTCCCCGACGGCAAGGGCCAGCCCCTGCGCGTCCGGCTGAAGTCGGCCTCCGCCCGCACCGAGGGCACCCTGCGCCTGGAGACGGACGCCGGTTTCACCGCCGAGCCCGCCTCGGTCCCGTTCCGTCTGGCCAAGGCCGGCGACGAGGTCGAGCTGACTTTCACCATCAAGCCGCCGCACACGCGCGGCGGCGCGCCCGCCAGCGCGACGTTGCGGGCGGTGGCCGACATCGGCGCCCGCAAGCTGAGTCAGCGCGTGCAGCTGATCGAGCACGCGCACATCCCCACGCAGACCCTGGTCTGGCCCGCCGAGGTCCGGGTCAGCACCCTGGACCTGCGGGTGGCCGGCACGCGCATCGGCTACGTGCCAGGCGCCGGCGACGACGTGGCCGCCAGCCTCGAGCGCGTCGGCTACCAGGTGGTGTTGCTGGACGAGGCCGCCCTGGCCACCGCCCCGCTGGCCGGCTTCGACGCCATCGTGCTGGGCGTGCGCGCCTTCAACACCAACCCGCGCCTGCGCTTTCATCACGAACGCCTGATGGACTACGTGCGCGGCGGCGGCACCCTGCTGGCCCAGTACAACACCACCGCCCAGCTGGGCGACCAGGACCAGGCCATGGGCCCGTACGTCTTCCAGATCGGCCGCGACCGCGTCACCGACGAGAAGGCGCCCATCAAGCTCGAGCTGCCGTCGCACCCGGTCCTCAATCATCCCAACAAGATCACCGCCGCCGACTTCGAGGGCTGGGTGCAGGAGCGGGGGCTCTACTTCGCCAGCACCTGGGACAAGAAATACGAGACCCCGCTGTCCTCGCAGGACGCGGGCGAGAACCCGCTCAAGGGCGGGCTGCTGATCGCCCGGCTGGGCAAGGGCGCCTTCGTCTACACCGGGCTGGCCTTCTTCCGCCAGCTGCCCGCCGGCGTGCCCGGCGCCTACCGACTGTTCGCCAACCTGGTGGCCCATGGCAAAAACGCCCGCTGACGATCAGGCGGCGGCGCTGTCCGACCAGCCGCCCTTCTGGAGCTGGGGCCGGATCTACCTGCTGGTGCTGGGCGCGGCGGCCGCCGAGGTGATCGTGTTCGCGGTGCTGACGCGCGTGTTGCGATGAACGCACTCGACTGGGTGGTGCTGGCGGGGACCCTGATCTTCATCGTCACCTACGGCGTCTGGCGGGCCCGCCTGCCCACCACCTCCGAAAATTTCTTGCGCGGTGGCAACCAGGACCGCTGGCACACCATCGGTCTGTCGGTGATGGCCACCCAGGCCAGCGCGATCACCTTCCTGTCGACCCCCGGTCAGGGCTACGAGGACGGCCTGCGGTTCGTGCAGTTCTACCTGGGGCTGCCCATCGCCATGGTGGTGCTGTCGGCGGTGGTGGTGCCCCGCTACTACGGCCTGCGGGTGTTCACGGCCTACGAATTTTTGGAGAGCCGCTTCGACCTCAAGACCCGGCAGCTGGCCGCTTTGCTGTTCCTGATCCAGCGTGGGCTGTCGGCGGGCATCACCCTGTTCGCGCCCTCGATCATCCTGTCCAAGGTGCTGGGCTGGCCGCTGAACCTGACCACCGCGGCCATCGGCGGCGTGGTCATCCTGTACACCGTGGCGGGAGGCACCCGGGCGGTCAGCCAGACCCAGAAACAGCAGATGACGGTGATGCTGGGGGGGCTGGTGGTCGCGTTCCTGTGGGTGGTCTGGCAGCTGCCGGCAGGGGTCTCCTTCGGCGATGCCCTGCACATCGCCGGGGCCATGGGCCGCATGAACGCGGTGGACTTCTCCTTCGATCCGAGCACCCGCTACACCTTCTGGTCGGGGATCACCGGGGGCCTGTTCCTGCAGCTGTCGTATTTCGGCACCGACCAGTCCCAGGTGCAGCGTTACCTGTCCGGGCGATCGATCACCGAGAGCCGGCTGGGGCTGCTGTTCAACGGCCTGTTCAAGGTGCCCATGCAGTTCCTGATCCTATTGACCGGGATCATGGTGTTCGTCTTCCACCAGTTCGACCGACCGCCGCTGTTCTTCAACCAGTCGGAGTGGACGCGGGTGGACGCCACCGCGGGAGCCGCCGAGAAGCAGCGCCTGGAGCAGGCGCACGCCGCCGCCTTCGAGCGCAAGCGGGCGGCGGTCAACGAATTCGACGCCGCCCGCGCGGCCGCCGACCAGCCCCGGATCGACCAGGCCCGGGCGCAGCTGCAGCAGCGGGCGGCCGAGTCAGCCGCCCTCCGGCAGCAAGCGCGGGCGCTGGTTCAACGGGTGGTGCCGCGCGCGGAGAAGAAGGACACCGACTACGTGTTCCTGAGCTTCGTGCTCGAGAAGCTGCCGCAGGGCCTGGTGGGTTTGCTGCTGGCGGTGATCCTGTGCGCGGCCATGTCCTCCAGCTCCGGAGAGATCACCGCCCTGGGTTCGACAATGGTGGTCGACTTTTACATGCGCAGCTGGAAGCGAAACATGTCCGACCGGCACTACGTCTGGGCGGCGCGCATGTTCACGGTCCTGTGGGGTGGCGTGGCGCTGGCCTTCGCCGCCTTCGCCTCGCTGTTCGACAACCTGATCCAGGCCGTCAACATCGTCGGCTCGCTGTTCTACGGCACCATCCTGGGCGTCTTCCTGGTCGGCTTCTTCACCAAGAACATCCGCGGCACCCCCGTCTTCCTCGCCGCCCTGGCCTCCGAGGCGGTGGTCATCGCCCTGTTCCTCACCAGCGACATCGGCTTCCTCTGGTACAACGTCATCGCCTGCGCCGTGGTCGCCGCCCTGGCCCTCCTGCTCGACCTGCTGCTACCGCGCCCGGCCGCCGTCTAGCGATGGGAGCGCCCAGCAAGCACTGATTCTTCGTCTCCGGCGGGCTCTGGCCTAGGGTCCGACCTGGACCGAGGGGTCGTGCAGCTCGGTGTGTGCCTGGCGCAGCAGCGCCGGGATCTCCGCGCGGAAGGGCGATCCGGCCAGCGCCTTCGCCATCTCGGCGTCGTCGAACTTCGTCGCGCGGGCGCCGGGGACCCAGTGGTCGTCGGGGCTCATGGCGGCGTAGCGTTCCTGGGCGAAGGCCTTGAGGTCGTAGGCCCGCAGCAGGTTGTGCAGCCACAAGATCCGCCGGACGTTGATCATCCCCGGCATCTCCCACCACTCGGGCAGGCCCTCGCGCCAGCGGCGGGCGAACTCGGTCCCCAGCGCCTCGGCGTAGCGCGCCTCCAGCCGGCGGGCGATCTGTGGCACCAGCGCCTCCACCTCGGGCAGCCTCCCCAGCGCCGCCACGTGCTCGTCGAAGTCCGACGGCCGCGCCGCCCCCACCGATAGTGTGTGGATGTCCGGGTGGCCCAGGCACCACAGGTCGTTGAAGGCCATCGGCGACAGCGGCTCGCACAGCTGTCGCAGGCGCGCCGAGGGGCTCTGCAGGCGCCCGCCCTTGTCGGTGGGGCTGATGATGAACACGCCCAGGTCGCGCGCCCGCGCCGCCTCCAGCGCCGGGCGGTTCTCCTGGAACAGATAGTAGTAGTGCAGGTTCACGTAGTCGAAGCGTCCCGTCTCGATCGCCGCCACGATCAGGCGGGTGGGGGCGTGGGTCGAGAAGCCGATGTGCCCGATGCGCCCCTCGTTGCGCCAGCGGGCGACCACCTCGAAGCAGCCGCCCGGCCGCAGGATCCGCTCCAGGCAGCCCGACGTGTTGACCCCGTGGAACGCGAACAGGTCGAGGTAGTCGATGCGCAGCAGCTGGAACGACTCCTCCAGCAGCCGCTCGAAGTCGCGTGGCTGGTCGGTGGGGCGGATCTTGGTCTGCAGCTTGAACGACCCGCGCGGATGCCGGGCCAGCGCCGGCCCCAGCTGCGCTTCGCTGGTGCCGTACCCGCGCGCCGTCTCGATGTGGTCGATCCCCAGCGCCAGCGCCCGGTCGATCACCGCCTCCACGTTCTTCTGGCTGCTCCCGCTCACCCGCGATCCGCGCGCCCACGACGCCTGGTAGCGCATCCCGCCACACGAGAAGACGGGCATCTGCAACTCGGTGCGCCCGAAGCGCCGGTAAATCACCGCACCATCATAACCGGAAGCGATCGGATTCCGGCCCGGTCATCGCGCCCGGGCGGTCGCAGATCTACGTCAACCCGGGCAGCGGCCCCTTGTCCCACTCTGCGTACACCGGCATCTTGCCGGCGCCCATCGCCTGCGTCAGCGACTGCAGCACGCGCGTATGCGGGTCGCCGCTGTATTTCAGGTAGCGCCCGGTCTGCAAGGTGCCGCCGCTGGCCAGAGGAAACTTGCCCGAGGCGATCAGGAAGGGGCCGCGGTCGAACTTGTGGCTGCCGATCGAGATCTCGTTGGTCCACAGAAACAGCGTGTGGTCCAGGACCGTGCCGCCCGGCTCGGTGAAGCCCTTGAGCTTGGTCAGAAACGCCGCGGCCTGCTCGGCGTGCCAGGCGACGATCTTGGTGAGCTGGGCGTCGGCGCCGGCGTTGCCGGTCTGGTGGGCCAGCGGGTGGTGCTTCTCGGTCACGCCCAGCCAGCTGAACACGTTGCCGTGGCTGATCCATTGCAGCCCCGCCACCCGTGTGAGGTCGCAGGCGAAGGCCAGGGCGCACAGGTCCAGCGCGGTCTGGCCGATCACCTGGTAGTCCGCGCTGGTCGCTGGCTCGGGCGGGCGGGCGCAGCCCTTGGCCGCCGCCGCCGGCGCCGCCGCGGCGTTGTCGATGTCCACCTCCACCTGGCGGATGGCGGACATGTGTTTCTCCAGCCGCGTGCGGTCCTCCGGCCCCACCGCCGCCGCCAGCTTGCGGTATTGCTCCAGGGTGGCGTCGAGGATGCTTTTCTTGCGCGCGCGCAGGCGGGCCAGGTCCGCCGTCGTCCCCGGGTCGGCGGTCCCCGAAGCGGTCGGCGGCGCGAAGCCGGTGAACAGGCGGTCGAAGGTCTTCTTCGGATCGGGCTCCACCGGGTGCACCTGGCGGGGGCCGTCGTGCAAGAAGTGGTAGTTGGTCACCCGCCCGGTCATCAGCGACTTGACCCGCGACTTGCCGCCGATGGCATTGGCGATCACCTGGTCGATCGAGGCGCCGTCGGCCGCCCCGCTGTCGGTGCTGGAGGTCCAGCCCGTCACCGCGCTGTTGTGGCCGCGCTTGTGGGCGGTCCCGTCCTGGGTACCACGCTCCATCTTGTGGATGCCGTCGAGGATGATGAGGTGCTCGCGCAGCGGCTCGAGCGAGGCCATCGAGGCGGCCAGCTTGAAGTCCTTCTCGCCGCCGCTGGGAAACCAGGTGCCGGGCACCACCCCGTTCTGGTTCAGCATCACGAAGAACCGCCGCGCCGCCATCGCGTCCTGCGCGCGCGCCCGCCGCGGCGCCATCGCGCCCAGGAAGGGCAGGGCCACACCCACCCCGCCCGCGCCGCGCAGAAGGGTCCGTCGGCTCATCGTTTTCATCGGGGCCCTCCCTTGAAGAAAAAGGCGTCGGTCTGAACCAGCTGCGCCAGCAGCGCGCGTAGATCGCCGCCCGAACGGGTGAGCGCCGTCTCCAGCGTCCGCACCGTGCAGGCGTCGTCGTCCGTCTTGCCACGTCCGGCGCCGAAGGTGAAGACCTGCCGGGCAAAGCAGGCGTGCACCGCCGGGCTGGCCACCAGCTTCTTCGCCAGCTCGACCGCCCCGGTGAAGGGACTATCCACGTCGGTGCCGATCAGCTCACCACGCGCGTCGACAGGCTTGCCGTTCTCGGTGGTGCGCCACATGCCCATGGCGTCGTAGTTCTCGAAGCCGAAGCCCAGGTTGTCGATCAACGCGTGGCAGGTCGAGCAGGCCGGATCGGCACGGTGGGCCGCGAACCGTTCCTTGGTGGTCATGTTCTTGTCGAGCTTGGGCGGCATCGCGTTCGCCTCGGGCGGCGGAGGCGGCAGCGGCTGGCAGAACATCTGCTCGCGCACGAACACGCCGCGGTGGATGGGCGAGCTCTGGTCGGGACCCGCCTTGGCCGCCAGGAAGCTGGCCTGGGTCAGCACGCCGGCGCGCTGCCCGGGGTCGAGCGCGGTGCGCACCAGCTCCGGCCCGCTGACCCCCTTGACCCCGTAGACCGCGGCCAGCTCGCCGTTCAGCGCCGAGAACGGTGCCGACAGCAGCGTGTCCAGCTTCGCGTCGTCCTTCCACACCAGCTCGATGAAGCGCTCGGTCTCGGCGCGGAACAGCTCGATGTGCTCGTCCTTCCACAGCGGGTAGGCCTCGGTGTCCTTGTCCGCCTCGGCCAGGTCGCGCAGCTGCAGCCACTGCCCGGCGAAGTCGACCACCATCGCCGCCGCCCGCGGATCGTCGAGCATCCGTTTCGCCTGCGCCGCCACCTCGTCGCGCGTGCCCAGCCGGTTGGCCCGCGCCGCCTCGAACAGCGCCGCGTCCGGCATCGACCCCCACAGCAGATACGACAGCCGCGAGGCCATCTCCCAGGGGGTCAGCCGCGCGTAGCCGGTGCCCGCCACCGGCAGCCCCTTCTCCAGCCGGTAGGTGAACTGCGGGGCCAGCACCATCACCTGCACCACGGCGTCGATCCCCTCGGCGAAGCTGGTCATGCGCCCGCCCGCGAACACGCGCCGCAGGTCCTCCCGCTCGCCCGGCTCCAGCGGGCGCCGCCAGACGCGCGCGCCGAATCCGTCGAGGAACGCCTCCAGACAGGCCGGCTCGCCCCGCGCCGCCACGTCGCAGCCGGAGAACGCGTCCAGCTTGCCCACCACCGTCCGGGCCACCGCCTCGGCGGCGTCGACGTAGCGCTGCCCCAGCAGGTCCGAGACCGACCGCAGCTCGGCGTCGTTGTCGAAGCCGCCGTGCAGCTCCTCGGGCGGGAAGTCGCGCGCCAGCTGCTTGTCCTCACCCAGCAGTTCGCGGATGGTGTTGTCGTATTCGGTGCGGTTCAGCCGCCGCAGCGGCGCCGGCCCGGGCCGCACCTGCGCGCAGGCGGGATCGCTGCGGTCGGGCTCCAGCGGGTTTGCCCCCACCGGCGGCAAGCCGGGCGCGGCGGACGGCTCGCGGCCACCCGGTGACGGCGCGGGGTCGGCGCGCAACCCGTCCTGCACCGACCCGTTGCAGGCCAGCTGGCCGGGCAGGGCGATGAACAGCGGAAGAAAAGTGAGCGCCAGGGCGAAGCGGGCCAGCGGCGAAGGCATCATCATGCAGGGGCTCCTTGCGACTTCTCCTAGTTCATTGAGCCGGCGCCTCCGACTCATTGCCTTTTCTCACCGAGCGCAAGACGCAGCGGGTCGCCACGCCCGCCGATCGTCCCACCGCTCGGGCGTCGAACCGTGAGCTAACGGCCGCACAAACGGGCTAGAACACCGCCCGCATGTTGAACATCGACCTTCGGGGCAAGCGGGCCTTCATCGCGGGCGTCGCCGACGACGCCGGCTTCGGGTTCGCCATAGCCAAGGCGCTGGCCGAGGCCGGCGCGAGCATCTGCGTCGGCACCTGGCCGCCCGCGCTGGGCATATTCAAGACCCTGCTCGAGCGGGGCAAGCTCGATGCCTCGCTCGCGCTCCCCGGCGGCGGGAAGCTCACCTTCGAGAAGATCTATCCATTCGACGCCGAGTTCGACACCTTCGCCGACATGCCCGCCGAGCTGCGCGAGTCCAAGCGCTACCGCGACCACGGCGACTGCAGCGTGCAGGGCGTGGCCGATCGCTTCCGCGCCGACTTCGGCGACCAGGCGCTGGACGTCGTGGTGCACTGCCTGGCCAACGGCTCCGAGGTGCGCAAGCCGCTGCTCGAGACAAGCCGCGCCGGCTACGTGGGGGCCGTGTCCGTCAGCGCCTACTCGCAGATTTCGATGCTGCAGCGGCTGGGCCCGCTGACTCGCCCGGGCGGGTCGTTCCTGTCGCTGACCTACATGGCCTCCGAGCGCGTGGTCCCCGGCTACGGCGGCGGCATGTCGTCGGCCAAGGCCGCCCTCGAGAGCGACACGCGCGTGCTGGCCTACGAGGCCGGGCGCAAGTGGGGCCACCGCGTGAACACCATCTCCGCCGGCCCCTGGGCCTCGCGCGCCGCCACCGCCATCGGCTTCATCCAGAAGATGATCGCCTACTGCCGCGCCAACGCCGCCCTGCCCGAGGAGATAACCGCCGAGGAGGTGGGCGCCACCGCCGCCTTCCTGGCCAGCCCGCTCTCGCGCGGCATCACCGGCACCACGCTGTACGTCGACAAGGGCTACCACTCCATGGGCGTCGCCGTGGACCATCCCGTGATGACGGGCTAGCTACGGGAGCAGAGCCTGCTGGGGACCGAGGTCGATCGAGTCGTCGGGCTCGGGGCGCAAAGCGTGCAGCGCCACCGGAGCCACGCCCAGCGACAGGCTGCCGGCGACTTCCAGGTCGCCGGCAGCACCGATGCGGAACATCGCCAGGTTGCGGCTGCGCTGGTTGGCCACCACCAGGAACGTGCCGCCCGGATCCACCGCCAGGTCGACGGGGTCCTGGCCGCCGCAGGCCGTCTGCCCGCGCAGGGTCAGCTCGCCGCTGTCCGGGTCCACCGCGAACACCGCCACCGTGTCCTGGCCGCGGTTGGTGACGAACAGGAACTTGCCGCCGCCGTGAAGCCGCATGTTGCCCACCTGGTTCTTGCCCGGCGCGCCCTGCGGCGCGGTGGACACCACCTGGAAGGCCATGCGGGTCAGGGTCCCCATCCGGTCGTCGAAGGCGTGCACCGAGATGGTCTGGTTGCTCTCGTTGAGCACGTAGACGGAGCGGCCATTGGGATGGCAGCGGATCTGCCGCGGCCGCGAGTCCCAGGGCAGGCCCAGCGGCTGCCCCGGCTTGGGCGTCAGGGTGCCGGTCCCCGGGTTGAACGAATATTGCGAGATGGTCCCCGCCCGCTCGTTGACCACGAAGGCCACCGTGTTCGAGGGGTGGAAACCGACCGCGCTGGCGCCGCGCCCGGCCGCGAAGGTGTCGGCCCCCATCAGGCGCCCGTCCTGGCGGATGGGGATGACCGACACGTTGCCGCTGCCGTGGTTGGCCACCGCGACATAGCGCCCGCTGGCGTCGACCGCCGCGCCCATCGGCTCGGTGCCGCCCACGCCGGTGCGGCTGACCGCCTTCAGGCCGCCCGTGGTGGCGTTGACCGACAGCGAGACCACGCTGCCGCCGCTGTCCGTCGTGGCCACCAGCAGCCGCCCGCGCGGCGGCCCGGCCAGCGACAGCACCGCCTCGCCCAGCATCACCTTCCCCCGCCGGGCCAGCTGGCCCGCGTGCGTGTCCAGCTCCAGCACGTCGAGCTCCCCGCCGGTGGCCCCCACGTACACGAACGTGCGGGCCTCGGGCGCGGGGGCGGCCGCCACCGGAGCGGTCCGTCGCGCCCCGAAACCCGAGCAGCCGAACGCGAGCAGGCACGAGATCAGCAGCGCTCTCCGCTGCACGCCGTTCATGGATCGTCAGCATATCACCAGGGACCTCTTGCGAGCGCCTTCCTGACGCAGAGGGCTGGATGCCGGGGGGAGTCCGGAAAAACAGCCTTCAAGGCGGCATCGACACTGGTCGATGACAGGCTCCGACGAGGGGGTATCGCTTCTGGTAGTTTACGCCTGCGAGCAGACGGGGCAGGACGATGGCCGACCTTGCGACGGTGCTCATAGTCGACGACGACCCGCTGGTGCGGGGGACGTTCGTGCGCATTCTCGAGCAGGGCGGCTTTCGCCTGCGGGAGGCGGCGGACGGTCGCCAGGGCCTGGACGAGTTCAGGCGCGAGCTGCCTGACGCCGTCCTGCTGGATCTGCGCATGCCGGGGCTCGACGGCCTCGATGTCCTGAGCGCCATGGTCGAGGATGCGCCCGAGACCCCGGTGGTGGTCGTATCGGGTGCCGGCACCATGAAGGACGCGGTCGAGGCGCTGAGGCGCGGCGCCTGGGACTTCGTGGTCAAGCCGATGTACGACCCCGAGCTGCTGGTCCGCTCGTTCGAGCGCGCGCTGGAGAAGGCCAGCCTCAAGCGCCAGAACCAGGAGTACCGGCGCAACCTCGAAGAGGCCAACCAGGTGCTCGCCCGCGCGCTGACCGAGCTGCGCGCCGACCAGCAGGGCGCCCGGCTGCTGCAGTTCCAGCTGCTGCCGCGCGACGGCCTGCCCGTCGGCCGGCACGTCTTGCACCGCCGCCTCTTCCCCTCGCAGGTGCTGAGCGGCGACTTCGTCGATTACTTCCTGCTGGGCGAGGAGATGGCCGGGTTCTACGTGGCCGACGTCTCGGGCCACGGCGCCGCCTCGGCGTTCGTCACCGCCATCCTCACCACCTTGGTCAGCAAATATCGGCAGTCGCTGGCGCTGTCCGGCGACGAAACGGTGCTGGACCCGGGGCGTCTGCTCGAGCGGCTGGATAAGGATCTGTCGGCGCTGCCGCTCGACAAGCACGTGACTATGTTCTATGGCGTGCTGGATCTGACCAGCGGCCGCCTTCGCTATGGCAACGCGGGACTTTTTCCGTTCCCGCTGGTGCGAGAGGGCCCTACCGCGCGTGTGCTCGAGTGCCCGGGGCGCGCGCTGGCGCTGCCCGGCCGCGGACGCGCCGCCGCCGGCGAGCTGGTGTTGCCTCCCTCGGCGCGCATGTTGGTCGGCACCGACGGGCTGCTGGAGACGGCAGCAGAAGGTTCACAGCGGGAAAAGTGGGAAAACGTGCGGCGCGCATTCGAAGAAACCAGCGGCATAGAAGCCCTGATCGAGCGTCTCAGGCTGGACGTGAGCGCTCCTCTGCGAGACGATGTGGCGGTCCTTTATCTGGGCGGTACGGAGGTGTCTTATGGCTGAGGGGCGAGTGACGTATGCGCAAGAGGACAGGTGGCACGTCCTGCGCTATGTGGGGCGGGTCGACTACACCCTGGCGCCGGCGATCGATCGCTTCGTGCAGGGTCTGTTCGCCGACGGTGGCGTGAGGCCGTTCCTGTTCGACCTGCGCGAGGCGCGGCTGATCGACAGCACCAACCTGGGACTGCTCGCCCGCATCGCCGAACGGGTGCGCGCCGCCGACGGCGGCCGCAGCATCATCGTGTCGTCGGACGACGACATCAACGACGTCCTGACCAGCATGGGCTTCGGCGAGATCTTCGACCTCCTGGGCGAGCTGCCCTACAAGTCGCGGGGCGACTGCGAGGAGATGGTCACCGGCGACCCGCCTTCGCACGGCGAGCTGCTGCGCACGATGCTGGACGCACATCGGACCCTGGTGTCGCTCAATGACCGCGACCGCCAGCGCTTCCAGGACGTGGTCACGATGCTCGAGGCCGAGATCCGGACGCGCTAGCGCGGCACCAGCGAACCGGACTATTTCTGGCCAGGCGGTTGGCCGGCGGTATTCTTGGAGGGGGGATGTCCGAGCGGCGGCGGCACGCGCGTTTTCGCAAGCGGTTGCGCGTCCTGTACGGGGAGAGCGACCTGTCCAAAGTCGGCTTCACCCGAGACGTGTCCGCCGGCGGCATGTACATCCTGTGCAACGGCGCGCTGCCCACCGGCAACCGCCTGCACGTGCAGGTGTTCCTCAACGAGAAGGACTTCCTGCTGCTCGAGGGCATGCGGGTGCACGCCAAGCAGGTGCCGCCCGCCCTGCGCAGCTCGGCCGAGCAGGGCTTCGGCGTGCGTTTCCTCAGCCCGATGGAAGCGCTGGCCAAGGTGGCCCCCGGCCCCGAGCAGATGGCCGCCGCCGTGGCCAACGCCCCCGCGCTGCCCGCGCAGCGCCCGCTGTTCTCGGTCGAATACGCCGATCTGTCCGACTTCAAGGTGGCCTGGCTGCGCGAGCTGCGCCACGGCGGCCTGTTCGTGGCCAGCAACCAGCCCCTCGAGCGCGACGAGCCGGTCACCATCCAGATGCGCCTCGCCTTCGTGGGCATGAACCTGGAGGTCGCCGGCAAGGTGATCCAGGCGACCACCACACCCCCCGGCCTCAGCCTCGAGTTCTCCGACCGCCGCGTCCTGCAGGTGCTGACGCCCTTCGTGCGCTGACCGTTACCGTCCCGAGCTGGCCGAGGTCAGGCCGTCTTCGGTGCGGGTCAGCTTCTTGCGCAGCATGATCACGTTGGGCGAGGTGGGCTTGCCGTTGCTGGCCACCGGCTCGCCTTCCTTCCCGCGCGCCTGCACGAAAAACTGTATCACCCGACCGCTCACCTTCTGCGCCGGGATCGCCGCCATGAACCAGCCCTTGCGGGTGCGCTCCATGGTCAGCGAGTTGAAGTTCACCGATCCGGTGGGACGGTAGAACAGCACCGCGCCGGCCGCCTTCACCTGCGCCTGCGGCACGCAGTGGATGTACAGGTCCACGCCCAGCTGGGCCTCGTCCTGGGGGTTGCAATACATCGGCTGGGGGATGCTGGAGGGCAGGTCGGGGCCCTCGGCCAGCTTCTCGCGGGCCTGCCGCTCCTTCTCCTGCTGCTGCTTCTGCTCGCTGGCCCGCGCGTCGGCCGCCCGCCGCTCGGACTCCAGCTTCTCGCGCATGTCGCGCTCTTTCTTCTCGCGCTCGGCCGCCTCGGCCAGCTGCTTGGCCTGGTCCTTCTCGGTGGCCAGCTTCTCCTTGGTGGTCTTCTCGCGCTCCTCGCGTTCCTGCTTCTCGCGGGCCAGCGCCTCGGACAGCTTCTTCTGCAGGTCCGCCTTCTCCGCCTCCAGCCGCTTCTGCACCTCGGCCTTTTCTCCCTGCAGCCGCTTTGACAGCTCGGCCTTCTCCCCCTCCAGGCGCGCCTGCAGCTCCGCCTTCTGCTTCTCGGCCTTCTCGCGCGCCTCGCGCTCCTTCTGCTCGCGATGCTCGGCGTCGGCGATCTTGCGCTGCAGGGTCCGCTCGCTGTCGGCCAGCTGGCGGGCCAGCTGCCGCTCGCCGTCCAGCTTGTTCTTCTGCAGGCGCTCGTTGCCCTCCATCACCTGCTCCTTGGCCTCGCGCTCGCGCTGCTCGCGGGCCTTGGTCTCCGACAGCTGCTGGTCGACCGTGGCCTTGTCTTTCTGGAACCGCTCTCGGGCCTGCCGCTCCTGGGCCAGCTCGTTCTTCAGGCTCTCGATCTCCTGGCGGGCGGCGGCCAGCTTCTCCTGGCCCTCCTTCTCGCGCGCCTTGGCCACGTCGGCCAGCACCTGGTCGAGCTCGGTCTTCTGCTTCTGCTGCTGCTTGGCGACCAGCGCCGCCTGCTTGGCGGCCAGGCGCTCCTGCTCCTTGGCCAGCTTCTCGGCCTTGGCTGCCTCCAGCTTCTCCTTGCGCTCCTGCTCCTTGGCCAGCTTCTCGGCCCTGGCGGCCTCCAGCTTGGCCTGTCGCTCTTGCCGCGCCAGCTCCCGCTTCTCGGCGCGGGTCAGCGGCCGCGGCTTCTCGGCCGGCTCTGCATCCTTGGCCGGCTCCTCGGCGGCCGGCTTCTCCTCGGCGACCTTTTCTTCCTTGTGCTGCTCCACCGCGGCCGGCTTCTCCTGGGCCGCCGCCTTCTCGGGCGCGGGCGCCTTGTCGCGCGCCTCGGCCGCCGCCTCTTCCTTCTCCTGGGCGGCGGCGGTGGCCTCGGCCCGGGCGCGGTCGCCGCTGGCCTGGGCCCGCGCCTTCTCGAACACGCGCGTCGCCGTCTCGGTGGCCTGGTTGCCGCTCAGCTTGATGTCCGGCTGGATCCGCAGCGCCAGGCTGAAGTAGCGGACGCCCTTGTCCTCGTCACGAAAGCCGTCGACGTGCACCACCCCCAGCTGCAGGTAGCTGCGCGCCACCGCCGGGTGGGCGGCCAAACCGTTTTCCTTGCTCATCACGACCGCCTCCAGCAGCAGGGTCTTGGCCCGCTGGCTGTCCCCGGTGTCGTAGGCGGCGGTGGCCGCGCTGTTCAGGCTGTCGATCTTCTTGACCAGGGCGGCCTGGTCAGCCCGTGCTGTCGCCCCTCCTCCGAGTGCGAGCAGGATGCCCAGCGGTACGGCGTACCGCAGGGCGAGGGATCGGCGCACGATCATCCGCGTCTCCATGGCTGGGGGGCCCGAGTCAATCAGCGGAGGATATCCGCCCCCGCCCCCCGCCGGTAGACCTCAATTCACCCGCGCTGGGACATCGCAACACGAGGCTTTACAGGCTTTGATCTGGACAGGAGAGCCCCTGCTGCGGCACTACGCTGATATGTCGAACGACGTCACCCGGAGGCAGTTCGGGCGCGGGCTGGCCGCCACCGGGCTGGTCGGCGCCATCGGGGCGCGGCCGGTCCTGGGCGCCAACGAGCGCATCGGCCTGGGCATCATCGGCTGCGGCAACCGCGGCTCGGCCGACTGGACGCGTTTCCTGGCCCGGCCCGACGTGACCCCGGTCGCGGTCTGCGACGTCTACCAGCCCTACCTGGACAAGGGGATCCAGCTGTCGGGCGGCAAGGCGAAGGCGTACAAGGACTACCGCCGCTTGCTGGACGACAAGGACGTCGACGCGGTCATCATCGCCACGCCCGACCACTGGCACGCGCTGCAGACGGTGGCCGCCTGCGACGCCGGCAAGGACGTCTACTGCGAAAAGCCGCTGACCCTGTTCGTGAAGGAGGGCGCGGCCATGCTGGCGGCGGCCCGCCGGCACAAGCGGGTGGTGCAGACCGGCAGCCAGCAGCGCTCGGGCGCGCATTACGCCCGCGCCGTCGAGCTGATCCGCCAGGGCCACATCGGCGAGGTCCACCAGGTCAGCGTCGGGTTCACCCGCAACGTGGGCGCGGGTTTTCTGCCCAAGGACGCGCCGGTCAACGCCAGCAACCTCGACTGGGACATGTGGCTGGGCCCGGCGCCGCAGGTGCCGTTCGATCCCTTCCGCTGCCTGTACAACTTCCGCTGGTTCTGGGACTACTCGGGCGGCCAGATGACAAACTTCGGCGCCCACCACCTGGACATCGTGCGCTGGGCGCTGGGGGCGCGGGCGCCGCAGTCGGTGGCCGCCTTCGGCGGGCGCTACGTGGTCAAGGACGGCGGCGAGACGCCCGACGTGCAGGAGGTGGTCTACCAGTTCCCCAACTGCGTGGTGACCTGGTCGGCGCGCGAGATCAACCGCGGCGATCGCCCCTTCGACATCGAGTTCCACGGCACCAAGGCCACCCTGGGCATCACCCGCGGCGGCTTCAAGGTGCTGCCCGAGACGCGCAGCGAGGGCCGCAACGCCGCCAACTCCAAGGTGGAAGGCGGCACGGCCGCCGTACCCGCCTCCGAGCAGAAGGGCGCCGATCTCGACACGCCCCACGTCGCCAACTTCATCGAGTGTGTGAAGAGCCGGGCCCGTCCGAACGCGGACATCGAGGACGGCCACCTGACCGCCACCATGTGCCACCTGGGCAACGCCGCCACCCGCCTGGGCCGCAGCCTGCGCTGGGACGCCGACAAGGAACAGGTCGTCGGCGACGCCGCCGCCAACCGCTGGCTCGCCCGGCGCTACCGCAAGCCCTGGTCGCTGACCGGGATCAGCTAGTCACCGCTGACGCCGACAGCGGCAGTTCCATCGGCTGTACCGGCACGGGCTGGCCGTTGTGGCTGATCAGCCGGTTGCCGGGGCAGGGCAGAAAGCCCGCGCGCGCGTAGAACGGCACCGCGTTCAGCGACATCGCGCCGTGCAGGCGGGGCAGCCCGCGCTCGCGGGCCAGATCCACCGCCCAGCGCAGCAGCCGCCGGCCGTGGCCGTGCCCTTGCTGCCCGCCGGCCACGAACAGCGCCCGCAGCCGCCCGTCGCGCGGGTCCACCTGGGCCATCCCCACGATCTGCCCGGCGGTCTCGGCCACCACCGTCTCGAACGGCAACATCACCTCGAAGAACAGGCTCTGCGCGTACCCCAGGAACACCGCCCGCCGCTGCGCGGGCGCGTAGTGCCGTTCGCAGCCGCGATCGATCGCGCTCTCGATCATCCGCAAGATGTCAGGCACGTCCTCGAACCGCGCCCGCCTGAGGCGCCAGCCCGAGACGATCTCGGCCCCCGTCTCCCACGCCGGCCGCATGTGACAAGTGTGACACGCCCGCGGCGCTCAGGACACGGCCCCCAGGCCCGGTCCGGTCAGCTGCCCGGTGTTCATGCGCCCGTCGTGGATGGTGAACAGCCCGGGGAACCGCGCCTCCCAGGCGGCGTTGGCCACCGGCACGAACTGCCGGGCGTTGGCCTCGATGCCCGCGTTGCCCGGCACGCGTGCGGCGATCCCCGCCGAGTGGATCAGCGCCGCGCCCGGACAGGTCAGATCCTGCACCGTGATGAACAGGCCGTTTTTCCGCGCCGCCGCCGCCATCAGCAGGGCGTGCGTCTGTCCCTTGCAGGCCTTCAGCGCCACCCCGGTGTAGCCCAGCTTCTGCGCCAGCAGCAGGCTCTCGGTGTCGGTCAGCGCCTCGTCCACCACCACCGGCCTCAGCCGGGACGCCGCCTGCATCGGGATGGTCGAGGCCTTCTTTAGATCCCGGCTGGTCGGCTGCTCGATGTACAGGATGCGCTCGTACCCGGCCGGCGTCGCCTCGCGCAGCTTCGCCAGGTACTCCAGCAGGTACTCGACGTTGGGGCAGCCCTCGTTGAAGTCCAGGCAATATTTCCAGTCCTTCACCCCGCGCGCGGGCAGCACCCGGGCGACGATGCGGTCGATGTGCACCGTGCGCTCGAAGTCGGCGGGCAGGTTGCCGCCGTTGAGCTTGATCTTGAACCGGAACAGCCCGTCGCGGGCGATCCACTCCTCGAAGGTGTTGGGCAGGCCGTCGTCCAGCGGCTGCTTGACGTCCGCCGCCTCCAGCGGGTCGGCCGCCCCGATCGAGTGGAACACCGGCATGGTCGGCTGCGGGTCCCTGGCGATGTAGCGGTCGAGCCACTCGCCGCGGAAGGCGTCGCCCAGGTCGGCCGACAGATCGCGCCCCATGAACGACGGCCCGTAGGTCTGATACGCGCTCAGCCCGAAGGCCTTGGCGTAGCCGTCGTGGATCGCGGCATCGAAGGCGCTGGCCACCACCAGCACCGCCAGCTTGGGCAGCGCGGTGGGCAAGGCCATCTCGCGCGAGACCTCGGCGGCGGCCCGCAGGTACTCCGGCTCGAGCACGCGGAACAGATCGATGGGGTGGCCGCTGTCGGTGCAGGCCCCGGTGATGCGCGCCAGCCGGTCGGCCAGCGTCCGCATCGACCCCAGCCCCTGCTCCTGCGACGCCGCCGGGAAGGCCCAGGCGTTGCCCAGGGTCATCGCCCCGAACCCGCGCCCCTCCTTGCCGTCGCCGGTGCGCACCCGGCAGCTCACCTCCAGCAGGGTGCAGCGGTCCACCTTCCGCCCCCCGAACATGTACGGCGCGCGGTACCGGTACTCCTCGAACCGGTGCGAGACCTCGACGATGCGGGCGTCGGTCCCGCGCGCGACCCTGATCCCGGGCGCCGCCGTCCTCGTTCCCGCGCACCCCATCAGGGAGGGTGCGGTCAGAGCAGCGGCGCGCAACAGGGACCGGCGCGAGGGAGCCATGGCTGGCGCTTATCGCGAGCCGCGGGTCCCGTCAACCCGCGGCTCCCCCGTGCCGTTCGTATTTGCCGCCGGGTCAGGCGATGGCGGTGGCGGGCTTCTTGGCGCCGGGGCCGGCGTCGGGATCGCCGGTGTCGGGCAGGATGATGTTCAGCTCGAGGACATCGTAGTCCCCGCTGCGGTCGACCTTCACCGACACGTTGGTCAGGTCGATCTTCTCGAACTTGGCCAGCACCGCCAGCAGCTCCTGCTGCAGCTGGGGCAGGTAATCGGGGCCACGCCCGCGGCAGGCGGCCCGCTCGCGCGCGACGATGATGGACAGCCTCTCCTTGGCGATGGTGGCGGGTCGCGGCCGGCGGCGAAAGAAATCGAGCAGCGTCATGGTCAGACCTCGTCCCCCGGGATCAGCTGAACAGCCGCGCGAAGATCCCCGCCTTCTTGTCCTGCATGAACCGGTGTGCGCGTTCCTGACCGAGGAATCGGTACACGACGTCCAGGTAGGCCTGCGCGACGTCGGTGGCCTCCTCCATGATCGACGGCGTGCCCTTGTTCGAGGCCAGCAGCACCGCCTTGGACTCGGGGATGACGCCCAGGAGCGGGATCCCCAGCAGCTCGAGCACGTCGTCGGCGCTGAGCATGTCGCCCTTCTTGACCTGCGAGGGCACGTAGCGGGTCAGCAGCAGGTGGGTCTTGACCGGGCTGCCCCCCACCTCGGCCCGGTTGGTCTTGGAGGCCAGCAGGCCGATCACCCGGTCGGCGTCGCGCACCGAGGAGACCTCGGGGTTGGCCACCACGATGGCCTCGTCGGCGAAATACATGGCCATCTGCGCGCCGCGCTCGATGCCGGCGGGCGAGTCGCAGATGATGTATTCGAAGCCCATGTTGCGCAGCTCGGTCATCACCGTCGAGACGCCCTCCAGGGTCAGCGCCTCCTTGTCCCGGGTCTGGGAGGCGGCCAGCACGTGCAGGGTGTCGATCCGCTTGTCGCGGATCAGCGCCTGGTGCAGCTTGGCCTCGCCGCGGATGACGTTGATGAAGTCGTAGACGACCCGCCGCTCGACGCCCAGGACCAGGTCCAGATTCCGCAGACCGACGTCGAAGTCGATGGTGGCGGTTTTCTGTCCCATCATGGCGATCCCGGCGGCGATGTTCGCAGCGGTGGTGGTCTTGCCCACCCCCCCCTTGCCGGACGTTACGACGACGACTTTGGTCACATGAGCCTCCGTGGCAATTGCAGAATTACGTCTGCTTCATCCACTTAAAGGCAGGATCGCCGCCGCCACAAATTTTTGCCCTTTTCGTGCCGCTGGGCGCAGTCAGAGCGGCAGGATCACGCACTCGCCGTTGCGCACGAACACCTGGACCGATTTGCCCAGCCGGTCGGCCGGGATGTCGTCGAAGGTGACGTAGGCCCCGCTGATGGCGATCAGCTCGGCCTCCAGCTTCTGACAGAAGATGCGCGCATCGGTGTAGCCCTTGGCCCCGGCCACCGCCCGCCCGCGCAGGGGCGCGTAGATGTGGATGTTGCCGTCGGCCACCAGCTGCGCGCCCGGGTTGACCGGCGCCAGGACGATGAGGTCGTTCTTCTCGGCGTAGATGATCTGCCC
>JBKPRZ010000537.1:0-8256 GCA_046734815.1 Myxococcota bacterium | reverse complement strand
GGGGCGATCCGTGCCCAGTCGTCCAACAGGGATGACTTGCTCGCGCCGCCGGCATCATTGCCTCTGGAGGCGCGCTCGCGGTTCTCGAAGGTGACGGCGGCGAGGATGATCTCCGGCCTGCGCCCAGTCCGCTTGACCTCGAGCCGCGCCTGGGGCCCGACGGGGTGGCCCATGCCGAGCAGCAGGCTGACGACGTCTTCCTTGATGCGTTTTCGCCACTCGTCGGGTTTCTTGTTCCGGTTTTCTTCCTTGGAGAAGGCAACGATGTCGGCCATCGGGACGCCGTCGATGGCCAGCAGCTCGATCCACTCCTCGCCCACGCGCGCGATGGCACGTTCGTTGTCCCAGCGCAGGCCGGAGTAGGGCAGCGACCGGCGGGGCGCGCGTGGGGGTCCGAACTCGGGCGCCCCGCTGGGGTCCGCGACGGCGGCGGCGGCCAGGAAAGCAGGCGGGGTGCCCGGCGACCTCGGCGAAGGCGGCTCGCCGCCTGGCCCGGGAGCCGGAGCGGCGGTGGTCGGCCCGGCGGTGTCCGCGACGGCGTTCGCGGCCACCGTACGGCGGTGCCGGAAGGCTGCGCCGCCCAGAACCGCCAGAACGGCGAAGGCGGTCGCCAGGAGGATCGGCCGTGGGCCGACCCGCGCCAGGCCCGCCGCTGGCACAGTGGAACCGGGCGTGCGGTCGCCGGCCGCCGCCAGGGGGACCAGGGCCATGCGCCAGCAGCGCCCGTTGTCCCGGTCGTCGGCGTCGAGGCGTCGGCGCAGCTCAGCCAGGCCCTCCTTGAGACGCCAGCGGACGGTGCCCGCGGGGATGCCCAGCCGCGCACCGATCTCGGACGCGTTCAGCTCCTCGAAGTAGCGCAGGAAAATGACCTCGCGGTAGGCCGCGCCCAGGCCGAGCAGCAGATCGGCGACCTGCCGCTGCAGCTCGATGCCGGTGACCACCTGCTCGGGCGTGCGGGGGGCGCGCGCAGCCTCCGTCAGGGCCTCGTCCGTGGCGGCGCGCGCGACGGCGCGGGTGTGGTTCCTGCGCTGGCGGATTTCCCCGCGGACGCGGTTGAGCAGGACGGTGCCGAACCAGGCGCGCGGGTTGCGTGGATCGGCGGGCGGTCGCCGCCAGGCAGCGACGAGGGTGTCCTGAACCGCGTCCTCGGCCGTCGCGGCGTCGTCGACCAGCGAGCCGGCCAGGCGCCGCAGCCAGCCCGCCTGCCCCAGCAAGGTGTCCAGCGAGAGAGTGTCTTCTTGATTGCTCATACGGGATGAATTCGCGCCGACCGCCCGGTGTTGGGTGAAAATACCCGCCTGGCCGCGCGGGTCACTGAGGGGGCCAGGCCTTCGGGGCCGCGCTGTCGTACGCTTCGGCGCGTCAGCGGATCCGCCGCTCGAGTCGGCTGTAGAGAAAGGATGCGAACAGCAGCGCAGCGCCCAGCGCGAGGAAGGCGAGGACGCGCAGCCCCAGCTCCTGAGCCCACAGGTCGACGACGAGCGCCTTCAACGATGCGAGCCCCAGCAGCATGAGGGCGAGTACCCGCGTCGGCAGGTGACGCCAGAGCACGCCGATGGTCATCAGCGCCAGGCCGTGGCCGGCCAGCACCAGCGACGCGGGCAGCCCGACCGGCACGGCCCGCAGAGCCGCACCAAGGACGATCGCCTGGGTCGCGATCCACCCGAGCAGTGCCAGCGGCTCGCCGCGCTCCCGGCCGAGCACACCGCGCCGGCAGCCCTCCAGCGCGAGCACCAGGAGCGCAAACATCGCGAGCTCTCCGCCGGAGAGAGTCTGGCGTCGGTCCAGCACCAGCACGGCGACCCAGGCGCCGGATGCGAGGACCAGCGACAGCGAACGGGTGAGCGGCCAGCGCCGCCAGGCCCCCGCCTGCCCGAGCAGACCAGCGACGATGGCCAGCCCTACCGGCGCTGCGGCCAGGCCACCGAGCAGCGAGACGGCGACCGCCAGCACCAGCGCGCCTGCGACACAGAGCACCTCGATCGACAGCAGCAGCCCGCCCGCCGCCGCGGCGAGGCCGATCACCATCATGGCCGGCTGACGGCCCGCAATCCCGGCGTATGCGGCTGCGCCCACGGTGGCCAGGAGGGCATAGATCGGCGCGCGTCGGCGAACCGCGAGGACTATGAGCAGCGCCGTCAGTGCTGCCGCCGCCAGCGCCGCGACAGCCGGCGGAGCGATGTGGTCGATGCCCGAGGCCATGAAGGGCACGAGGTACAGCATGAAGGCGCCGACCGCGACCACGCCCACGGCGAAACGGCCCCGGGCCGGGTCGCGGCTGCCCAACCCACGCGATCCTGCGACGAACACGGCGGTCGCGACCGCGAGCGCCAGCAAGTTGCGAATCGGCGGAGTGAGGTGCCCGCGCTCGTGCGCCCACAACGCCGCCAGCGCGAGACCCGCGATGACAATCACGGCGCCCACCCGGTTGAGCCAGGTGAGACCCAGCGGGGAGTCGACCTCGATCAGGCGGCCCTGGCCGCCGGCCGGCGAAAGCTCGGCGACCAGCGGCGCCTGCGCACCAGCCGCGAGCCGTCGCTCCAGCTCGGCGACCCGGAGCTCGAGCTCCGTGACACGAAGTGCAATATCGTCCATCGCTCCAGCTGGTCAGCAAGAATCCTGCCCGGCAGCGCGGGTGAATTGACGGGTGATTCGCGGCGCTGCCGCCAGCGCGCGGGAGCGCGAGCTGTGTCCGGGACGACACACCCGCACAGCTCTCTGAGCCCCCGAAGGACACCGATCACTGGCGCATTTACCTGGCGAGGGTGGGACGTGGCACTCTCGCGCGCACCGATCTTCGCGCTGGCATGGCTCAGACGTCAGGGGTGCAGCCGTAGCGGGCCAGCCAGCGCTCCGTCTCGGACAGGTGCAGCCGCTTCTCGCGCGGCATGGCCTTGCGGTAGATGACCAGCGCCTCGCCCGCCAGGTCGCAGGCCCGCCTTCGATCGCGACCCTTGGCGGTCAGCGCGCGGGCCAGCCCGAACGCCGCCCCGGCGCGCAGCTCGGGCTCGGCGACCAGGTTTTCTGGCCGGAGCGTGAGCGCCCGCTCCAGATGGAGGATCGCCTCGTCGACCCGCCCCAGGTCCAGGCTCGTGAGCCCCAGGCCGTATACCGGAAAAAAGCCGTCGTTCTCTTCGGCCTCGAGTCGTCGCGTGACCTCCAGCGCCTCCTGAAACGCGCGAATCGCGGCCTGGTATTTCTTCTGGCGCCGGAGCTCGAATCCCTTGTGTGCGATGAAGTAGGCCAGTAACACGTTGTCCGGTACGTTCCGGCGGCAGAAATCGATGCCCTCGTCGAGCTGTCGGTTGCCCTCGGCGAAGCGGCGCTGGTCCAGCAGGGCCAGAGCCATGGTGCTCGCCCATTTTCTCACCGGCCACAACAAGGGCGGCAACACCGCCGCCCACGTCCGTCGGACGATCTACTACCGACTCAACGTCCCGGGACACACCACTCGTTCCGACGAGACCCGGCTCGACGCCTGGACGGAGTACCCCCGCATGCGGGCGTTCCCGCGTTGACAGGGGCGATGCGGGAGGCGGCTACGGGAAATCTCCCGGTGGTCAGCGGCCCGCGAGCCGCATCTTCTTCGGCGTGACCCGACGCGAGGTTGCATTGGCGGGAGCAGCCTTCCGGGTGACCGGTGGCGCGCCTGCCGGTTTCCTTCCCGGAGGTGAGGCCACATGGCTTCGATCGGTCCGAGGTAAGAGCGCTGATGAACACGGGCGACTCCGCCATCCGGGCGAAGGACATCGATCGCCTGATGGCAGTCTACTCGCCTGACATCGTCTATTTCGACCTCTGCCTCCGCTGCGATACAGGGGGTCGGCCGCTGGGGGGCGGTGATGTCGCCGTCGCTCACATGTGCATTGCGCGAGGAACCATCGCAAATCAACGGCACTCTGACGGCACCGAAATCCGTTCATTCGGAAAAGATCAGTAATGACTGTACCGTACTGCGACCCCAGCGGGATTCGAAAGCGGTCCAGGCTCGGCGACGATCGGTGAGGATCGGGCGTCGTCGACGCAATCGGAAATGTCAGAAACAGTCTCGCAGAGGCTCACCCAGGCGAGCGGTAGCAAAGTAGCAAGACTCGCCCGTGTGGCCCAAAATGCACTGAGGAACGGAGACCTTCATCGGGCGATGGAAGTGCTGGTCGCACTTGAGGAATTCGATGTTCGTGACCCCGATTGGTCGAGATGATTCTGGAAACATGGGCTGTGGCAAGAGCTGACGGATCGTCGTCGCCGGACCGACCGTCGACGCGCTTCTGACGCACGTCCATCAGACCCATCAAGAGAGTAACCTGCTCGAGTGAATGTCACGCGTTTGCTCCTCGTCCGGCACGGCGCAACCGAGCTCACCGCCGAGGATCGCTTCTCCGGCGCCGTGGGGGTCGACCTTTCGAATGAAGGGCGCGCGCAGGTGGAGCGGCTGGCAGAGCGCCTGGCAGCAGAACCCATCCGCGCGGTGGTTTGCAGCCCGCTGAGCAGGACGGTGGAGACGGCTTCCATCCTGGCTGCGCCCCATGGCCTGCCGCTGCTCCACGCCGATGGCCTGCGCGAGATGAGTCATGGTCGCTGGGAGGGGCTGACCCGGCGCGAGGTCGAGCAGCGTTTCCCGGAGGAGTACGCCACCTGGGAGGCCGATCCGTTCAACTTCGCGCCCGAGGCGGGCGAGTCGGGGCTGGCCGTGCTGGCCCGCGCGTTGCCAGTGATCCGGCAGATCGTGGTGGCGCACGTGGGTGACCAGGTGCTGGTGGTGTCCCACAAGGCCACCTTGCGGTTGTTGCTCTCCAGCGTCCTCGGCTTCGACCCGCGCGGCTACCGGGATCGCCTGGACCAGTCGCCCGCCTGCCTGAACGTGGTCGACTTCCGCGATCCGGTGCGGGCCCGACTCATGCTGTTCAACGACGTGTCCCACTATCGGAGTCAGCCGCGCCGGTCGCAATCCAACCTCTCCAGATGGTGGGAGCCAGGCCGGCCGGACGGTCAATGACTCTTGCCGCGGCTGAGCGCCCGGACTGCTCTCGGAGCGGCGGCCGGCGAGGAAGCGCAGGCGCGTCGGTACCCGTGTCAGCTGCAGACAGGAATGGACGCGCGGCGCGAGCTGGGTGGCGAGGACGGCGCCCGGGACATCACCGTCGCCCGCTACGCCGCCCGATGGATCGCCGACCCGCAAGGCGCTGGGCCTGCGCGCCGCCAGCGACGACGAGACTCGTCTGAGACACGCGCTGCCGGCCCTCGGCGCGATGAAGCTCGACGAAATCAGGCCCCGCCACCTGCGCGACCTGGTCCTCGAGCTGCGCAAGAGCAGCGGCCTGGCTCCGCGGACCATCCGCCACGTGTACGCGATCCTGGCGACCATGTTCCGCACAGCGGTCGCCGACGAGCTGCTGCTCGCCACCAAGCACCCAGATCGATTGCAATATAGTCCATGGCTGGTCTCCTTCGCATGCGCCTTGAGCGCGTCTATCCACTGGGCACGGTATGCCGTCACCCAGCTGCGATCGAGACCAGTCACTTCATCGAATCTGTTTTGAGGGTCCACGACTGGCCGTTTTGAGGTGTCCACCGAGGGTCAGGAGACAACGGCGGACACGAAGTCCGTTCCGAGACTCCTTTTGGCGTGGCAGGCCTGCTCGTGCGACAGCCCGTACTGAAACTTGCGGATCAGCGTCCCAAATGTGAGGGCTGCGCCTTGCTGCTGCGGCACCTGCTTTGGTGGCCACAGTGTGGGCCTTCGTAGCCGATGACCTCAGGCCGCGCGGAGGTCTACAAACTCGGGATGCTTCTCTAATGCGAGGACGGCGTCGGAGATCCATTCGGGCAGCGGCCCGTAGATCTTTCGCAAGAGCCCGTCCTGCGTTCGGGCGCACAAGCGAGCTTCGGTGTCATCCACGGAGTTGTCGTAGATGTAGACCCGATCGGCGAGGGCAATGGCCGGTGCGAGATTGGCAATGGCACGAACGTGCCGAGTTACGATCTTTTCGATGGGGACGGCGTGCCCACCAGCGATCACGCGTCCGGCAACACGGGCGGCGTTGATCCGCGGATCGGACGTCGCGATGAAGAACACACGAACGAAGTAGCCCGAACGCTTGGCGCGGGCGATGAAGTCGATTTTTTCGTCCGTCGACATCACCGTCTCGAATGCAATGCCTGCTCGCGCCGCGAGCAACTCCTCACGTCGTTGAGTCGTCCAGGTGGCCGCGCTCAGGACTGCCGCTGGCGAGTTCCAGTCTCCGAAGCGGTCACGCGCGACCTCATCCGGGTTCAGGTACTCGACGCCTTCGCTCCAACGTTCCTCGCGCAGCCGAGCTGTGACGGTCGTCTTTCCTGCGCCGTTCGGTCCGGCGATAACCAAGAGAACCGACTTCAACCAGCCGCCCCGCGTCCGCCCATACGGCGAAGTCTGTCGAGCGCTGCCTCGCGCGCAGCTGCGATCTCGGCGCGAAGCCTGCGCAGCGACTCTTCGTGCGTCTTGCGAACGTGGGCGAATGCGCGCTTGGACAGCCCGATGAGATCTTCATCGGTAGGCTCGAACGCAGGATCAGCGAGGTTCTTGACGTCGCTCACGATGCTTCAGGTTACCGCCGCGCTTGGTGCCCGGCCAGGCCGGAACCGGCAGAGCGGTTTCGACGGAAAGCGCTGCAAGTCTGCGGAATGTCACGGGTTCGCGATTCCTCCGGGTGGAGGACGACGGCCAGAAGGCGCGCCCTCCCACCCGCGGCGTGCGCCGGGCTCAGCGTGCGGACAACGTGGCCGAGGTAGGGACGTCGTAGGCACCGTTGCTGGGCAGGGGATTGGGCCCGTCGTAGTCGACCATGCCCGACACGTCGGTGACCGTCATCGTTCGGGCGGACCCGAGCGGTGGCGCCACGAGCACGGGCAGCGTCCCGCCTCCCAGCCCGGCCGGCGCCGGCGCGATCGCGTGGCACACGCCGTAGATGTTGGCCGTTCCCACCACCACGATCTTGCTGACCTGAGGGCCAAGGGCGTCGGTCGTGGACGCATCGGCGCTCGGGGCGTCCGCGGCGAGTGTGCCGTCAAACGGGTAGGATCAGGAGGCGAAGGTCGCCGCAAAGCGCTCGAACGTGGCCGAGAGGACCGTGGGGACGGGCCACACGACGCCCACCAGGTGGGGCATCACCGTCCGCCGTGCCGGGATGGCCAGACCGTCGACGCTGGCGAAGTCGTCCCAGCCGTGAGCGCCGGAGGCCCAACCTCCGACCACGTCGGCCACGTAGTCGTTCCGTCGGAGGAGTCCGCTGCCGTCGAACAGATATTGCTGCCGCCGCGAGTGCACGTGGGCGCCGGGGGGAAACTCGACCCGGACCCCGCGCAGCCGCTCGCCGCGCCAGCTGCCCGAGAGCGCGCCATGAAAGCGCAGGCCCGGCAAGATGAACGGGACCGCCGTGTAGCTGGCGAACGAGTAGCCGAAAAAGTAGAAGGCGTCGAGCGGCCCCCAGCGGCGCAGCTTGCGCAACCCGCGGAAGGTTCGCCTGTGGTCCGCGCTCGCGGCGCGTACCTGACCGGTGTCAGGGTGGCACAGCCGCACGGCTCCCTGATCGAAGACACCGACGCAACGGCCGGCGGGCTCCTCGTTCCATTCGGTGCGCACGAGCTTGGGGAAGGTGGTCAATGACCGAGGCAGATCGAAAGTGCGCTGGTAGCCCTTGAGCCAGGGGAGGAAACCATCGAGCGACCTCAGACACAAGGTGACCGACTCGAGGCGAGACCACCGCTGCCATCCACCATGGCGATCGATGGCGCGTAGGACGAGCTCCCTGGCGGCGGCGGGCCATGACTGATGAAATACCGGGACGGGTGCAACAGGATCGACAGGCACCCTTCCACTCTAGCGGCCGCCCGCTCCGCCGCTACTCGCCTTCCCGAGGAACCAATGAAGCAAAAGTCGCGGACTCTTCCCCGGCGAATTCCGCAGCAGAGTCGCTCACGCGCGACGGTGGACGCCATTGTCGAGGCGGCTGCTCACCTTTTGGTGGTGCGCGGCTGGAGCGACTCCACCACGAACCACATCGCCGAACGGGCGGGGGTCAGCGTCGGATCCCTGTACAAGTATTTCCCGAACAAGCCGTCGATCGTAGCCGAGGTGGCCCGCCGCCGCATCCGGTCCGAGGTAGCTGCCATCGAGGAGACCCTGGCCGCTCACCCGGACGATTGGCAGACCATGCTGGCGGTGATGGTGACCAACACCGCCGATCGCTATGCCGAGAGCGCGGCCCTGGATACGGC
>JBKPRZ010000536.1:0-4308 GCA_046734815.1 Myxococcota bacterium | reverse complement strand
GACCACCGGCGGGCTGGAGCAGCCGCTGGTGGCCGCCCTGCTGGCCTGGGCGCTGGTGTTGACCCGGGAGGTCCTGCTCCAGCCGGCGCGCGGGCGGCGCGCGGTGCTGGCGGCGTCCCTGTGCCTGGGCCTTCTGTGCCTGACCCGACCGGACGGACCGCTGCTGGCCGCCGCCGTCGGGCTGGGGCTCTTGCTCGGTTGCGGCGGGCGGCAGGGGCTGCGGCGCCTGCTGGTGCTGGGATCGCTGCCGGTGGCCTTCACCGTCGGGCAGCTGATCTTCCGGCGCCTGTATCACGGGGCCTGGATTCCCAACTCCGCCAGCGCGAAGCTGGCCTTCACCCACCAGCGCGTCGACGCCGGACTCGAGTACCTGCGGACGGGGCTGATCGCGGCGCCGTTGCTGGGACTGGCGGCGGCAGCGGCGATCGGTCTGCTGGCCACCGGGCGGCGGGCGGTGGCCGGACTGTTGCTGCTGCCGTCCGTCGCCTGGACCGGGTACCTGGTCGTGATCGGCGGCGACATCTTCCCGGCCTACCGGCACCTGGTGGTGCTGCTGACCATCGGCGCGCTGGCCCTGGCCGAGGGGCTGGACTGGCTGATCGCCCGCGCCGGCCGGGCCGGGCCGCTGCTGGCGCCCGGGCTGGCGGTGGCGCTCGGGTGCGCGGCGTTCTTCCCGGCGCGCGGCGAGCCGGAGGTGGTCCGCGCACGCACCGAGCTGTGGGAGTGGGTCGCGCGGCCGGTCGGTCAGGCGCTGGCGCGCGGATTCGGGGATCGGCGGCCGCTGCTGGCGGTCGACGCGGCCGGCTGCCTGCCGTTCTTCTCGAAGCTGCCGGCGCTGGACATGCTGGGCCTGAACGACCGCACCCTGGCCACCCATCCACCCGCCGGGTTCGGCCGCGGCTACATCGGCCACGAGCTGGGCGACGGGGCCTACGTCCTGCGCCGCCGGCCCGATCTGGTGCTGTTCTGCGAGGCCGCCGGCACCGCGTCGCCCTGTTTCCGCAGCGGCATCGAGATGGTCGCCGACCCCGAGTTCCAGGCACGCTACCGGCTGATCCAGCTGCAGACCGACGTGCCGGCCGTGACCGCGCTGGTCTGGGTGCGGACCGACGGCGTGCTGGGTCCGCTCCGTTCAGCGGACCGCATCCGCATTCCCGGTTTCGTGATGGATCAGAGCGCCCCCGCGCGCGTGCGCGTGGCGGCCAGCGCAGAGGTGCTGACCACTCTGGCCGGAGACGCCTCGTTCACCCTCGATCTCCCCGCCGGTCGCTGGACCATCGACGCCCGCACCGACCACCCGGTGCTGCTGCGGGCGCACGCGCCCGACGGAGCGCTGCTGGCGGAGGCCACCGGCTCGCTCCCGCTGGCGCAAGACGTGCGCAGGTCCGCCCGCATCACCGTCGTCCCGCGAGATCGGAACGCCACCGAGCTGCGTGAGCTCCTCCTCCAGGAAACCAGCCCCGCCCGTCGCCCCCGGCTGGTCGAGAGCGACCACGCCCGCTGATCGCGCCATCCCGGCAGGTGGTGAGCGAGGAGCGGCTGTGGTGGCGAGGAGCACCGCCACGAGGCCGTCGTGGGATGCAGGCCCGGGTTTGCGGTATCGTCGGGGGCGGAGGTCGATCGTGGCTGAGCAGGACGCGCCCGCTGCGGGCGGGGGCGGGCGGATGGCGCAGCTGGGCGTTTTCATCCAGAAGTATCACAGCTTCCTGTCCAGCTTCGTGATCGGGCTGGCGGGGCTGATCGCGACCTCGATCTGGCAATACCGGCAGTCGCGGACGGCGGCGGCCGAGTCCGAGACGCAGCTGCGGCTGGCGCGCGAAAAACACCTCAACGACTGGAAGATCGCGCGCGCCGAGATCCTGGCCAAGAACCTGGACGTGCTGGCGACCCAGGGAGCGGGGTCGGCGGACCGCAAGTTCGGGGTGCTGCTGTCGCTCACGCGCGGGAACATCCTCGACCCGGAGCTGGCGGTGTCCTACGCGCTGGAGCTGGGCAAGGACAACGCTTACTACATGCGCAGCGTCCTCTCGAGCACCGCCAGCAAGAACTACGCGCAGCTGGCCCAGGCCTTCGCCCTGACCTGCCTGCAGCGCTTCGGGGTCGACCGGGACGTGGACCTGTGCCGCGACGACCGCCTGGCGGACCGGTCGGAGGCGATCGCCGAGGTTATCCGCGAGGACCTGGAGGCGGCCAGCGTGCTGGGTCATGCACCGCCGCCCACCTCGACCGACACCCTGGACGCGCCGGTCCGACCGCCGGGCGAGCACGGGCCGCTGTCCCTGCTGGCGCGCGAGCAGGAGGTGCAGGGCATGGCGGGCAAGCTGGCCTGGCTGTTCGAGCCCTACCTTCAAGACCTGTACGAGCACAAGCGCTGGAGCGACATCGACCGGTTCGAGAACAGCTCGCCGGGGGCGCGGCTGGTGGCGGCGCTGGCGCTGGCCACCGCCCGCACCGGCGAGCTGCTGTCCGAGCAGGAGAGCCGGCAGCTGCGCGAGTTCCACCTGGCCCGCCGACGCTGGCTGGCGAAGTACCTGTTCGGCCGCACCTGCGACGGCGACTGCCGCGCCCGGCTGGTCGAGTTCATGCTCTCCACCGTCCAGGAGTCCAGCGGCGACTACGACGAGGTGTTGACCGATCTGCTGCTGCGACCGCGGGCCGAGGTCGGCGGCGCCGTCAACCACATCCACGGGCGGCTGCTGTGGTGCCAGATCGATCCCGACGACCTGACCCTGCTGCGCGACCGGGTCATCCTCCCGGCGGGCGAGCGGCTGTTCGCGCCGGCGGGACAGCCCGCCAGCAAGGACCCGCTGACCCGCGCCGACCTGGCCAGCCTGATCGCGCTGTGCGATCCCCCGCCCGACCCCACCGCTCGCGCCCGCTACGACCGGGTGCTGGCCGGCATCCGCGCCGACGCCGAGCTGGGCCGCCTGTTCACCGCCCGCCAGACGCGCGCCCAGCGCCAGCGCACCTCGCCGCCGGCGATGGTACGCAAGGTGAACTTCTGCGGCGTCCCCTCGAACCCGACCCCCACGCTCTAGTCAGCGGTCCGGAGCCTTCACCAGGCGGATCGCCTTTTCCGGGCAGACCGAGACGCACAGGCCGCAGCCGTGGCACTGGTCGGCGCGGACGGCGGCGGCCTGGCGGTAGCGGTGGGCGAGGCCCTTGAGGCGGCCGAGCAGCGACAGCGACCGGCGCTGCTCGCGGTCGAGGGTGGTCATCTCGAAGACCTCGTAGGGGCAGACCTTCACGCACTCGGATTTGCCCTCGCAGCGGTTGCGGTCGATCAGCGGCCGCAGGCGGCCCTCGGTGCCGCAGTCGGCGGCCAGCTGGGTGGTGGTCATGGTGAGGTCAGGGGGTGGCCGGCGGGGCGGTGGCGATCGCGCGAGCGGGGCCGGCGCTCGGGCGCGGATCGATGGTGGGCGGGACCGGGGGCTGGTGGCGGGTGGCCAGGAGCTTCAGCTCGGCCGCGGACAGGGCGCGGTGATACAGCAGCAGCTCGTCGATGGCGCCGTCGAAGCGGGCCTCGGCGCGCTGGCGGTCGCGGCTGTTGATGTCGGCGCCGATCAGCAGCGGGTTGTTGCCGCCGACCAGGGCGATGGGCGGCCCGGCGGCGCGTCCCACCTCCAGGCCGTCGACGTACAGGATGGCGGTGCCGTCGGGGTGGCGGGTGACGGCGACGTGGAACCAGGGAGCGAGGTCGGCGGGCAGCGGCGCGATCACCTTGACGCCCAGCGGGTGGCTCACGAAGGCCAGGTCGCCGTTGGCGAAACCGAAGAACAGCTCGTTCAGGCGGCCGGTGTCGCGCTGGCGGGCGAGCAGGACGTGGTAGTTGCGCAGCGAGCGCCCGCGCGTCACCCAGGCGGCGATGGTCAGCTCGGTGTCGATGCGGGCCAGCTGGTCGCTGGGGCGGCACTCGAGCCAGCCCTGCCCGTTCAGGCTGAGCGCGCCGGCCAGCGCGCCTTCGGCCCAGGCCGCGTCGGCGTCGAGCTTGTGGATCACACAGTCGCTGCCGGCACCGGACAGGTCGTGCGCCAGCAGGCCCTGCGTCTCGTCGAAGCGCCAGTACCCCACCAGGGCGCGCAGCAAGGAGGTGGGTCCCGACCCGGACGCCGAGGGCAGCGGAGCGAGAGCGATGCGCGGCACCGCGCGCCCCCGCGTCAGCCCGAGCATCGCCGGCTGGGGGGCAGACGTCCGCGTCGAGGCGGCGATCAGCGCGGGCGTCGCGGCCTGACCGCCCTGCACGCGCCAGAACGCCAGCAGCACGAGCAAGGTCACGCCCACCGCCACGCTGGCCACCCACCCCGACAC
>JBKPRZ010000535.1:0-8321 GCA_046734815.1 Myxococcota bacterium | reverse complement strand
GGTCCGCCCCGGGCGGCGGCACCGCCGGCCCCGGCGCCGCGTCCAGCTCGGGACGCCCCGGCCCTGGCGTGCGCCGCGCGCGGGTCTCGGTGGGCAAGACCACAGTCTGCACGCCGCCGCCCAGCCCCGCATAATCGAGGTCGCAACCGGCCGAAGCGAGGGCGACCAGCAGGCACACCCGGACAAGGAGCTCTTTCATCATCGCCGGGGGGGGTGAGGGACCCTCTCAGGGTCCCACACAGGTGATTGTCAGCAGCGGTCGCAATTCTCACCGCCCGACGGCCGTGAAGCCCGTTTCCAGCTGCGACAACACGTCAGGTCAATGCCTGCCCGAACGGCGTCCAAAAACCTCGCTTGCCCGCCCGCGCACACGGTTCGTAAGATGATCAGTCGTGCAGGCGCCCGTGGAGATCCGGTACGAGGGGGTGGTGATCGATCGGATCACCGGCGTGTCCGGGAACGTCGATTCCGGGGCGGTGGTGCAGCTTCTGACCGCCGAACCGATGCCCGTCGGAACCCGGCTCGAGCTGTGGAACGGCTCGGAGGTCTCGTACGTGCGCGTCGTGCGGGTGACCGAGGCCATCGGCGGCGAGCCGTCGGCCATGCACGTGCGCGCCATGGGTCTGTCCGAACCATTCGAGGTGACCCTGCTGCCGAACCCCGAATATCACGAGTCACGCGCCCGCACCGGCGAGACACCGGTCGAGCCGCCGCCGCCCGCCCCCCGCCCCGAGGATGCGCAGGCGGTGCCCGAGCCGGTCGGCGCCGACGCCAGCCTCAACGGCGCCGGCGATCCCAACCGGGACGAGGTCAGCGGCGAGATCAGCGGCCTGCACGACACCGGCGCCAGCGCCGAGATGCCGTCCGCGGGCAACGGCGCCAACAACAAGCGCCGGCGCCGCCGCCGGCGCTAGACTCCGCCGCATGGGGCTCCTGCTTCCGCCGCGCCTGCAGCCCGGCGACACCGTCCGCATCGTGGCCCTGTCCGGGCCGGTCCCGCGCGACGAGCTGGAGGCGGGCGCGCGCGTCCTGGCCTCCCGCTACCGCGTGCGCTACGACCCGGCGGTCCTGTTCCGCGCCGAGGGCTTCCTGGCCGGCCCCGACGAGCACCGCCTGGCCCAGCTGACCGACGCCCTGACCGATCCGGAATGCCGCGCGATCTTCATCGCCCGCGGCGGCTACGGCCTGCTGCGCCTGCTGCCGCTGATCCCGCCCGCCGCCCTGCTGGAGTCGCGCAAGGCCATCGTCGGTTTCTCCGACGCCACCGCGCTGCTGGCCCTGGCCGCGCGCGCCGGGCTGGCCAGCGTGCACGGCCCGGTCATCACCCAGCTGGGCCGCCTGCCGGCCGACGACCAGCAGATGATGTTCGCCCTGCTCGAACGGCCGGGCCGCGGGCTGCTGCTCGACGGGCTGGAGCCGCTGATCCCGGGCCGGGTCCAGGGCCCCCTGCTGGGCGGCAACCTGGAGGTCTTCTCGCGGCTGCTGGGCACGCCCTTCCTGCCCGACCCCGCCGGCGCGGTGCTGTTCCTCGAGGACATCGGCGAGCGCCCCTACCGCGTCGACCGCCTGATCACCCACCTCGATCTGGCCGGCGTGTTCAGTCAGGTCTCGGCGGTGGTGCTGGGCGAGTTCAAGGACTGCCGCGAGCGCGAGGGCTCGCCGCTGCCCTCGCCGCCGGTCGAGGAGGTCCTGGAAGAACGCCTCGGCCGCCTGGGCATCCCGGTCGTCACCGGCGGCCGCTTCGGCCACGGCGACCGCAACGCCTCGCTCCCCCACGGCGCCCTGGTCGAGCTCGACACCCGCCAGGGCACCCTGGTCGCCCTCGAAGGCGCCGTCTCCGCCGGCTGAGCGCCCCGGCGCCCCCGCTTGGCGCGGCGCTGGATTGACATGGTGCCAGTCCGCGTGGGAGGCGTGATCCTGGACCACGCCCCAGGGTCCAGGCTCCCCCCGGAGGTTGGACATGAAACGCATCGTTGCGGTCGGTCTGCTGGTTCTCGCCTGGGCTGCTTGTAAAAACGATACCGCGTCGCCCGCCGCGCAGGGGCCGCCGTCCGGTACCGGCGCCGAGCCGCTGTCGGCCGGGCCTTCGGTGCTGACCAACCGGTTCGACAACCTCCGCAGCGGCGCCACCACGCGCGAGACGGTGCTGACGCCGGCGAAGGTCACCGGCGACGCCTTCGGGCTGCTGTTCTCGCGGCCCATCGACGGCAACGCCTACGCCCAGCCGCTGTACGTGTCGGATCTGAAGATCGCGGGCGGCAAGCACAACGTGGTCTTCGTGGCCACCTCCACCAATCACCTGTATGCCTTCGACGCCGACGACCCGGCGGCGGCGATGCCGCTGTGGTCGCGCTGGCTGGCGCCGGTGGGCGAGGTGCAGATCGGCGGCCGCAACCCCAACACCCTGCTGGGACAGACCTGGTGCCGGGACATGTACCCGTTCGTCGGCATCACCGGCACGCCGGTGATCGATCCCGCCACCGGCCTGATGTACCTGGTGACCAAGCAGGGGCGGGTGGGCGAGGGCTACGTCAACAAGCTGCACGCCATCGACATCCGCACCGGCCAGGACGCGCCCGGCAGCCCGGTGCCGCTGGAAGGATCGATGCCCGGAACCGGAGCCGGCGCCGTCAACGGCGAGGTGCCGCTGGACGGCTGGAAGCACCTGAACCGCGCCGGCCTGCTGCTTTCCGACGGGACCCTGTACGTGGCGATGGCCAGCCACTGCGACGACAACCCGTACCACGGCTGGCTGCTGGCCTACGACCCCGCCACCCTGGCCCGCAAGGGGACCTTCAACACCGCGCCCGACGGCATGCAGGGGGCCATCTGGCAGTCGGGCACCGGCCCGGCGGCCAGCGGCAACGGCGTGTTCTTCAGCGTCGGCAACGGCACCTGGTCGGCCGACGGGCGCGCGCTGGGGCTCAGCGTGGTGCGCCTGAACGCCGACGTCACCCTGGCCGACTGGTTCACCCCCAGCAACGCCGACATGCTCAACCGGGCCGACGCCGACCTGGCCTCCACCCTGCTGGGGCCGGGCGTGGTGTTCGCCGGCGGCAAGGAGGGGATCCTCTACGTCATCGATCAGCTGAACATGACCCACTTCAACGCCGACGGGGACCGCATCCTGCAGCGGCTGACGGTGGCCGACCAGACCATGGCCTCGGCCCACATCCACAACATGGCGTTCTGGAACGACCGCCTGTACCTGTGGCCCGAGAACCACGGCCTGAAGGTCTACAGCTTCGCCGGCAACCACCTCGACGAGACCCCGGTGGCCCGCTTCGACGACCTCAAGACCCCACACCCGGGCGGCATCTTTTCCATCTCCGCCGACGGCAACAAGCCCGGCACCGGCATCGTCTGGGCCGCCCTGGGGACCGCGGGCGATGCCTGGCACAACATCGCCACCGGCATCCTGGTGGCCATCGACGCCACCACGGGCGCCAAGCTGTGGGACAGCCTCGGCAGCGCCGCCGACGCCCTCGGCAACTTCGCCAAGTGGAGCCCGCCCACCATCGCCAACGGCAAGGTGTACGTCACCAGCTTCGCCCGCGTGAACGCCTCCTCACCGGCGTTCCTGCGCGTCTACGGCCTGCGCCGCTGAGGAGCCCGATGAGAACGCGCACCTTCCTGCTGCTGTCCCTGCTGGCCGCCGGCTGCAAGTCCGGCGGTTCCAGCCCCGCGCCCGCCGCGACCCCCACGCCGGCATCGAACCCCGTCGACGCCGCCGCGCCCCCGCCCATCGCCGCCATGCCGATCAGCTATTCGGGCCTGGTCGGCTACTGGCGCTTCGACGAGGGCGGCGGCACCGTGGCGGTCGACTCCTCGCCGGCGGGCAACGCCGGCGACCTGCTGGGTGGGGCGATGTTGACCGCCGGGGGCTTTCCCCGGGCGCGTTTTGCCAACACGGGGTCGCTGGCCCTCGATGGCGTGGACGGCCTGGTGGCGCTGCGGGCGCGCGCGCTGCCCGACCCGCGGGCGCCGAAGACCATCTCGCTGTGGATGAACTACATCGCCCCGCCTCCCGGCGCCGCCCGGCTGCTGACCCTGAACAACCCGTCCAACGCCAGCTGCGGCTTGCGGCTCGGCTTTCACGACGGGCGCCTGGCCGCCAGCATCGCCGGCGCCGACGTGGTGTCGGTCAACGCCCCCCGCTCGCGCTGGCACCACGTCGTCTACACCTTCGACGGCAACACCACCCACCGCCTCATCGTCGACGGTCTGATCGCGCCCACCGGCGAGGCGGCGGTCATCCCCTGCCCGGTCCCCGAGGTGGTGGTGGGCAACGCCCCCGGCGGCGGCGAGGCATTCCAGGGCAACATCGACGACCTGCGCATCTACGACCGCGTCCTCACCGACGGCGAGCTGGCCGTGCTGGCGCAGGGAGAAGAGCCGGCCCAGACCGCCGAGGTCGACGGCGGCCTGCGCCACCCCGGCGACGCCGGCGTCAGCGGTCCGCTGGCCGAGAACCTGGTCGGCTACTGGCCGCTCGACGAGGGCACCGGCACCATCACCGGCGACATCTCCGGCTCGGACAACCTGGGCACCTTCGCCGGCGCCCCCACCTGGACCGCGGGCGGCTTTCCCGGCGCGAAGTTCGACAACCCGTTTTCGCTGACCCTCAACGGCAACGGCGATCAGGTGGACCTGCTGGCCAACCGCCTGCCCGCCATCGACGGCAGCCTCAGCGTCTCGCTGTGGTTCAACTACGCCGCCCAGCCGATGACCGGCAACCGCACCATGCTGTCACTCACCAGCAGCGCCGAGGCCTGTGGCCTGCAGATCGGCACCCGCGGCGCCAACCTGGTGGTCTGGCTGTGGGGCGGCTCGCAGCTGGTCTCGCGCGCCCCCGCCCCGCCCCCCGGCTGGCACCACCTGGTCTACACCTTCGACGGCACCACCCAGACCCTGTACCTCGACGGCCAGCCCGCCGCCATGACCACCAACACCCCCCAGTCCTGCACGGCAGTCGAGGCCATCATCGGCAACTACCTGGGCGGCCGCGAATTCTTCGTCGGCCAGCTCGACGACATCCGCCTCTGGTCCCGCCGCGCCCTCACCCCCACCGACGTCACCGCCCTCTACACCGGCGACCGCTGATCGGGGGCGCATCTACGACAATCAGCGCCGGTGCCAGACGGACCGTTTTGGACGGCGCGCGGCCCGGGTCCGACCGCCGAGATCCGCCAGCCGCTCGGCCGCTTGCCGGGCAAGCAGCGCGCGCAGCCCCTGCTCGACGAGACGGGTCTTCGTCACGCCGGGATGGGCCCCCATCACCTCGGTGAGGAGCGTCTCATCCACGTTCAACGTCATACGCACGGTACGCACCCGATTCATGCTGGTTGTATGCATCAACCGCGTCAAGGCGCGGGAGGCCGTGGCTACAGCTCGCGGCAGTCGGCGGGGATCTGGGCGCCGCCGAAGGTGTAGGGGCGGGCTTGCTTGAGGATCAGGGTGCGGGTGGGGCCGACCAGCTTGAACTCGGATTCCATGGTGAACCAGCGGTTGGTGCCGCTGGGGTCGATCAGCGGCTGGAAGTGGGCGTGCACGGCCCGCATGAGGCAGGCGATGCGGGCCACCTCCGCCTCCTGCAGCACCGGGCCGCTGACCAGGCTGCTGCGCGACAGGTACTCGATGGGCGGCTGCTTCCACCACTCGAAGGCCATCTGCTCGCTGGTCACGCCGGGGGCCGGGTTGGTGACGCTGGCCTCCCCCGCCTGCGCGTTCAGGTAGTGGGTGCTGCCGTGGATCGGATCGCGCACGTCGCGGCTGACCGCTACCCCGTTGGCGCGCTCGACCCCGTCGTAGGCTTGGTGGATCAGCACCGCCATCGCCACCTGGGTCTGGTCGATGTTGCCCCGCTCGCGCTCTTCGTAGGCCCGGTCGTCCCACAGGCTGGACCACACCACCCGCAGACCGTCGGCCACCGTGCGCTCGGGGTCGCCGAGAGCCGCGCTGACCGAGGTGTAAAGGCCCGCCCCGCTGAAGCCGGGCAGGTCCTCGGTGTTGCTGCTCGAGCGCAGGCGGAAGCGCGCCTGCCCGAACGAGGTCCGCGCCGTCGCCTCGATCTGCGCCAGCAGGGTCAGGTCCACCGGGAACGACCGGATCGCCGCCCGCACCTGCTCCAGCGCCTGCGCCCGCACGGCGGGGTCGGTGGCGAAGGTGCTCTGCGCGCGCGCCTGATCCAGCAGCTGCCGCGCGCCGCTGGCCTCGAAGTGGTCCAGGTAATGCGCGACCGGCAGCGCGTAGGCCACCGCGGGGGTGGGCACCGGCCCGGCGCAGGCCTCCTCGGTGGCGCGCACGCGCATCAGCTCGGCCAGCTGCGCCGCCTTGGCGCCGACGGCGGGCAGGCGGTCGAGCCCCAGGCCGCGCAAGTCCTGCAATCCGCGCGGGCCGCTGTCCAGCCGGGGCACCAGCCGCGGGCCGGTGGGCCGCTGGCTGGCCCAGAACGCCTGTGCTTCGACGGCCGTCGCCTCGCGCAGCGAGAAGTCGCCCCCGCTGACCTCCAGCCGCACCAGCTTGTCCAGCAGCGGCGCCAGGCGCGCGTCCTGCCGGGCCGAGCGCAGCGCCATGTTGGGCGTGCCGCGGTTGCGGGTCAGCACGCCGACGTGGGACAGCGGCGTCTGGAACACCTCGGTGATCAGCCCGCCGATGTACGGCACGTCGCCCGGGACGTCGTCGGTCACCGCGATGACGTCGGGGCCCAGCCGGGCCCGGGCCAGCTCCGCCGCCGGCAGGAACCGCAAGGTCCCGTAGCCCACCCCGGCGGTCAGCGGCTGGAAGCTGATCCCCCGGAAGGGCGCGTTCGCCTCCAGCACCGGCAGGCTGCCCTCGATCGCCTTCAGCTCCGCCACCTGCCGCCCCTGCGCCCGCACCGCCCAGGCCGAGGGGAGGGGTGTGCGCGCCGCCACAGCGAAGAACGCCCGGCGCATCTGATCGCCGCTGATGAGGTCGCTGCGGTCGAACTCCAGCGTCTGCACGCCCGAGCCGCCGTAGCGGACCAGGGTCCCCAGCAGGAACCGCCGGCCGGCGGTCTGGAAATATTCGCGGTCCGAGAACTCGCGCCAGCCGGCATCGAAGGCGGCCGCCTGGTCGGGCTGGCAGCGGTCCAGGTGCGGCTGCCCGTAGATCCGCTCGCGGATGAAGGTGTAGTGCAGGTCCCAGGCCCGAGAGGACAGGAAATGCACCGCCTCGCCCGCCTCCAGGTCCACGATCACCTTGGCCGCCAGGCTGTCGAGCGCGGTCCCGCCCTCGCCCAGGGCGCGAAGATCGTCGGGCGTCAGCAGCTGCCGCACGCGATCGCCCACCTCGCGCGTGGGCAGCGGCCGGCACTGGGCATTGGGCAGCCCGGGGCTGCGGGTGCGGCACAGCCGGTACGCCACCCCGCCGCCCTGGTCGTCGTCGGCCAGCGCCAGCGCCGCTCCGTCGGGCCAGCGCAGGAAATCCAGGCGGTGCACCGCCGCCGCGCCTGCCCGACGGAACACCGTGAGCGCCCCCTCCATCTCGGCCAGCGCCGCCGCCGACGCGAACACCTGCCCCACCTCGGCCTCCGACACCGCCAGCACCAGGCGCTCGCCGGGCGCGATGGATCCCGTACGCGGCCAGCGCAGCTCGACGCCCTCGGCGATGGTCGGCCAGGCCCGGCCGGGGCCGGTGGCCGTCAGCCGCACGCTGTAATCTGCAAGGGCCAGGGCGGCGGTACCGGTGTTGGTCACCTCGACGAAGCTGGCCGGTCGCAACACCGCCTCGGTCACCACCAGGGGACCCGCCGGCAGCCCCCAGCCCGCCGGCCAGCTGAAGTCGGCGAAACGTGCCTCGGCAGGCAGCTCCGGCGGCGGCGGGGGCCCACAGCGCGGGCCGTTCGGCCGCCCCGGCGTGGCGTAGCGGCAGCTGGCCAGCAGGCCCGAGCCGTCCGGAAAGCGCCCGTAAGACACATTGGTGGGAAGCGCCGGGTATTCCAGGGCATCGACCAGCCGGCCGCCCTGGTCGCGCAGCTCGACCCGCCCGCCGCGCGCCGCCAGCTTGAAATCCAGGTGCCGGGCCCCCTGCTCGGGCGAGCCGTCCGCCCACAGCAGGATCACCTCACCCGCCCCCAGCCGCAGCGCCGGTAGACGGTGCGGCATCCCGCCGTCGCTCAGCGAAAAGGCGCCCAGGTCCACCGCCGCCGTCCCCGGGTTTCGCAGCTCGATCCAGTCGTCGGCCTGCCCCAGCTCGTCGATCTGCACCCCGTCGTCGTCGGGGCATATCTCGTTGATCTGCAACGCGCCCTGCGACCCCGGGGCACCATCTCCCGCATCGGCCCCGCTGTCGGTGCCGCC
>JBKPRZ010000534.1:0-8144 GCA_046734815.1 Myxococcota bacterium | reverse complement strand
GCACCGCGTACCTGGCGCTGCGGCAGTGCTTGGATTCATTTCAGGGTGGCTTGCCCGACTTTCGCCACGCGATCTTGGGAGCGAGAAGCTTGGTGGAAATTTCGGCGTCGCAAGGCTCGACAGGTGCTGACAGGGCGGCTCTGCTGAGGCCGGTCTTCGACGCGTGCATCTCATCTCTATCGGACTTTCGATGGAGATCTCAGGCGTTGCACGGCGACCCACATGCGGGGAATGTCGTCCTCACGCCCGAAGGCGCACGGTGGTTGGAGTTCGAATCTGTATGTAGTGGCCCAGTCGAATGGGATCTGAGTGCGTTGCCAAGCTGCGCCTTCGAGATCCCACATCAACCCGCACTCCTCCAATTGCTTGTGAGACTCCGCCGCGCCTGCGTGGTCGCATGGTGCTCAGCAAAACCGAGCCCCAGCGTGTCCGAATTGGAAGCGATCGCCTATCACCTCGAAGCGTTGGGAGCGGAATCGTGCCCGTCCAACCCGCCGTTGCAGCGGACCTGGTCCTCGCTTACGTCGGAACCAGGCCGCTGAACGGCCAGGTCGTTCGGCAGACGAGCGCCGCCTCGCGGGTCCAGTGGTAGACTGAGACCATGGTCCTGGCGATCGACCTCGGTGATGCAGAAGCTCAGCGGCTCCGTGAGGCGGCTGCTCGTCTCGGCGTTGCGCCAGAGGAACTCGCCCGAGCTCTCGTAACCGATCACCTGTTGCAGTCGGACGACCGGCTCCCGCTCCGTTCGGTCGCGCGGCCGCCGCTGAACGCCGGGACGTTGGGCGGACAGGGGAACGACGGATGACTGAGCCACCTCGCCTTTTCGAGACGACTCGCCTGACTGTGCGGGCGGCCGTCCTCGCTGATTCGGTCGCCTTGTTTGCGTCCTATGCCCAAGACCCCGCAGTCACACGTTATCTAACGTGGCGGCCTCATCGGGATGAGACTGAAAGCCAGCAGTTTCTGAGCCGCTGCGAGAAAGCCTGGGAGGACGGCACCGCATATCCATGGGTCCTGGTTCTCAGGGATGGTGGCGGCCTGATCGGGATGGCAGAAATGCGAATCCGGGGACATTTGGCCGACCTCGGGTACGCTCTCGCCAGGCGGCATTGGGGCGCGGGGTACATGACGGAGGCCCTCAAACCAATTGTTGCATGGGCATTCGATCAGCCATCGATTCACCGCGTGTGGGCGACGTGTGATGTGGAGAACGTCGCCTCTGCGCGTGTCCTCGAGCGTCTCGGCATGCAACGCGAGGGAGTGCTCCGCCGCTGGATCCTGCACCCGAACATAAGCGCCGTGCCTCGAGACAGCTTCTGCTACGCGCGGATCAGGGAAGCCGCCCAACCTGGGATTGCGGCGGATGGGGCCGCGCCCCGCCGCTGAATCCCAGATCGTTGGGCGGCTCCATTTCCGACGACGTGACGTGCTCAGCGCAGGGCGAGGTCCGGCTTGTCGGTGATAACAGATTGAGGTAGACTGTTATCATCGTGGTTCGGACCCAGATTAGCCTCTCCGAGGAGGAGTACGCGGCGGCGAAGCACGAAGCTGCTCGTCTGGGGATCTCACTGGCCGAGCTGCTTCGCCGTTCACTGAGAACAGTTCTGCCTGTGAACGACAACCAGCCGTGGATGCGATACGCAGGGATGGTCGAGACCGGCGATCCGAAATCCAGCCAGAAGATCGACGATGTGATCTATGGCCGCAAAGGCTGACGTGTATGTTGATACCTCCGCCCTGATCGCCTTCGTAGATCGATCAGACAGCTATCACCTGACCTTCCGTCGGCTTTTTGCGACGCCTCCCGCTCTCATCACCACGACCCTGGTGATCGCGGAGGGCCATGCCTGGTTCCTGCGTCGATACGATCGGACTCGCGGTCTCCAGTTCATGGCGATGGTGGAGGACATGACGCCATTAAGAGTGGTGGCGGTGGGCGAAAAAGAACAGACGGCAGCCACCGAAGTCCTCCGGCGGTTTGCCGACCAGGACTTGACGTTGACGGATGCGGTCGGCTTGCACTTGATGAAGGCTCAGCGACTGCGCGCCTGTTGGTCCACAGACTTTCACCTTGGGCTCACAGGTGTACCTCTGGTGATCAATGAGACTTGATACTCCGAATGCGCCGCCCAACCAGGGCTTGCAGCAGCCGAAGTCCGCGACGTTCAACTCGGAACCTGTGTACTTCGATGAGCTCCGGACCTGCATGTGCGATCCACGTCCAGCGTGTGCTTCTTAGCGGATCTGATCGACACTGACGCCGAAACGCGCAGCGTACATGTTCAGGGTGCGCTCCCATGCGGGGCGGGCGAAGCAGCGGTCGCGGTAGGCCTTGGTCTTCGGGAATGGGTCGAGAAGGTTGGTCTTGCGCACATTCCGCAGGACGCCGGCCATCATGATGTCGGCGACGGTGAAGTCCGCGCAGCCGATCCACGTGCGATCGGCCAGGCGCCGCTCGAGGTCCTCGAGCCAGCGGTGCGCGAGCTTGCGGATTTCGCCCTCTAGCCTGTGGTTCTGCGGGTCGAAGATGCCGACCAAGTCGAGAGACGCGAGCGTGGGATCGACGGTGGCGACCGCAGCGAAGCACCACTGGGTGACACGCGTCCGGCCCTGCATGTCGCTCGGGATGAGCTTGCCGGCTTTCTCGGCTAGGTAGATGACGATGGCGCCGGACTCGGAGACGATGAATCCGTCGTCGTCGATGACAGGGACCTGGTGGAATGGGCTGATTTTGCTGTACGCCTCCGACTGCAGATCGCCGGCGAGTTGATCCAGGGCGTGGACACGGTAAGGGAGGCCGGTTTCCTCGAGCGCCCACTGCGCGCGGAGATCCTTGGTCTCGCCGACTCCCCCTTCGAAGATGGTCTTGAAGCCATAGAGCGTGATCATCTGTTCGCGTCCTTTCAGTCGGTCCACAGGTGAACAAACGAGGCGGTTCGCTCATGCGCCGCAGACGCCAGTGTAGTAGACGGACGATTCGAGGCGCGAGCGGCACTGTGTAGCCGCCAGATTTCGTCGTCGTCGCCGTGGACAGCGACGGCGATCGCGCGGCCTACGTCGGGCCCATCTGCTCCTACTACGAGTTCACCCAGCCGGCCGCTGAGCGCCTGACCGACGAGGAATGGCAGCAGCGAATCCGGTCCGGCAAGACGCCCGCGCGTCCGCCCTGGGCGTCGCCGTTCCAGTTGCCAGCCGTCGAGCGCGAGCTACCCCGCGTCCGCCGCCGCTAGAAGGCAACCGCCCAGCGCGCGTTGACTCATCACCGGTAAACCTTCCGATAAAGCACGTGGCGCCTCAGCGGATGACCCTCGGCCAGCAGAGGGTGATCGAAGTCATCACGGGGGTCGTGAACCATGCCGATTCTCTCCATCACCCGACGAGACGGGACATTGGCGGGTACCGTGAACGCGACGACTTCCTTGAGGTGAAGCTCCTCGAAGGCGAAATCGAGCGCGGCCGTCGCGGCCTCAGTGGCGTATCCATGCCCCCAGAAACCCCGGCCCAGACGCCAGGCGATCTCCACGCACGGCATGAACGGCGCCTCGAACCGCGGAACGGCAAGTCCCACGAAGCCCGCAAACGGCGCGATATTGGGGATCTCCACCACCCACGGACCGAACCCATGCACGCGGAAGTGCTGCTCGATCTGATCCGCGAGAGCGTCGCTTTCCTCGCGCGAGAGCACACCCGGAAAATGCCGCATCACTTCGCGGTCAGAGTTGATGTCCCCAAACCGCGCGCGGTCGGCTTCCCGCCACCGTCGAAGCAAGAGTCTGGCAGTCCGCAGCTCCTCCGACAGTCTCATGACCTCCGATTCGCCTTCCGGAATAGTGACGGCTTTCCGGTCCTCGACGGGGGACCCAGGCGATCCAGGACTTCTCGCCGACTGAATGAGAAGGATCTCAGACAGGGACGCACTTTCGCCACGATGGAGGAAGATTGCTCGTATTCGTGTTCATCGCCGAAGTTCCCATGAGCTTGACTGCCGATGAAGGTGCATGACGGCGATGACAGTCGCCGTCTGGTTCTCTACGAAGAAGAAGATGCCGAATGGGAATCGGCCGTCGCAGCCGCTGTGGATGGACTGAGGCTGTGGACAACCGACCCCCGATTCGCGGAAGTCGCGGAGGGACTGGCCGTCGACTACGGACCGGGCAGCTCGTAGGGTCGAGCGAGTCTCATGACGGACCTCGAACAGAGCGCGCGGGGGGGCGGTCGAGCAGCAGCTTTGCGCGCAGGAATTCGGCGGCGCCCCAGGCCTGGGCGATGCAGCCGCGCGGGGTGAAGGGGGGTTCGGCGTCGAAGACTTCGCTGACCGAGCCGATGCAGGCTTCGCCGAGGTGGGCTTCCAGGCCGGTGAGGAACTGGCGGGCTTCGGCGTGCGAGTCGGGGTGGACCTTCAGCCAGGCGTCGATGAAGGGGCCGATCAGCCAGCTCCAGGCGGTGCCCTGGTGGTAGGCGGCGTCGCGGGTGCGCAGGTCGCCGTGGTAGGTGGGCTTGTAGTCGGGGTGCTCGCGGCTGAGTGAACGCAGGCCGACCGGGGTCAGCAGGCGCTCGCGGACGCCCTCGACGACGGGGCGCCAGCGGTCGGGGACCAGGACCGGGTTGGGCAAGGAGATGGCCAGCAGCTGGTTGGGGCGGAAGGCGGCGTCGGGCTGGCCGCTGTCGCCATCGACCACGTCGTACAGATATTTGCCGTCGGCGTACCAGAAGCGCGCGTTGAACGAGGTGGCCAGGCGGTCGGCGGCGGTTTTGTATTCGGCGGCGGGGCCGGTGCCGCGCTCCTGCTCGATCCAGCGCTGCATCAGGCGGAGGGCGTTGTACATCAGGGCGTTGATCTCGACGGGCTTGCCCCGGCGGGGGGTGACCACCCAGCCGTCGCACTTGGCGTCCATCCAGGTCAGCGGCAGGCCCTCGTGGCCCTGGGTCAGAAGGCCGTCGGCGGGGTCGATGCGCAGGCCAAAGCGGGTGCCCTGGCGGTGGGCGGCGATGATCTCCTGCAGGCGCGGCAGCAGGGACAGCAAGGTGCCGCGGTCGCCGGTGGCGGCCAGGTAGCGATCGATGGCGTGGGAGAACCACAAGGTGGCGTCGGCGGTGTGGTACAGGCCATCCTGCGCGCCTTCGGGGAACATGTTCGGGATCAGGCCGTCGCGCACGTAGTGCGAGAAGCTGTTCAGGATCCAGCGCGCTTCCTGGGCGCGGCCGGTGCACAGGGTCAGGCCCTCGAGGCTGATCATCGTGTCGCGGCCCCAGTCGGTGAACCAGTGGTAGCCGGCGATCACGGTGCGCAGCTCCTCGCCCTGGGCCTGGGCGCGGGTGGCGTCGTCGATGCGGCCGGCGGGTTCGATCACGAACTGGTCGTCGGCCAGCACCAGCTCGGCGGTGGTGGTGTCGCCGGCGGGCACTTCCGCCAGCCGCAGCAGGCGGGTGCGGCGGTCGCGCTCGTAGCGCTGGGCCTGCGCGGGCTCGAGGGCGACGATGGTCTCCCAGGCCTCTGTGGAGGCGGTCAGGGTGGCGGGGTGGTCGGGTGTGACCACCATCTTGAAGTAGCCGTGGCTCCACAGGTTGCCCATGGCCTCGTAGCCGCGGTCGGCTTCCACGCGATAGGTCAGGGCGCTCTGCTGGTCGTGTTGCCAGACGAAGCGGGCGTCGTGGCCGGTGGCGCGGATGCGCAGGGGCGGGAAGGTCTCCTTGGGCGAGTCCAGCTCGAAGCGGTCGGCGTGCAGGGTGAGGGTGTAAGGGCCGCCCAGGTCGCGGCGCACGGGGGCGTCGTGCGGGCGGAAGTGCACCGCCGGGCGCAGCGACAGCCGCAGCGGCACCTTGCCCTCCAGCAGCCGGTAGCTGACGTACACCGTGTTCTGCCGGTAGGTGAGGAACAGCCTCTTTTCCAGCACGAAGCCTTCGAGGGCGAAGGTCCAGACCGGCAGGCCCACGTCCAGCTTGAACTCGATCAGGTGCTGGGCGAGCCCCACCTCCAGGGCGCCGTTCTGCTCGAACGAGCCCAGCCGCACGGCGCGGCCGTCGGGCAGCCGCACCTGTTCGGACAGGTGGTTGAACATCATGCAGCGGCCCAGCGGGTTGGGCAGGGCCGCCACCAGCAGGCCGTGGTAGCGGCGGGTGGAAACGCCGGCGATGGTGCCCGAGGCGTAGCCGCCCAGACCGTTGGTGACCAGCCACTCGCGGCTGATGAGCGCGTCTTCGCCGTCGCCGCGGCGCCAGCCCACCCGGGTGCTCATGACCGCCTCCGCATCAGCTGGAGCCCTCCGGTGGCCCGGCCACCAGCAACACGGTCGCGTGCCCCGGCGCCAGCGGCGAATCGCTGTCGCTGTCGACGGGGGGCAGGCCCAGCCCGCCGTAGCGCGGGTGCTCGCTGGACCAGCGCAGCTTCCAGCGCCGCCCGTCGGGCGGGGCCAGCAGCGGCTCGGGGATCGGGCGCAGCGGGATGGTGCGCCCCAGGTTCATCAGCAGCAGTCGGTCGTCGCCCTCGTCGGGGGCCAGGAAACGCAGGGCCAGCGCCTGCGGGCCCAGCACCGCGCCGTCGATGCGCACGCCGTCGGCGGCCTGCGTCCGCAGCACCGGGTCCTCGCGGCGCAGGGCCAGCAGGTCGTGGTGCAGGGCCAGGGCCTGCGCGTGCTCGGGCCGCTCGCGCTCGCTCCAGTCGAGGATGCAGCTCTGGAACGTGGCGGGGAGCTCGGGCCGGGCCAGCTTCTCGCTGATCTCGGGCGCGGCGCAGCTGGGGAACTGGGCGAGGAACTCGACCCGGCCCTTGCCCACCAGACTCGCCAGCTCGGGGTTGTGATCGGCGAAGAACAGGAATGGCGCGCGGCTGTTCCACTCCTGCCCCTGGAACAGCATCGGGGTCCAGGGCCCCAGCAGGAACAGGCCGGTCAGCGCCCGGAAGCAAGCCGGGTCGCTCGATTGCCACAGCCGGCGGCCGCAGGCCGAGTTGGCGACCTGGTCGTGGTTCTCGAGGTAGGCGGCGAAGGCGCGCGGGTCCACGCCGCGGGCCGACTGCCCCCGCCGCTTCTTCTGCCAGGCGTACCACTGCCCCTGGTAGAGGTAGCCGTACTTGGCGGCGGAGATGAACTCCTGGGGCGAGCCGAGGTAGTCGGTGTAATAGGCTTCGGTGCGGCCGGTCAGCGCGACAACGGCGGTGTGGTGGAAGTCGTCGTTCCACAGCCCGTCCAGCCCGTGGCCGCCCTGTTCGGGCGGGCGCACCAGGCGCGGGTGCTGTGGCTCGTTCTCCGCGAAGATCAGGACCGTCCGGATGCCGGCGGCGGCGCGCGCCCGCCGGGTCAGCTCGGCGATGATGTGGTCGGACGAGCGGTCGAAGATGCTCTGGGTGGCGTCCAGGCGCAGGCCGTCCAGGTGCATCTCGTCGATCCAGTAGGCGGCGTTGCTGGCGATCAGCGCGCGGGCGGCGGCGGCGTCGGGGCCGTCGTAGTTGATGGCCTGGCCCCATTCGGTGGCCTGATCGGAAAAGTAGCTGGGGGAAAAGCAGGTGAGGTAATTGCCGTCGGGGCCGAAGTGGTTGTAGACGACGTCGAGGATCACCCCCAGCCCCAGCGCGTGGGCCCGATCCACGAAGGCGCGCATGTCGTCGGGCCGCCCATATAGATGATAGGGCGCGAACAGGTCGACGCCGTCGTAGCCCCAGCCGAAGCGGCCCGGGAACTCGCACACCGGCATCACCTCCACGGCGGTGACGCCCAGGTCACGCAGCTGGGGCAGGCGGGCGGTGGCGGCCTGCCAGGTGCCCTCGCGGGTGAAGGTGCCGATGTGCATCTCGTACAGCACCTGCCCGCGCGGGCCGACGCCGCGCCAGTCCGCGTCGGTCCACAAGTAGGCGTCGTGATCGACCACTTCGGAGGGTCCGTGCGGTCCGTCCGGCTGCCATCGCGAGGCGGGATCCGGGACCGCATCGCTGCCGTCGAGGCGGAAGCGATAGCGCGTGCCCGGCCCGGCCTGGGGCACGAGCCCGGAGAAATAGCCTTGCTCTTCCGGCCGCAATGCGACCGGAGCAGGCGCATCCGCGCCTTCGAGCAGCACCTCCACCCGGGCGGCGGCGGGCGCCCACACGCGGAAGTGCGTCCCCTGTCCCGGCCTGTATTCCGCCCCGATGGGGAGTCGCCTCGTCGTCGTGC
>JBKPRZ010000533.1:0-7017 GCA_046734815.1 Myxococcota bacterium | reverse complement strand
TTACCAGAGTGATCCGACTTTTCCGGTGTCGCTGGGGCCGGGGATGCTCGATCGATTCGTCATGTCCTACGTTGCCAGCAGCAATGATCCGCTTCTGCTGGCGACTGGCTCCTGGCTTCATTCGGCTTCGACCGGCGAGCCCGTGCGCCAGCTGAAGGGGCCGGCAGGCGAGCCGGCGTTCGTGCACCTGGCCAGTGAGGACGGTTTTCTGGGGCTGGACCAACCGAGCTCGACATGGTTGGCGTTCGACGAGGATGGAAACTTTCGCTGGAGCTTTGCTCCGCCGGACCCGAAGAAGCCCGTGGTCTTCCATCTGGTGATGCCGGACGGCCGGATCGTGGCGACGGAGGGGGAGCGGCCGCGAACGACGGACAATCAGCTGCTGCTGGTGTCATCGGCGGGGCAGGTGGTCGCCGGTCCCAAGACGGTCAGCGGCGCGGGCCGACCCATTGCCGTCGATTCGACCGGAACGATCTACGTGACCTCTTGCGCGGAGGGAGAAGACAACAGGTCGTTGCCACCCACGCTGTCAGCCTATTCGCCGGACCTCGAGAAGCTGTGGGATCTGGACCTGGGCATCACGAAAACGCAAAGCGGGGGGTTTTACCTCTGCCCGGGGCCTGGTGCGGTTCTGGATCAGGAGGGCGTGCTGTTCCTCTTCCGCGTCCAGTCGCTCGCCACGGCTGACGACCAGCCGCCCGGACTGATCGTCACCGCCGTGCAGACGAGCAGCCCGGGCCTGGCCAACAAGGGCTGGCCAGTCCTGGGCGCGGACAACCAGGGCACGAACTGGGTCAAGTCGCGCTGAACGTCCATGTTCGCGCCGGCGTCAGGGACACCTTAACGCGGAACGCCGTACATAGGTCGGCCTTCTTCAGCGCCATCGGGCAGGCAGCGCCCCAGGTGCGAGCGAACGTTTTCAGGGCTACAAAGGCAAACAAGTCTCGCGCGCCCTCAGCAATATGAAGCGTGGCGCGCGGCTCGCCGCACTTGATCCCCAAGGGCCGACACCCTTCCAGGCAGCAACCCGAATACGGGGTGTCGGTACCTGCTTATTTTGATGCACCGCCGCCGGAGGTCCCCATGTACGCGCGCGTGACCAGAGCCGCAACCTGGCTTGCGGGTTTGACCATCGGCCTTCAGGCCGCGGTCGGCTGCACCGGCAGCATCATGGGCGGGTCGGAAGGACCCGGCGGGCCACCCCCGAACGCGCCCGGCGGTCCGCGGCCGGGTGGATCGATGGGGCAGCCGCCGGCCGGTCCGCCCGCTACCCCGGCGCCGCCCGGGGTCTCGGCGGGCGCGGCGCCGCTGCGGCGGCTCAACGCCGACCAGTACCGCAACACCGTGCAGGACCTGCTGGGCGTGGGTGACCTGATCACCGAGGGCAGCCTGCCGCCCGACGATTCGATCGGCGACGAGCGCTTCGTCAGCAACGTGCTCCGCCCGGTGCAGGGCTCGGACCTCGACCGTTACGCCTCGCTGGCCGAGGCGATCGCGCGCAAGGCGACCACCGATCTTCCGGGGCTGCTGGGCTGCAACGCCACCGACGCCTCCTGCATCGGCGGCTTCATCGAACGATTCGGCAAGCGCGCCTACCGCCGCCCGCTGACGCCCGCCGAGGTGGACCGGGCCAAGGCGCTGGTGGCCTCGGGCGGCGACCCCGCCAACGGCGTGCGCCTGCTGGTGCAGGCCATGCTCCAGTCGGCCAGCTTCCTTTATCTGGTCGAGCCGGCCTCGGCGGCGGCCGGCACGGTGGTGGCGGTCGACAGCTGGGCGATGGCCTCGCGCCTGTCGTATTTCTTCCTCGACAGCATGCCGGACGGCGACCTGTTCGCCGCCGCCGAGCAGGGCAAGCTGGGCAAGGCCGACGAGGTCGCCGCCCAGGCCGGCCGGCTGATGGGCACCACCCGCTTCCGGGACATGGTCGCCAGCTTCCACACCCAGTGGCTGGAGACCGGCGAGCTGAAGGCGGTCGAGAAGGACGCCAAGCTGTTTTCCACCTGGAACGACCAGCTGCGGGCGGCGATGATCGAGGAGCCCCGCCGCTTCGTCGAATACGTGATGAAGGAGGGCGACGGCAAGCTCGAGACCCTGCTGACCGCGCCCTACTCGGTGCTCAGCGGGCCGCTGTACGAGCTGTACGGGCTGCCCAAGGCCACCGGCGCCGCGGCGACCAGCTGGCAGAAGGTGGACCTGGATCCCAAGCAGCGGGCGGGCCTGTTGACCGAGGCGGGCATCATGGCCTCGCTGGCCAAGGAGGACCGCACCTCCTTCATCCGCCGGGGCAAGCTGATCCGGTCGGGCGTGCTGTGCACGCAGGTGCCCGACCCGCCGCCGGGCGTGGACGCGTCCGAGATGGCCATCCCGGCGACTGCCGACGCGCGGGCGCGGGCGGCGGCCCACCGGAACAAGCCCGAATGCGCGGCCTGCCACGCGCTGTTCGACCCGCTGGGCTTCGCCTTCGAGAGCTACGACGCCATCGGCCGCTACCGCAGCACCGAGAACGGCAAGCCGATCGACGCCTCGACCGAGATCACCGACACCCAGGCGCTGAACGGCAAGGTGACCGACGCGGTGGACATGATCCACAAGCTGGCCGGCGCCGAGGAGGTCCAGCGCTGCATCGCCACCCAGTGGCTGCGCTTCGCCCTGGGCCGGGACGACACGCTCGACGATTCGCCGTCGCTGGATGCGGCGGTCAAGGGTCTGCGCGGCGGCAGCGGCAAGCTGACCGACCTGCTCAGCGCGCTCGCTCAGTCCGATTCGTTCCGCTACCAGAAGGTGAAGCCGTGAACTACCTGCGCACGCTTACGCTCAACGGTACTGTCTCGCTGAAGAAGGGCCCCAGCCGCCGGCAGCTGCTGCGCGCGCTGGGCGTCAGTGCGGCGGCGGCGCCGCTGTTCCCCAGCCTGAACGGCTGGGCGGCGCCCGCCGATGCCGTGCCCAAGCGGCTGCTGCTGCTGTTCACCCCCGACGGCATCGTGCCCGACCAGTGGTGGCCCAAGGGCACCGAGACCGACTTCACCTTCCCCGCCATCCTGGAACCGCTGAACCGCCACAAGGCGGACATGATCGTGCTCAAGGACATGCCCCGTCACAACGGCGGCAGCGGCGGCGCCCACGAGCACGGCATGGGCGGCCTGTGGAGCGGCAACTCGATCAGCGGCAACCAGCCGATGGCCGCCTCGGTCGATCAGATCATCGCCAAGGGTCTGTCCACCCAGACCGACTTCCAGTCGCTGCAGTTCGGGGTGCAGTCCTTCTTCAACCAGGGCGACGCCAACGCCAAGGCCTCCTCGGTCAACTCGTACATGATCTACTCGGGGCCCAAGGCGAAGATCCCGGCCGAGTCGGATCCGTACAAGATGTTCGACCGCATCTTCGGCGCGGGCTTCAAGCCGCCCACCGGCGGCGCGCCCATGCCAGGCGCGCCCGACATGACGGTCGAGCGCATCCGGACCGAGAAGAAGAGCATCCTGGACTTCCTCAAGGCCGACCTGACCGACGTGCGGGCCAAGCTGGGCAAGGACGACGGGGCCAAGGTCGACGCCCACATGGAGACCATCCGCGACATCGAGCGCCGCCTGCTGGGCGGCGGGGGCGGCGGCGCGGTGCTGACCGGCTGCTCGCCGGGCGGCAAGCCGCAGATGCTGGACCTGAACAGCAACGCCAGCTACCCGGCGCTGATCCCGCTGACCAACAAGATGGTGGCGGCGGCGTTCGCCTGCGACCGCACCCACATCGCCTCGCTGCAGTACTCGCGCGGGTTCTCGAACCACATCCACAGCTGGGTGGGCGCCAACGCCACCCACCACACGCTGTCTCACGGTACCCAGAACGCCGGCGTGCTGGCCAAGATCCAGACCTGGTACATGACCCACTTTGCCCAGCTGCTGGACGACCTCAAGGGCGTGCAGGCGGAGGGAGGGGCCTCGCTGCTGGACAACATGCTGGTGGTCTACGGCAACGAGCTCTACCTCGGCTGGACCCACGGCGTGTCGCCCGAGCCCTGCTGGTGGGCGGGCAAGCTGGGCGGCCGGGTGAAGACCGGGCGCTTCCTCGACTTCGCCGGGAAGTTCGACTGGAACCAGATGCTCCAGACCTTGACGGCGCTGTACGGGGTCGACGTACCCAAGGTCGGCGACCTGGGCGCGCAGGGGACGATAGCCCCCCTCATGGCTTGACGTCGGCCTGACGTTTCAGTCGAGCTCGATCGACACGTCGTCGATCTCGACGAAGCCGACGTCTGACTTGCCGGCGGGCAGGAGGCCCTCGTCGCTGCGGCCGCGCGGCTCGGGGCTGATGATCAGCGCGTCCACCGAGCCGAGGATCTGGGCCAGCGGCACCGGCCCCTGGTGGCTGCCGTCGGGCAGGGTCAGGTCGCGCAGATCCAGGACGGCTTCGTCCACCTGCTGGCCGGCCAGCACCTGCCAGCCGTAGCGTTCGCTGGATTCGGGGTCGGCGTAGGCGGGGCTGCCGAGCTCGACGCGCACGCTGCGGATGTTGTCCGCGGTCATGCGCAGGCGGATGCGCCGGAGGCCGGCCAGCGAGGGCGACTGCAGCGGCAGCCGCAGCATGGCCCACTGGGAGAAGGCGCCGGCGGTGGGATCGTTGCTGTCGTTGTGCAGCTCGAACTCGAGGCGGGCGTCCGCGCCGCCGCCGATGGCGCGGCTGCGGTTCAGGTCGTGGAAGGCGCTGCTGCGGACGTTGCTCTCGCTGCTGGTGGCCAGCAGGAAGGACAGCGGGGTGGCCGACTCGAAGTCGGTCAGGCCCGGGACCGCCAGGCCGAAGGGGCCGGGCAGGGCCATGCCGGCGCGGACCTTCTCGACCCGCTCGCGCAGGGCCAGCAGGTCCCGCTTCAGCGAGCGCACGGCCGTGTGCCAGGAGATGGTGCCCGGCACGGTGGTGTCGCGCGCGACGGCGCCTTCGATCTCCCTGGCCCAGTCATCGATCTGCCGGTACAGCGCGCCCATGTCCCAGACCCCCAGCAGCCTGTCCAGGGCGGCCAGGTAGGGCTGGCGGCCGACCCCCCGCAGGGCGATGAACAGCGGGTCGCAGCCCGAGGGCATCACCACCCCGCCCTCGATGCGGTAGCGGATGGTGCAGTCGGCGGGCGGGTTGTCCCACTCGGGGATGCCGTCCAGCGGGGTGTGCAGGACCAGCGAATCGCCCAGGTCCCACGGGATCAGCCAGAAGCGCTGCTTGCCCTCCTCCTGGTACCAGTAGAAGTTGTGGTTGCTGCACTCGTGGCCGACCACGTCGCAGTAAAAGGCGGTGAAGCCGTCGTAGTTGCCGATGGCCCGGTCGACCGCCAGGTAGCGGATCAGGTACTCGATGTCGGTGAAATGGTTGACGATGCCGGACAGCTCCTCGGGCTTGGCGGTGCGCAGGCCCTGGGCGAAGGCAACCATGGCGCTGTTGTCGCGCATGCCCAGGTTGGTCTCCAGCGCGTGGTCGTAGGCCTCCGGCTCCACCTCGGTGGGCCAGGCCTCCTTGTACAGGTTGCCGGCGCCGCCGGGCTTGAAGCGGTCCTGCAGGAAGGGCAGATCGATCTCCTCGACCACCGCGAAGACGCCCTTGTTCTCGCCGTTGATGGTCAGCTCGGCGTGCGACACGCGCGGGGCCACCATGCCCATGTCGGCGAACAGCTTCGCGTTCAGCCGTTCGTGCATCAGCGAGGGGTCGTCGATCATCGAGTGGAAGTTCAGCTTCTGCAGGGTCTGGAAGCGTTTGCCCGGCTCGATCGCGTCGAAGCGCACCTTGAACGAGACCTTGGGGCAGACCTGCACGCCCTTTTCGAAGCAGGGATCCAGGGTGCCGGCCTCGCCCTTGAAGCGCAGGCCCACCTTGCCGACCTCCTCGCCCGAGACGGTCAGGGTGGCGGGGACGTATTTCTCGGCGGTGGCGGTGGAGACCAGCTGGGCCAGGGCGGCCGGCTCGAGCGTGAAGTTGTACTGCAGCACGCCGCCGCTGCCGAGGACGGTGGCGTTGCCCCAGCCCTCCATGGGCGGCGGGGGCGGCGGGTCGCCGGGGGGCGCGGATTGGGATCCGCGGCAGGCGAGCGCCGCCAGGGCCAGCGCCACAGCGGCGGCGATCGGCCCCGGGCGGGACCGGCTATCGGGGGGTGTCCTCCGGGTCATGTGCGTTCTCCCGTACGCTGGGGCAAGCCGGGCTCGGCTCACGCGTTCCGCGGGCGGCCCTAGCTTAACGGAGGCGTCTGGCGGCAACAACGGAGTAGACTCGGCACGCTGCCGCGACGGGTTGCCCTGGCGGCTCAGGGTGGAAAGGACATGCGCGTTCGGTCGGCTGTATCTATCTTGCTGCTGGGCACGGGAGTGGGGTGCAGCTTGCCGCAGCCGGCGCGCAATCCTCCGCCGCCTGCCATCGGCGAGGTGGCCGCCTGGCGGGTCTTCGAAGCGGCGCAGGCCGCGCCGCCCAGCAGCGGCGCGCTGAACTCCGCGTTCTCGCGCGGATCTTCCAGCGAGGCGGACGGCTGGGCGCCGTTCGGCGAGGGCTACGAGATCGACCGCGATGGCGGGCGCGGGGGCGGGCGGGCGTTGCGTCTGGCCCGCAGCGCGCCGCAGCCCGCGCGCGGCGCGGTCGCCACCATCGTGCTGGACCAGCGCGAGGTGCGCCCCATCTACATGGCGGCCGCCAGCCGCGCCGACAGCGTCAGCGGCGACGCCGACGCTGACTACAGCCTGTACCTGGACCTGCTGTACGCCGACGGGACCTCGTCGCACGCGCACACCCTGGAGTTCCAGCCCGGCACGCACGACTGGGAGCTGCGCGACCGGGTCATCGTCCCCGAGAAACCGGTGGCGCGCATCTTCGCGCATTGCCTGTTCCGCAACCGCCACGGCGGGGTGGTGTGGTTCGACGACGTGGTGGTCCGCCAGCTGCCGGCCGACACGGTGGTGTTCGACGGCCAGCTGGCCCGCCCGGTGGAGGACGCGGCGGCGGCGGGGCGAGCGCGGGCGGCGCGGGCCACGGTGGCCACGCGCGACGGGCTGACCG
>JBKPRZ010000532.1:0-15289 GCA_046734815.1 Myxococcota bacterium | reverse complement strand
CCGCTGACCCCGCAGCCGGCCACGGTCGTCACCACGCCGCCCGGATCGACCCGGCGGACCCGGTGCGCCCCCATCTCCGCGATGTAGAGGTTGCCCCGCCGGTCGCTCGCGACGGCAAACGGCTCCACCAGCCGGACCTCGGTCGCCAGCGAGCCATCCCCCCCGGCGCCGCTCCCGGCCACCAGCTCTGCACACGGACGCATGCCCGCAGCTTCACACAGCCCGACCCGCCACCAAAGCGGCAGCTATATCGACCGCACGACCGGCAAGGTGAAGGTGAAGGTGCTCGCGCGGCCGGAGACGTCTCGCAAGATGAACGCTGGAGCTGCTGCTCATCGACCACGCCGACCGGCTCGTAGCCGGGCGTGAATGGCGGCCGGGGGCCGCCCAGGATTCAGGCGGCGAGGGCGCGGTACCGGGCCAGGTACTGCTGCACGCAGATCACGAAAGCGGCGTGTGACCAGGTCAAGGGCGAGACGGACAGCGGAGAGCCGGTGTAGGGATGCAGCTGTTCCGGCAGGACGCCGGAGGCCAGCTTCTTGCCCTCCACCCAGCTCAGCACCTCGCCGGCCGCGCGCAGGTCGCTCCGGGCGCGGGCAGTCGCGACCGCGTGCTGGGCGCACCACAGGCTGCAGATGATCCAGGGATTGCCAGGGACGGCGGCCAGGTCACGGGTGACCTGATGGTAATAGTCGTCGAAGTAGCGGGCCATGCCGCCGACCTCGGTCCGGCAGGTCAGTCCCGCCCGTACCGCCGCCATGGTCGCCGATACGCGTGGATCGTCGGCGGGCAGCGCACCGAATGCGAAGACCCCGTACAGCGAGCTGTCCAGGGTGGTGTCCACCACGACCTCGCCCGAGGACCGCACGGTGATCTGGCGGGCGAAGCGGCCGAGCTCGGGACGGAAGAGGTGTGTCCCCATGGCCTGGCGGATCTCGTTCGCCGCCGTGACGTACCGATCGGCGATCGCGAACTCGCCAAACGCGCTGGCGAACCGGGCGGCGGCGTCCAGTCCCCCCACCACCGCCCCGCAGGTGAACGCCGAGATCCCCCGCCGCTCTTCCCACAGGTCGTAGCTGGGGCCGGGCAGGCCGGTGGTGGCGTCGCGGTACTCGGCCATGAAGCGGGCCGCCTTCTTGACCAGCCGGCCGTACAGACCGCGGACCGCCTCGACATTCCGCCAGCGCTCGAAGTGTTTCCACAGGGCCCAGATGACCAGCGCGGTCTCGTCCTCCTGGATCGGCAGCTGGACCTCGAACCCGGCGGGGGCATCGTGCAGCCCGGCCGCGCGGGCGCTTTGCCTCGCGGAGTCGCCGTCCTCGTCGAGCGCGCCGATCCAGGGATGCCAGGACGACCCGAGCTGGCCGCTGGCGGTGTACTTGTGCAGCAGGAAGCCGCGAGCGGTCAACCGGTCGGCGCAGAACTCGAAGAACTTCAAGGAGGGGCTCTCGTACCCGGCCAGATCGAGCGCGTGCGCCACCAGCGCGCCGTCGCGAGGCCAGCAGTAGCAATAGGTGTCGCGCGCGAATCCGACGATGTCGCTGTCCGTCGCCGCGATGACCGCCCCGTCGCTGTCGACGTGTGTCCTCAGGACCAGCAGCGAGCGGCGGTAGAGGTCGACGACCGTCGCCGGAAGGTCAGCGAAGTCGTCCGACTCCTTGCAGACCCAGCAGCGCCAGTAATGCCGGGTCCGTTCGAGGAATGCCCCGGGCCCGCGCTCGACCACCTTGGCGTTCAGCTCGCGAATACCATCCCAGACGCCTTGCCAGCGCTGTCCAGCCGCCAGCCAGTAGTGGACGTCGGTGCTGCCGTTCCCGGGAACCTCACAATCGGCCGCCACCACCGAATCGACTGCGCCCTGGGCGATGGGGTTGCGGCTGAGCTCGCCGTCCTCGGCATCGCGAAAGGTGCCCTCCTTGCCCAGCGCCTTCTGGCCGACGGCCCAGGACGAGACCCCCACGCGGTCGCCCACTTGCAAGTTGGCCAGGAAGTAGCGGGACCCCTTGTAGTGGACCACGGCCCGAGCGACAGGGTCGTAGACGGCGGTGTCGCCGACTTCATTGTCGGAAATGGCGAAATTCTGGTGAAAGAAGATCCGGAGCGATCGCGGTTCACCCCGCAGGTTCTGGACCACCACCCGACGCACATACAGGGCCTCGTGGAAATCGACCGCGTCCTGGGACAGCAGCGCGACACCCAGCCCCGGGTGCCGCGCTTCCACCTGACCCACCAGGGTGTCCGGCTCGTACCGCATCGAGATGGACCAACCCTGGTCTCTTTCGACCCAGCTGAAGCGCCCGTCGACGAAGACGCCGAAGCGACAGATGGAGCCTCCCACGTGGTTCTCTCCGCCCACGTGCGGAAAATAGAGATCCCGGAGGCGGTAATCCCCGTCGAAGGTCACCAGCAGCCGGCCATTGCCAAGGGGTAGATCGCGCGGCATCTCTCGCGCCGTTTATATCGCGCCCTGGTCAGGCCGGGCGGAGCAGGTGGGCCGGCGCCCGCAGCGCCTTCACCAGTGCGCGGGCATGTCGAGCCGACTGCTGTCTGGCTCCTTGCACGCGCCCCGGGGCGATGGATCGGACCCCGACGGAAAGGAGACGAGAACCATGAATGCTTCGCGGACCATGACCACCGCTGCAGGCGTGGGGCTGCCGACCACGGGCATTCGCGGCACGTCGACGCGGCACCGAACGCGTAATCGTTGCGGGCTGGACGCCCGGAGACGCAGAGCCTGCGCCTCACCAGCGACGCTCAGCGAGCGCTGTCCCCGGCTCGCGCGCGCCAGGCATCCTGGCGAGCGAGCTTGCGCAACTGGGCGACCGTGTCGAGCGTCGCGGCGAGAATCTCGATCGCCTTGCCGTCCACCGACTGCCGGATGCGGATCCCGGGGATGTAGAGCGGACACGACGCCGCTTCGGGGCTGAAACCGTGGGTGCGGGCGAAGGCGTGGTGGCAGCGCATGTTGGCCACCAGAGCGGCCACCGGCGTTCCGGCGGCCAGCTCCACCCGCACGCCGCCGTGGATGTCCCGGAAGTCGGTCACCGGACCGAGCAGGGGGCAGGCCGCGCGCTCCTGCGGGTCCACGCCGGCGCACGCTTCGGCCTCGAAACGCTCGAGACTGGCCGCGGCCGCGGCATGGGCACGGGCGTGGGCGCGCCGCCGCTCGGCTTCATCCATGCGGTCGTTGGCCGGCTCGAAGCCCATGTTGCGATCGCGGTCAGCATTGTGTGAGGGGTCGACATCCCAGGGTCGCTGGGCGGCCTCTCGCTCCAGGTCCCGCGCGGCCTGGCGTTCTTGTTCGGCCTGCTGGCGGTGTCCTTCGGCGCTCTCCTCCTCCAGCGGGACCGAGCCTCCGGAGGTGGCGCAGGCGGCCGCGATGGAGAGCAGCGCCAGGCGAGCGGTGGGCGACATCATGTTCTTCGGTCCTTCAAGCGCCGTGCCTCGGCATCCGTCAGCGGCCAGGCACGAGCCCTGCAATACCTCATCTCGCGGAGGCGACCATGGACATCTTCAACAAGCTGACCGAACCAGCAACGCATTGGCTCAACGAGATGATGGAGGAGTTGCGGACCGACGACCGTCACCAGGCCTGGCACGCGCTCCGCGCCGGCCTGCATGCCTTGTTGGGATCGCTTGACGGTGGAGGAGGCGGCCCAGCTGTCTGCCCAGTTGCCGCTGCTGATCCGGGGGCTGTACTTCGAAGGCTGGGACCCGACCGGCAAGCCCCTCCGCATCCGCCACGCGGACGAGTTCCGGGCGCTGATCCGCGAGAAATACGCGCCCCGCTTCGACATACCGGTCACGGACATCCTCCGGGCGCTGTTCCGGGTCCTGGAGCGCCACGTCTCCCGCGGCGAGGTCACCGACATCATGCTCAGCCTGCCCAGCGAGATCGTCCAGCTGGTCGGGCGCGGCGAGTCCCTGGACGAGCGAGCGCAAGGCTAGGTCGGCCGACCAGGTGAGGCATGGCCGCTTGGGCGACACGGTGGCGGATTCGGCTGCCGGCGCTGTGGCTGCTCGCCGCCGGGGGGCCGTTCCTGGACGGCGGCCTGCCCGCGCGCGTGCACGCCGCCGACTCGCCGCAACGGTTCACCCTGGACGAGCCGCAGCTGGGGCGGCGCCCGCGGCACATCGACAGGGCGCTGATCGAGACCACCGCGGTCCTCACCGGCGGGTTGATCTGGTACTGGCGCGACCTCGGGTTCAACGGGCGGGACTGGGACCTGCACTGGGATGCGCAGAGCTGGAAACGGAAGCTGATCACCTTCGACGCCGTCCGGTTCGACCAGAACCTGTTCCAGACCAACGCCGTCAGCCACACCCGCGCCGGGGTGGTCCACTACCAGATCCTGCGCGGCAACGGCTTCGGCGCGCCCGCCTCGATCGCAGGTACGCTGGCCACCTCCGCGCTCTGGGAGTATCTGGTCGAGTTCAAGGAGCTGGTCTCGGTCAACGACCTCATCGTCAACACCGTCGCGGGATTCTCGATCGGTGAGCCGTTCTACCGACTGGGTGACTTCTTCTCTCGGAGCTCTCCCACCCTGCTGTCCCGGGGCATGGCCGGGCTGCTGTCGCCGGTCGCGGCGATGAACGACTGGGTCGACGGTCGGCCGAGCACCCGTGCAGGCCCCGGCCCGCTGGGCTTCACCGCCGAGGGCTGGCACCGCTTCCAGATCAGCGGCACGGTCGCCTCGCGCACCTTCGATCGCGCCGACGCGCGCGACGAGGTCGACATGGGGCTGGGCGCCGAGCTGGTGATGTTGCCTGGCTATCGACGGCCGGGATCGCTGAAGACCTGGACCGCGCCTGGCACGCGCAGCGCGGTGGCCGCCGAGCTGGCGCTGAGCGGCCGCCGCGACGCCGGTGGGTCGTTCCGCACGCGCACCAGCCTGGCGGGCCACTATGCGCAGCGCTACGAACGAGGAGACGATGGTCGGATCGCCGGCGGCGATCGCTTCCTGGGCCTGGGCAGCGGCTTCGAATACGAGGAGATCGAACGCCCGGCCGGTCAGGACTATCTGGCCACGATGAACATCGTCGGTCCGGTCTGGGAGGTGAGCGCCGGCACCGATGTGGTGAGCGTGCGCTGGCTGGGCGACGCGTACTTCGACTTCGCCATGGTCAAGTCGCTTGCCATGGAAGGGCGGATGCCCGTGATGGTGGGCCCGGTCTACCACCCGGCCGACAGCGGCGGCACCATCCCCGGGGTCCTGGGTGCGCGCGGCTATTACTACGCCTTCGGGCTGACGGCCTCCACCAGCCTGGTGCTCGAATACCGGGGCTGGGATGCGGGCCTGGAGTGGCGGGGCAGCCACTTGCGCTCCATCGCCGGGCTGGATCGCTTCCGCGAGGAGATGACCCACGAGATCGAGCTGGCCGATCGACGCGCGTCGGTGCGCGTCTGGCTGGGACTGCGCCCCTGGTCGGCTGTGCCGCGGATCCAGACCGGGCTCGACTGGCGCTGGGGCGAGGGTCGGGCCGGCGATCTGCGGAACGGCTACCTGGACCGCCGGGTCACCGCGGGTCTGTCGTATCTGTTCTGAACCGCGGTTCGAGCGCGCGGCGGTTGCGGTGGCCGGTTGCGTTCGCGAAAGGACTTCGCGTTCGCCGCGCGGGCGTCCGCGGCCGGTCCGGCCCGGTCCGGCCCGGACATTGCTCTCATGTTGGTTCGAGGAGACAACCCATGCGAAGGTTCTGGCTCGTGTTGTTGCTGTCGGTCGGCTGTGCGACGGCGCGCCCGTCGGTCGCCGTGCAGAGCCGCCGGGTTCCAGATTCCATGCCCGAAAGGCGCGCCGCCCGGAGGGCCGTCGATCCCCACCAGCGGGGCGAGGACGAGGAGGCGCGCTGGGGCCTGGCGCAGAACCAGGAGCGCAAGGAGCAGGAACGCCGACGCCGCGAGGCCCAGGCCGAGGGCCGGCCGGGGGTCGACGTGACCAGGAGCAAAGCACCCGACAAGAAGTAGGATTGCCGGCGTCTGAGCCGCGTGCGAGCCTGGCCGGGCGCCCCATGAACGACGCCGGACAGATTCGACCTCCGCTGGACGCGAGCAACGATCCCACCCGTGCGCCGGCGTCGTCGCTGGATCCGCTGTTCCAGCCGAAGACGGTGGCGGTGATCGGGGCAACCGACAAGGAGGGCAGCGTCGGCCGCACGTTGCTCTGGAACCTGATCAGCAGCCCCTTTGGCGGTGTGGTTTTCCCTGTGAACCCGCGGCGGTCGGCGGTGCTGGGCATCCGATCGTATCCGGACGTGTCCGCCCTGCCCGAGCGGGTGGACCTGGCCGTGGTTGTCACGCCCGCGCCGTCGGTTCCCCCGATCATGGCCGAATGTGGGGCCGCCGGGGTGCGCGCGGCGATCGTCATCTCGGCCGGGTTCAAGGAGACGGGCCCGGAAGGGATCGAGCTCGAGCGACAGGTGCTGGCCGAGGTGAGGCGAGGGGGCATGCGCCTCATCGGTCCCAACTGCCTGGGGGTGATGAGCCCGCGCACGGGCCTGAACGCCACCTTCGCCGCCGGCATCGCTCGTCCGGGCAACGTCGCCTTCATGAGCCAGAGCGGCGCCCTGTGCACCGCCGTGCTGGACTGGAGCCTGCGCGAGAACGTGGGCTTCTCGGCGTTCGCCTCGCTGGGGTCGATGCTGGACGTGAGCTGGGGCGATCTCATCGACCACCTCGGGCGCGACCCCCACACCCACAGCATCATCCTTTACATGGAGACAGTCGGGGATGCCCGGTCGTTCCTCTCCGCCGCGCGCGAGGTGGCGCTGACCAAGCCGATCATCGTGATCAAGCCGGGCCGCACCGAAGCGGGAGCCAAGGCCGCCGCCTCCCACACCGGATCGCTGACCGGCAGCGACGACGTGCTCGACGCCGCCTTTCGCCGCTGCGGGGTCCTGCGGGTCAACCGCATCTCCGAGGTCTTCTCCATGGCCGAGGTGCTGGCCAAGCAACCGCGCCCGGCCGGGCCGCGCCTGTGCATCGTGACCAACGCCGGCGGACCGGGGGTGCTGGCAACCGATGCGCTGCTGCTCGCGGGTGGGCAGCTCGCCACCCTGGACGCGCGCAGCCGGGCCGCCCTGGACGAGGCGCTTCCGCCGCACTGGAGCCACGGCAATCCGATCGACGTGCTGGGTGATGCCAGCCCCGATCGCTACGCCCGTGCGCTGCAGGTGGCGGCGGCGGACCCGGGCAGCGACGGGCTGCTGGTGATCCTCACGCCGCAGGCGATGACCGATCCCACCCGCACCGCCGAGGCGTTGCGCCCCCACGCGCACCTGCCGGGCAAGCCGGTGCTGGCCAGCTGGATGGGCGGCCCCGACGTGCAGGCGGGGGTCGACATCCTGAACCGCATCGGCGTCCCGACCTTCGACTACCCCGACACGGCCGCGCGCGCCTTCCTGCACATGTGGCATTACACCGACAACCTGCAGGCGCTGTACGAGACCCCGACCCTGCCGGCTTCGCCCCAGAGGGCCTCGGCGCGACAGACCGCCGGCGCGATCATCGCCGGCGCGCGCGGCAGCGGGCGGACGTTGCTGACCGAAGCGGAGTCCAAGGCGGTGCTGGCGGCCTACGGGATCCCCACCGTTCCCACCCGGGTGGCGGCCACCGAAACCGAGGCGGTGGAGACGGCGGAGCGTCTGGGGTATCCGGTTGTGCTCAAGCTGCACTCGGAGACCGTCACCCACAAGAGCGACGTGGGGGGCGTCAAGCTCGACCTGCGGGACGGCCAGCAGGTGCGCGACGCCTACGCGGCGATCGAGGCGGCGGTGGCCGAGCGGGCGGGCCCCGGCCATTTCCTGGGCGTCACCGTGCAGCCGATGGTCCGGCGCGATGGGTACGAGCTGATCGTGGGCAGCAGCGTGGACGCCCAGTTCGGGCCGGTCCTGCTGTTCGGCGCCGGGGGAATCCTGGTCGAGGTGTACAAGGACCGGGCCCTGGGGTTGCCCCCGCTGACCAGCACCCTGGCCCGCCAGATGATCGAGGAAACGGTGATCGCCAGGGCCCTGGCCGGCATCCGCGGGCAGCCGCCGGTGGACCGGGAGGCGCTGGCCCAGCTGCTGGTGACCTTCAGTCAGCTGGTGGTGGAGCAACCGGCCATCCGCGAGGCCGACATCAACCCGCTGCTGGCCTCGCCCGAACGCCTGATCGCGCTCGACGGCCGCATCGTCCTGCACGGCCGGGAGGTGCCGGACGATCGACTGCCCCGTCCCGCCATCCGGCCGTACCCGTCCGAATACATCTGGGGCTTCGTGACCCGGAGCGGGCGGCCGGTGACCCTGCGGCCGATCCGGCCGGAAGACGAGCCGCTGCTGGCGCGTTTTCACGAGACACTGTCGGAACGGACCGTGTACCTGCGCTATCTCGAGCACCTGCGTCTGAACCAGCGGATCGCCCACCAGCGCCTGGCCCGCCTGTGCTTCATCGACTACGCCCGGGACATGGCCCTGGTGGTCGAGGGCAACGGCCCCTCAGGCGCGCCGGAGCTGCTGGCGGTCGGCCGGCTGGCGCGCACCGGACCCGTGGAGGCCGAGTTCTCGGTCCTGGTGGCCGACGCCCATCAGGGACAGGGCATCGGCACCGAGCTGCTGCGGCGGCTGGTGGAGATCGGCAGCAGGGAAGGGCTCTGCCGGATCACCGCCGACATGTCCCCCGCCAACGGGGCGATGCAGGCGGTCTCGCGCAAGCTCGGTTTCAAGCTGCACGGCGAGCTGCAGGATCCGACCCTGGAGGCGGTCCTGCAGCTCTGAACCGATCAGGCAGCCGCCCTCAACGGCGCGTCCGAAACGGTGGTCTCGGCGGCGGGCGCCTCGCTGACCGCTGCCGGCTGCACCACGCGGGGCACCAGGGCCAGACCGCCCGCCATCACCAGCAGGGCACTGGTGACGAAGCTGGCCATCACACCGATCCCTCCCGGCAGGAAGAAGTTGATCACACCCAGACCCAGGCCCAGCGCGACCAGCGCGCTGCGCGCGCGGCGGGACGCGACGCTCATGACGCCCAGAAACACGGCCGCCACGCCGGCGAGCGCCGCCACGACCCCGCGTGCGGGAAGCTCCGGCCAGAACAACGGTGTGGTGAACAGCCAGACAGCAGCCAGTGCGTTGAGACAGGTGAAGAGCATCGCGAACCTCCTGATGATCGATCCGGGACAGCAAGGTCCGGACCGCGCGCCGCAAGCCGCGCGCGCGTGCGCCCCGAACGGGAAACGCGCAGCGCCTGCATCGGACGCGACGGCCGGCGAATAAAACGCGCGGCGGCCGCTGCCCGCCGGGGCGCGAGCCCTCGACGCCGATGGCACGGTTCTGGAAGTGATTGGCGGCATGAACACCATCCTGTGCGCGACAGACCTCTCCGAGACCGCCGACCGCGCCGTCCAGGCCGGAGCTGTACTGGCCAAGGCGCTGGGTGCGCACCTGGAGGTCTTGCACGTCGTCGAGCTGCCGCCCGGGCTGTCCGGCGAGTCCACCCTCGCGTATGCAGGTGCGATCCGTCAGGAGGCCGAGCGGGAGCTGGCGGATCGCCTGCGTCAGCTTGCCCGCTACGAGCTGTCGGTGAAGGCACGGGTCGAGCTGGGACGGGCCCGTGATGTCATCGCGTCCTTCGTCAGGACGCACCCACCCCGCATGCTGGTGCTGGGGACCCACGACCGAAGCAGCCTGGGACGGGCGCTGTTCGGCAGCGTCGCGGAACACAGCCTGCTGACAGCTTCCTGCCCGGTCCTGATCGTGCCGCAAGGGTCCAGTTCCTGGCTCGACGACTGGAAGCGCCAGGAGCGGCCGCTGCAGGTGACAGCGGGCATCGACTTCTCGGCCGCCAGCGACTCTGCCTTGCAGTGGCTGCGCCGGCTGCGCGAGCAGGTCCCCTGCGACATCGACATCGTTCATCTGTACTGGCCGGTGCGCGAGAGCCGCCGTCTGGGCCTGCCGCTGGTGGGCGACGAGGACGAAGGCCATGGCGAGATCTCGCGCATCCTCGAGCGCGAGCTGCGGGCGCGGGTAGGGGACCTGCCCGGCAACGGGGCCGTGCGCGTACGGGCCCGGGCGCTGTGGAGCGACGAGATGAATCCGCTGGTCTGGGAGGCAGAGACCGACGGTGCCGACCTGATCGTGGTGGGAACCAGTCAGAGCGGGGCGTCCTCGACGGCGCTGGGCGTGCTGCGATCGGCCAAGACGCCTGTCCTGTGTGTCCCCGCGACCGCGGAGAAGGCGCCCGCCGCCGCCCGGCCGCCGTTGCGCCACGTGGCGGTCTTCACCGATCTGTCCGAGCTGGGGAGCTCGGCCGTACCCGAGGCGCTGTGGCTCCTGCGGGGCGCCGGCCTGCTGACCATCTGCCACGTCTCGCCCTCCGAGGCGCCGGGAGCGGACCCGGAGAACCGGGCCCGGATCGAGAGACAGCTGCAGGCGCTGGCCGACTCCGCTGCCCGGTCGTCGGGCGTGCGGGTGAAGACGCTGGTTCACGAGAGCGCATTCGCGGCCGAGGGCATCGTGCAGGCGATCCGCCGGATCGGGCCCGACCTGGTGGTCATGACGTCGCACGGAAGGTCGGGCGTCAGCCGCGCCATCCTCGGCTCGGTCGCGGAGCAGGTGGTTCGGCACGCCCCCACGCCGGTGGTGGTCATCCCTCCGCCCGCCCACCGCAACCCTGCGGCCTGAGCTCTGCGAAGCCGGAAACGCCCGGCATGCGGCGTGCAGTACGACATGGCATGTCCACGCGGAGGTCGTCCATGCCCTGGGTCGTTTTCTGGTCGGTTGCTCTTCTCGTCTCGGCGTGCGGCCTCACCCTGGCCATCAATGGCGCTCGTTTCGCGCGCTTGGTGGCTCGGGAGGCGCGCGAGCTGCGCTCGACGACCGCCCCGGCCATCGACAGGGCGCCGCTGGCGACCTTGCCGCCGCCAGTGCAGCGCTACCTGGTCGCGGCGGGGGCTGATCGCCACGCCCCCGCTGGCGGGGCGCGGATCCGTCACGGTGGCACACTGACACTCAAACCCGGGACCAGGCCGGTTCCCATCCACGGCGAGCAGTACTTCCGCACTGACCCGCCCGGTTTCCTGTGGTGGGGACGCGCGCGCATGGCGCCCGGTCTGTGGATCGACGCCCGGGACAAGGTCTTCGCCGGCGAGGGCCGCATGACCGTGAAGCTGGCCTCCACCATCACCATCGCGGACGCGAGCGGCCCGGAGCTGGATCAGGGCGCGCTGGTGCGCCTCCTTGGCGAGATGGTCTGGTTCCCGACCAGCGAGGGATGGTGCATCCTCGACGGACAGCCGTTCCCCTTCGCGCACTTCGAGTTCGAGCGCCTGGAACACATCGGAGATCCTTTCTGATGCGCAGGACCTCCGGGGTCCTGCTGTCCGGGCGCTTCTCCCACCAGCTCGACGGCGTGATGAAGGTGGCGATCCGAGCCTAGAGGTGCTGGTCGTGGCTGGCTGTATCGAGGCCGTGGCCGCTCTCGATCAGCTCCACCAGACGGCGCACGAAGCGGGTGGCCGGTGCGCCGTCGATGACATCGTGGTCGAACAGCACGGTCAGGTCCAGGATGTCGCGCGGCTCGACGTTGTCGCCCATGATGGCGGGCTTCCGGACGATCCCGCCGGCGAACAGGCTCAATGAATGGGGCGTGGTCGAGACGCCCCAGCCAGCATGTCCCTTGGCGAACATCCCCACCGCCGAGATGAACGTCGTGCCCGACATCGTCACGACGGCGGCCGGATCGTGGCGCCCCAGCAAGCGGATCAGCGCCTTGAACAATGTCGACAGGGGCCAGGGCAGCAACATGGCGCTGCGGAACCAGGCCGGCATTCCTCGGTTCGCCGGTACCGGCGCGGAACGGACGGCGCGGATCTCCTCATGCACCTGCCGAGGAGACTTCAGGTCCGCGTGTTCGATGACGTGGCCCATCAGCCCTCCTTCGTGTTCGATCAGCATCCCCACGTTGACGTCATCGAAGACCACCATCTGCTTGCGCCCTTTCCGGTAGGTCTGTACCTCCTTGTTCTCCCGGACGGCGCGCCCGAGACACGAGATCAGGAACCCCGTGAAGGACAGTCCCTCCCCGGTGCGCGCCTTCTCCCGGGCGATGGCCTGCTTCGGTACCGTCACGTCCACCTCGAGCAAGCCACACATCCAGTGTCGGGGCCCCTGAAGATCCATCGCGTTCAACCAGGCGCGCCGACCCGGCGTCAGGTCGACGACGTGATGGGCGAGGGGGGTAGCCGGTGTCATTGCATCGTCCCGAGCGGCTCGGAGCGGGCCACCACCGGGCGGACCAGCTCGACCATGGCGCTGTTGAACTTCGCCGGTTCGTCCACGAACGGCTCGTGCCCGGACTGCTCGAACCAGACCAGCTTCTTGGAGGGCGCGGTCAGCGCCTCGAAGTAGGCCTCGCTCGTCTCCGGAGGGACCCACCGGTCCTGGCGGCCCAGGAAGAAGAACACCGGGACCTCCAAGACGGGCGCGAGCTCGAGCAGGTTCAGCCTCGACACCTCGGTCCACATCGCCTCGAGGGTGAGGCGAAAGGCGCGGAACGCCCGCGGCACCTCGAGAATGGACGACTCCTTCGAGCCGAGCACCACGCGCGCGAGCCGCCACAACGACCTGGGGCTGAGCTGCCCCTCCAGCCGCTGCAGCCACGTACGCTCGGTCCACAAGCTCTGCGGGCCGTACGGAGGTGGGCCGATCCCGCGCAGGGCCTTCACCGCCTTGCGCTTGCGCAGACGCTCCGCCTTCGCCAGCGCGTAGCTGTACGACGACGCTTCGGCCGCCTGAGCGTCGCCGATCTGGCCGCTGCCCACGTAGGCCGCGACCTTGTGCGGAAAACGTGCCGCGTAGAGCACGCCCAGCTCGGATCCCCAGGAGTGCCCGAAGAGCGTGACCCTGCTCGAGCCCAGCCGCCGGCAGACCTCATCGACCAGCTCATCGAGATCGGCGATGAACCGCTCGACCGTCATCGAAGAGGCAGGGATCCCGGGGTGGAAGGACTTCCCGGCGCCGCGCTGGTCCCAGTAGACCACCGTGAAGTCCTTCTCGAGGGCGGCGTTGAAATGCCGGAAGAATCCGGTCTCGCTGAATCCAGGCCCGCCGTGAAGCAGGATCAGCGGCGGGTTCTGGATGTTCTGCCCACGTATCATCACCCACTGATCGACGCCCCCGATCCGCCAGTACGCGACTTCCGCGATGCTGTCGCGGAGCGGCTCACCACGTTGGCCGCGGAACGAGGACGTCTGTCCGGCTCTGTGCATGGCTGTTCCCCCTGCAAGTTGCGCGCGCATTTCCCGGATCCTCCTGTGGCGAGATCAGAAGACACCGAACTTCAGCATCCCCCCGACACCGAATCCGCCGACGTCGGCGGCGGTCAATCCGGCAAGGTCGACATCCGTGACCACGCGGTAGTTCACCGACAGCGTGAGACGGATGAACGAGATCAGGTTCACCTCCACGGAAGCGGTGGGATCCAGCAAGAAGACCGGATCGGTCTGGATGTCCTCGATCGGTCCGCCGCGGAAGCGATGGAGAGCAAGACCGCCTCCGCCGACCATCACGCCGAGCGAGCCGTGAACCAGACGGCTGGGGGCGATGATGTATTCGGTCCAGAGTCCGCCATAACCGAAGGCGAGCTGGTGGTCGGCGTCGTTCGGAGTGGTGCCGCTGGGCACCGCCACCTGGGTCGCGATGCCCATTCCACCGCCGCCGATGACCAGCCGATGGTTGATCAACCACCCGCCCCGGCCTCCGACGATGGCCGAGCTCTCGCCGTTCAGCCGGGTGAATCCGAAGACAGGGCCGCCAAAGCCGCCGTGGCTGACCTTGCCGCCGATCAAGGTCTGCGGGCGTTCATCCTGGGTGGTCGCCCAGACCGGGGCGGTCATCGGTGCCGCAGACACCGGTGTCGGCGAGGGCGCGCCCGGCGGCTGGGCGCCGGCGAGAGCCGGGACGAAGAGGACCGCGAACGCCGACAATCCGAACGAGGCGAATGAGCGAGTCATGGCGTCCTCCTTTGCTGGAGCGGAAGGTTCTGTCCGATCGCACGTGACTGCACCCGGTGTGCCACGGTTGCTGGCCTCCTGACGGGTCGCTTCGCGCAGGTGCTGCGCTGGAGCGTGCCGACGATGCAGCACCTGCGCACGTCTCCAGCCTCTGGTTCCCGCGGCGATCGCCCGATCGCTGGACGCTGGTGCGTCGGCGAAGGTGGACACGAGGTCGCAGGCACGGGCGCGACCAGCTGCTGGCGCGACCCGTCCGAAGTGGCTTCCACGTCGGCGTTAGCCGGCGCGGGCGACGGCCGCATGCGCGACGCGGACATCCAGCTCAACTCCGCCCATTTCCGCTGGGGCGATCCCGATGGGCACCCCGCCGAGCAGCGCCGGCAACCGCGGGTCCACCTGCGATCTCACCGTCCCCACGGGTAAAGCGGTGGAATGCGACGGCGGGAATGCCCGGTGCAAGATCAACTGTCAGGGCGCCTGCACGTACGAGCCCGCTGCCCGGTCACCTGCGGCATGGCCATGCCGACGATGACCATGAATGCGACCCCGGGCCGCTGCATGTGAGACGGCCGCGATCTCGGGCCCTACCGGTCGGTCAGGGGCTGACCGGCTCCTTGTAGATCGCGCCCATCTTCATCGCGGCGCGGGCGGCGGGCCCCGAGGGCAGGTGGGGAGGGTGGCCGTCGTAGTCGTCGCAGGAGTCGACGTGGACCTGCGGGGCGACGGTCACCAGTTCCGGGAACATGGCGGCCATCTTGCCGAAGGCTTCGTCCGCCGGCGCCAGGTCGTAGGCCCGGAAGGTGTCGCCTAGCGGACAGGGCTTGTCACCGGGCGAGCGGACGAATGTCGCGAGCTCGATGTTCTTCAGGTTCGAGTACTTCGCCTTGAAGTTCTTCACCGCGCCGGTCAGCTGGGTGACCCAACCGTCGACACTGGCCTTCTCCCAGTGCAGGGAGAGCGCCGTGAGGATCACGCGGTCCGGGTTGTCCGCATTCTTGGCGCAAGCCGAGGAGGGCTTGCTGCCCCAGATCTTGTTGCTGGCGTCGGCCCAGTAGTTGATGAAGCCGCTGTGCACGGCCATCAGCTCCCAGCGGTCGTTGTCGACGATCTTCTCGAACCCGCCATTGAACCAGTCCCCGGTGGCCTGGATGCCGATCACCAGCGAGCAGGTGAACGGACCCCGCGGACCGGTGGGCGCCGGCGCGCTCGGACCCGCGTCGGCCGGCGCCGGTGCCGGCGGCTCCGCGGACGGCGGGGTCGGCGGGGTCCTGTCTCTTAAACACATCTCCGAGCCCACGAGACAA
>JBKPRZ010000531.1:0-6142 GCA_046734815.1 Myxococcota bacterium | reverse complement strand
GAGCCCGAGCGTCTCGGCCTCGGCGCGCACCAGCGCCGCCAGGCGTGTGGCCGGCGCCGACAGGGGCATGCGCAGCCGCCGGACCAGCGCGCTCGCGCGGGTGACCGGCGGCAGATCCTTGACCTGGATCGGGACCAGCGTTCCGCGCCGCACGTCGTCCGCCACGACGGCGCGGGTGAAGAAGGCCACGCCCTGGCCGGCCGCCACCAGGTGGCGCGCGCTCTCGGAGGCCAGGTCGAGCGAACGGCCGGTGCGGTCGGCCAGCCGGGTGATGGCCGGGTGGTGCGCCTGCCACCAGCGCAGCCGGTACAGCGGCCGGCCGAGGCGGACCAGCTCGTCGCACGTCACCGTGCGCCGCCGAGCCAGCGGATGGCGCGGGTGGGCCACCAGCACCACCGGTTCCTGCAGCGTGAACAGCGCGCGCAGCTCGGGCTCCAGCGCGGGCGGGCAGGGCCAGGCGATCAGCGCCAGCTCGACGATCCCATCGAGCAGCAAGGTGAGCAGCGACTCGTGGTCGCCGGCCCTCACCAGGCAGTCCACGTCCGGGTAGGCGGCCATGAACTTGCCCACCGCTGGTCCCACCACCGCGCCCGACAGCGAGCCGAGCGCGCCGAGCGTCACCCGTCCGCGGCGCCCCTCCTGCGCCAGCCGCGCCGCCTCCCGTCCCTCCGCCAGCACGTCCAGCGCGCGGCGCACATAGGGCAGGAAGCTCTCGCCCAGGGTGGTGATGGTGATGCGCCGCCCGCGCCGGAAGAGCGGACCGCCCACCGCCGCCTCCAGTGTCTGGATGCGGCTGGAGATCGCCGGCTGCCCGATGCCGAGCGCCAGGGCCGCGCGGCTGAAGCTCCCCTCGCGCACCACGCGGTCGAAGGCGAGCAGCTGTTCCAGGGCGATCCCATCCATCGATTGCGTCGATGATACACATCGAATGCATCGTCTTGAACGATGAAAGAGCGCTCGCTAGCCTGGACCCCAGGAGGATGACATGGGGACCATTCGCCTGGCCGGGGCCCAGGACGCCGCCGCCGTGGCCGCCGTCTACCGGCCCTACGTGACCGACGCGGCCACATCGTTCGAGCTGGAGGCGCCCGGCGCCCTCGAGATGGCGCGGCGGATCGAGGCCGTCCAGGCGTTCGCGCCCTGGCTGGTGTTCGAGGAGGGCGGGGAGGCCGCCGGCTACGCCTACGCCTCCCGCCACCGCGACCGCGCCGCTTACCAGTGGTCGGTCGACGTGGCGGTCTACCTGCGCGCCGATCAGCACCGCCGGGGCGCCGGCCGCGCTCTTTACCAGACGCTCTTTTCCCTCTTGCGCCTGCAGGGCTTTTGCACCGCGCACGCCGGGATCACCTTGCCCAACCCGGCCAGCGTCGGGCTGCACGAGGCGCTCGGCTTCCGCCCGGTCGGCGTCTACCCGGCGGTGGGCTGGAAGCGCGGCGCCTGGCACGACGTCGGCTGGTGGCGGCTGCCGCTGCAGGAACGTCCGGCCACCCCGGCGCCGCCGCTGACCCCGGCGGCCGCGGCGCACCTGCCTGCCTGGAACACGCTCCTCGCGGGGACGCGATGAGCGCCACCATCGTTCAGGTCAGCGTCTCGGCCGGCGGGGTGCCCAAGCTCCCGGTCGCCGAGGCGGCGGTGGGCCCGCTGGGCCTGGGCGGCGACTCCCAGCGACACACCGATTTTCACGGCGGCCCGGACCGCGCGGTGTGCCTCTACTCGCTCGAGCGCATCGAGGCCCTGGCCGCCCAGGGTCACCCCATCGCCCCCGGCTGCACCGGCGAGAACGTGACCGTGCGTGGCCTCGACTGGCAGCGCGTGCTCCCGGGCGTACGCCTGCGCCTGGGCGGCGAAGTCGTCGTCGAGATCACCGGCTTCGCCCCGCCCTGCAAGGCGAACCGCCGCTGGTTCAAGGACGGCAACGTCTCGCGCATCAGCCACAAGCTGCACCCGGGCTGGAGCCGCGCCTACGCCCGCGTGCTGACCTCCGGGATCGTGCGCCCCGGCGACGAGGTCTCGGAGGTCAGCGATTTTCGCCCCTAGAGCACCAGCAGGAACGCCAGCAGGTCGGCCTTCTCGGCGGTGGTGAGGCGGGTCTGGAGGACGAGATTGAAGAACTCGATGCTGTCCTCCAGGGTCAGCAGGCGGCCGTCGTGGAAGTAGGGGGGCGTGTCCTTGATGCCGCGCAGGGGGAAGGTCTTGATGGGGCCGTCGGCCTTGGTCATCAGATTGTTGATCACCCTGGGCGTGAAGAAGCGCTCCACCATGAGGTCATGCATGGTCAGGTCGGTGTAGAAGGGCGGCGGGTGGCAGCCGGCGCAGCGGGCCTTGCCGTGAAACAGCGACTCGCCCCGCAGCTCGGCGGGGGTGGCCCGGGCCGGATCCAGCTGCCCGAACAGGTCCAGCTTGGGCGCGGGCGGGAAGTCCAGCAGGCGCTGGAACTCGGCCATGGGGTGCACCTGCTGGCCGCGGTCGAGCACGTTGAGGCCCTTCTTCTGCGCCGAGACCATGTCGCCGTCGAAGTAGGCGCCCCGCTGCTCGAACTCGGTGAAGTCCTCCACCGTCATCAGCGCTCGCTGCGAGCCGAACAGACGCTGGATGTTCACGCCGCGCAGGGTGGGGGTGTCGACCCGGTTGCGCTGCTCCTGCGGGCGGATGTCCTGAACCAGGTGGAAGGCCCCGTTGGTGTGGCCGTTGACGTGGCACTCCAGGCAGGCGATTCCCTGGCTGGGCTCGACGGTGCGTCGGTCGTCGGTCAGGTTGAACTGCTGCTGCGGAAACGGGGTCAGGAGCAGGCGCAGCCCGTCGAGCTGCTTGGATGTGAGGACGTCCTTGAACAGCTCGAAGAAGTTCGCAAAGGTGACCAGCTGGCCGCGCGAGACGTCGCCGAGCTCCGGGTGGGTGGTCAGGAAGATGGCGGGCGGGAACTCGGCCAGGAAATGCTCGGGGATGTCGAAGTCGATGTCGAAGCGCTGCAGGTCGCGCCCGGTCTGACGGCGGATCTCGTCGATGCTCGACCGGGGCAGCACCATCCCGCCCTCGTCCTGGTTGGCGTGGGGCAGGGGCAAGAAGCCGGCCGGGAAGAGGTCGCGTTTCCTGATCTCGTCGGGCGACAGCGCCGACAGATCGTCCCAGCCCACGCCGTCGGGCAACTTGACCCGCACGCCCTGCTGCAGGGGCTTGCCCCGGGTCATCTTGGCGTCGGCGGCCCTATCGGTCAGGTCGTAGCGCGCCTCCAGCAACGCCTTCTGGCGGGCGTTCATCTTCTCGCGCAGCATCTGACCGCGCGCCAGGATGGCCGCGAAGTCGAAGTGCTGGTCGCCCGGCAGCGGCCCGGGCACGACCTGGTTGTCGGGATTCAGCCCGGGCGGCGATTCGGCCACCGGGTTGGCGGGCGAGCCGGCCATGCCTCCCGGCGGCGGCATCCCCATCCCGCCCATCCCGCCGGTCCCCGTGCCCACCGGCGCCGAGGTGCGACCCGCTGTCCCCCCATCTCCCGACGGTCCGCAACCGGCCGCCAGCATCGCCGCCACCAACCAGGTCCAGCGCACAACTTTGCCCTGACGCTTGCCCATGCTTCGCTCCTCCCGTGCACGCGAATGTGGGCGTCAGATGCGCACGCGCAATCGGTGCCGCGCTTCGATCGGGGGCTGGGGCGCAGGTCCAGGTCTTGTCCTCTCCGGCCCGCCCGGGGGCGACCATCCGGGCTTTTGCGAAATCGGCGATTTCTTGCCCGGTCACCGGGCGATTCAGGCGGTGAACTTCCAGACCAGCTCCGGAGGCTCAACGCGCCTGCTCCGGTGGTTCACGGCTATCATAGGCCGCCATGTCACGCAAAGCGCCCGATCTGCTCGGCGACGACGGCCGCGCCTCCATCGCCACCGGTGTGATGATGTCCCATCACGGGATGCGGCGGGATCTCGCCCGCTTCGGCATCGCCCTTCGCCAGGTGAACCAGGGCGACCTCTCCCGCCTGGAACCGCTGAAGGAGGAATGGAAGGGCTTCCACGGTGCCCTCCACGGGCACCACGAAGCGGAGGACACCGGTCTGTTCGTGCACGTGCGCGGCGAGAACCCGGCCCTCGGCGGGGTGATCGAACGGCTCACCGCCGATCACCGCCAGATCGATCCTTTGCTGGAGCAGGGCGACCGCGCCTTCGCCGGTCTGCCCGCCACCACCGTCGACGCCGCCCAGGTGATCACACAGCTGATCGCCCTGCTCGAGCCACACCTGGCCACCGAGGAAGAACACGTGATCCCGGTCCTCCGCTCGATCCGGTCGTTCCCGCCGTTCCCCGACAGCGAGCTCGACATGTTCGCCCAGGGGTTCGCCTGGGCTTCGCACGGGATCGCCCCCGACGTCCTCGAGCGCGTGGGCGAGATGCTCAGCGAGCCCCTCCGCGCCCGGCTGCCGGCGGCCCGCGCCGAGTTCCAGAAACGCTGCGACCGCGTCTGGGGGCCGACCGCGGAGGGAGCCTCGCGCACCCCCATCCCGGACTGGCTGGGCGGCTGATCGCCGCCCGACCCGCGATCAGCCGGCGGCGGTGCCCACCGCCACCCAGGCCAGGCCCTTCAGGCAGACCTGTCCGCCCTGACGGTGGCGCTCGGCCTGGCAGGCGATCTCCTCCTCGACCTGCGGGCGCAGGTCGGGCGTCAGCTGCCCGTACAGGCGCGCCAGCGGGGCGGACAGCTCGCGCAGGAAGGTGAAGTAGTCGTGCCCGCTGTCGAAGGCGCCGCCCGGCAGCAGGTGCACCTCCTCGGCCACCACGTCCTGGAAGCCGCTCTCCTTCAGCGCTGCGCGCAGCCGCTCGGGGTCGGCGAAGGCGAACAGCCCCGGTGCTCCGGGCGGTGGGGCGGGGACGTCGAGGTGGCTCTTCAGCACCGACAGCGCCACCTGCAGCCACGGGTTCAGGTCCGGGCCGGCCCAGGTCGCGACGGCGATGCGGCCGCCCGGGCGCAGCGCCCCGCGCACCGCGCGCAGGCAGGCGACCGGATCGGGCATGAACATGATCCCGAAGCGGATCAGGGCGGCGTCGAAGGGATCGCCGCCCGGGTTCAGCTGCTCGCCGTCGACGCGCCGAAACTCCAGCTGGGTCAGCCCGCGGCGGGCGGCCTTGTCGCGCGCGACGACCAGCATCTCCTCGGCGAAGTCGGTGGCCAGCACGTGGCCGCGCGGCCCTACCTGCTCGGCCGCGGGGATGGCGGGTTCGCCGGTGCCGCAGGCGACGTCCAGCACGCGCTGACCCGGGCCGATGCGCGCGACCGACAACATCCGTTCCGTGACCGGGGCGAGGCTGTCGCGCAGGCGGGCGTCGTGTTTGCGCCAGCCCGGCGCCACCTCGGTCCACGCGGCGTGTTCCTTGTCTTTCGGGCTCTGACGATCCTCTGGCTTGCTCATGGCGTCGTTCCTCCTGTTGCTGGCCGTTCGTGACGGCCACCAGCAAGGTCGCGCCCGTCCGTCTGAGCCTCCGTTTGATCCAGCGACTTATTCGTGGGACCGTCGAACGTGGCCTGGAAAGACCTCCAGATCCGGGTCCTGGGCGAGCTCCAGATCCTGCACGACGGGCACCCGGTGGCGTTGCCCGCCTCGAAGAAGACGCGGGCGCTGCTGGGCTACCTGGTGGTCACCGGCCGCGCGCACGCGCGCGAGCGCCTGTGCGACTTGCTGTGGGACGGGCCCGACGACCCGCGGGCGGCGCTGCGCTGGACCCTGTGGAAGCTGCGGCCGTTCGTCGACGGCGAAGCCGCCCATCGTCTGATCGCCGACCGCGAGCGGGTCGCGTTCGAGCCGCACGACGCCGACATCGACCTGCTGGCGGTGCGGTCGCTGCTGCAGGGTGGGGCAGGAGATGCGCCGCTCCCGGCGCTGCAAGCGGCGGCGGCCCGGTTCGGCGGCGAGTTGCTGGAGGGGATCGATCTGCCCGACTGCCACGGGTTCCAGCAGTGGTGCACCGCCGAGCGCGACGCGGTCCGGGCGCTGCGCACACGGGTGCTGGCCCGGCTGGCCGAGCACCTGTCCGATCCGGTGGCGGCGCTGGAGCAGGCGCGGGCGCGGCTGCTGGTCGATCCGCTGGACGAGGACGCGCACGTGCAGGTGATCGAGCGCCTGGGGCGTCTGGGCCGCACCCGCGAGGCCCTGCGCCAGTAC
>JBKPRZ010000530.1:0-8548 GCA_046734815.1 Myxococcota bacterium | reverse complement strand
GACGGCGGCGCCGGCGACGCGCCGCCGGCCTCGGGCCACCTGTTCGGGTCGCACACCTTCAAGTACCCGGACGGCGTCCTCAAGCCGACCGGCGACCAGGCCACCCTGGACGCGGCGGTGAAGAAGTTCTACGACGCCTGGAGCGCCAAGTACCTGCAGGAAAAGTGCGGCGGCACGGTGGTGGTCACCCGCGAGGGCAACGGCTCGGGCGGGACCGGCGCGGCCGAGGAGGCCTTCAGCGTCTCGGAGGGGCACGGCTACGGCATGGTGATCACGCCGCTGATGGCGGGCTACGATCCCAAGGCCCAGGCGCGCTTCGATGGCCTTTACCGGGCCTTCCGCAACTTCCCCAGCACCAACGATCCCAACCTGATGTGCTGGCAGCTGGTGGACAAGTGCCCGGCCGGCAGCCAGTGCACCACGATCGCGCCCGGCTGCTTCAAGCTGCAGGGGCCCGACTGCGGCTCGGCCACCGACGGCGATCTGGACAACGCCTTCGGCCTGCTGCTGGCCGACAAGCAGTGGGGCAGCAACGGTGCCATCAACTACCTGGCCGAGGCCAAGAAGGTCATCGCCGCCATCAAGGCCAAGGAGTTCAACCCGATGACCAAGCTGCCGATGCTGGCGGACGACATCGGCCCGGGCGACCAGGTCTTCTTCGCCACCCGGCCCTCGGACTTCGTGGTCGACCACTTCCGGGCGTTCGGGACCGCCACCGGAGACGCCTTCTGGATGCAGACCGTCGACACGATCTTCAACCTGATCGGCACCGTGCAGAGGACCTATTCCCCGAACACCGGGCTGATCCCGGACTTCCTCATCCAGACCAACGCCACCGCCCGGCCGGCCATGCCCAACTTCACCGACGAGGGCCCGACCACCGGCGAATACTCGTACAACTCCTGCCGGGTGCCCTGGCGCCTGGGCACCGATTACATCGCCTCGGGCGGCACCGACATGCGCGCGAAGATGGCCCTGGCCAAGCTGAACGACTTCATCCGGATGACCACCAGGGGCGATGCCAGCAAGATCGTCGATGGCTACAAGCTGAACGGCACCCGGGGCAGCGACGTCAGCGGCTCGGACATGTCATTCACCGCGCCCTTCGGCGTCGCCGCCATCGTGGGCACCGATCAGAAGTGGGTGGACAGCACCTGGCAGGAGATCGTCAACACCCCCATCGGCGTCTACTTCGGCGACACGATCAAGATGATCACCATGATCGTGATCTCGGGGAACTGGTGGGCGCCGTGAGCGCGGCGCGCGCCTGAGCGCGCCCCAGAAATGAAACAGGGAGCGCGCGACCCCGAGGGGGGTCGCCGCTCCCTGTGTGACGGGTCAGCGGAGGGTCAGACCAGGCCCAGGCCGGCGCCGTAGCTGTGCTGGACCTTGAGGGCGGTCAGCACGTCGGCGTACAGCTGGCCCACACCTTTGCCGTCGGTGGGGGCGCACTGGCCGGTCTTCATCTTCAGCGCCTTGCCGGCGAAGACCATCATCGGGTTCTTCTGGGCGTTGTGGTTGGCGCCTTCCTGCATGTGGTTGCCGATGACCACCACCGTGCGATCGAACAGGCTGCCGCCCTCGCCCTCCGGGATCTGCTTCATCTGAGCGAACAGCTCGGCGAAGCGGCCCATGAACCACTGGTCGGTCATCTGCTTGTGGTCCTTGCCGTCCTGGATCGGGCTATGCCCCAGGTCGTGCCAGTTGCGGTACGGGCTCTTGTAGTTGTTCTTGCTGAGCGCCGGCAGCCCCGGGACGAAGGCCCCGAAGTTGATGCTGTTGCCCGACGAGTCGCCGTGCTGGATGGTGGCGACGTTGGTGACCCCGCACTTCAGAGCGGCGACCATCAGGTTCAGGTGCGCCTTCTGGATGTTGGGGTACTGCGCCCGATCGGTGATGTCGATCATGTTGGGCGTCGCGCCGCAGCCGCCGGTGTTGGAGCTGGCCGAGGCCTGCAGCTGGGTCTCCAGCTCGCGCACGGCCTGGAAGTGGGCGTCGATGGCGTTGCGGTCCTCGGTGCCCAGCCGCTTCTTGAAGTCGTCGAGGTTCGAGCCGACGAAGTCCAGAATGCTCTTGCGGTTGGCCATGAGGCGCTTGATGGCGGCCGGGTCGGCCATGGTGTTGAAGTCGCCGCCGGCGAACACCTGCTTGTACAGGGCGTAGGGGTCGCTCACCGGGTTGATGGGCGCCCCCTGCCCGGTCCAGAAGCAGTGGCTTCCGCCCGGCGAGGTGGTGGACCGGGGTGGCAGCTCCAGCTGCACCCAGGTGTGCAGCGACTTGAAGCCGCTGGCGGGCTTGGGCAGCCCGGCCGCCGCCACCTGGTCGAAGGTGGGACCGGTCGGCTCCTTGTAGCCGGAGCCCGTGGCGCCCTTGCCGTAGTAGATGACGCCATAGGACCCGTGGCCGCCCGCGCCGATGCCCGGGTTGCTCATGTCCGGGCAGATGATCATGTCCTGCTTGTGCGCCTCGAGCGGCGTCAGGGTCATCGGCAGCTGGTTCAGCGGGCCGGTGGCCGGCTTCCAGTATTGCTGCCGGTAGCCCTCGGACATCTGCAGGACCATCAGCCGGAACGGAGACGCGGTCGTCTGCGCGAACGACTTCGAGGCCCGCAGCAGCGGGAGGCACGCGGCCCCCACACCGAGCTGCTTGAGGAGGGTACGACGTTCGATCTGCCAGTCCTTCTTCATTGCGAAACCTCCCCGGCCGAGAGCTTGCGGTGGGTGAACGAGCGCGTGCGGGTCAGGCCGACCAGGAGCTTGCGCAAGTCGTAGTCCGACTTGGCGAACAGGTCGTTGAGCGTGTCGACGGTCGGCTTCTCGCCGTCCACTTCGCGGCGGCCGAGCATGTAGCGCATCCACTGCTTGGTCATGCAGTCGCGCACCGACGGCAGCTTGGCCATCTGACCGACCAGGTCGACCGCGTTCTTGAAGGTCAGCGAGTCGCCGGTGGTCAACATGACCGACCCGGTGGGGTCGACCGGCTTGTTGTTGTCCTTCGTCCGGTAGGCGCCGATGGCGTCGTAGTTCTCGAAGGCGAACCCGATCGGGTCGAGCATCGAGTGACAGGCCCGCGCGCAGGCGGCCTGACTGTGGACGTCGAACCGCTCGCGCGTGGTCTGGTCCGGGTTCGGATCGGCCACCGGCGGCACCTCGACGTTGGCCGGCACCTGCAGGTCCATGCAGAACAGGCGGCGCAGGATGGTGTCCGATCGCTTGATCGGATGCGGCGTGCCGGTGTCGGCGTGCGAGGTGAGGAACGACAGCTGGGTCAAGATGCCCGCCCGCTGGGTCGGGTCGAGCGACACCTTGCCGGTGCCGGTCACGCCGTAGATCTTGGCGGCCTTGGCGTCCACCACCGTGTCTTTGGAGGTCAGCAGGGCGGTGAGGCTGCCGCCCTTGTCACCGAACAGGCCCGAGGTGAAGTCGCGGGTCTCGTCCAGCATCGACTGCGCCACCGCGGGCGAGAAGTCCTTGAGGTCCTCGTCCTTGGGGATCTCGGTCAGCGGCCCGATCTCCAGCCACTGCAGGTGGAAGTCAGCCAGACCCTGCTTGGCGCGCTCGTCGGCCAGCAGCCGGTTGGCCTGCTGGGCGATCTGCTCGGGCGTCTTCAGCGCGTCGGCCTCGGCCGCGGCAAACAGCTTGTCGTCGGGCATGGTGGTCCAGATCAGGTACGACAGCCGGGAGGCGACCTCCCAGGAGTTGTAGCGGATCAGGGCGCCGTCCTTGGTGGGGGCGTTGGGCCCGAGCTCCCAGTGGTACAGGAACTGGGGCGCCTGCAGGAACGCGGAGATGACCGCGGTGACCGCCTGCTCGAAGGAAGCGCCGATCTCCGGCGAGCGCTGGGCCTTGTACAGGCCCTGCACCAGCTCGACCTCGTGCGCGCTCATCGGGCGGCGGTAGGCGCGCTTGCCGAACGCCGGGATGAACTTGGCCACGCAGGCGTCCTGTTCGGCCGCGGCGGTGGGCAGCGGGCTGCAGGGGAGCAGGCCGTCCAGCTTCGCGTTGCCGACCGCCTCGTTGGCGACGGTCATCAGGTTGCGGAGGTCGTCGCCGCCGGTGATCGGACCGCCGCGCACGAAGCCGGCGTTCTGCGATTCGGAGTCGCCCACCAGCTGCGCGCCCGCGCCCACCGGAGTGGTGAGCCCCAGCAGGTCGCGCACCGTGTTCCGGTACTCGAGCTGGGTCAACCGCCGCAGCGGCGCCACGTCGGGCATGCTGGCGTTGTCGGACAGGGCGCCAGCGCCGGGAGCGGCGGCCGGGCCGGTGCTGTTCGGGACGTCGGGCTTGGGTCCACCGGGACCTTCGCTCCCGCCCGGGCTGCCATCGCCGATTGCGCCGTTGCAGCCGAGCGCGAGTGCTGTCGCGCCGAAACAGCAAAGAATTCGGGGGGCTCGTAACATCAGTGACCTCCTGAAGTACCCGCCGGCTGGTCGAGAAACCCGTCGGCGTTGGCTACACCCAACGGGCACCATCCGTGGAGCACGCATCTTTAAGGGAGTGACGCGCCCGAGAGGTCGACGCTCACCTTTGTGGGCGGGTTTCGTTTGCGGGCTCACCAAGGCTGTCGCCCAGTGGGACAGTCCCCGAGCAAACCGTTTCCATCCGGCGCGGCGCTCCTTACCGGCGGCGCATCCTTATTAATAGCGACCGCTGGGATGGCGCGCCGGTGCCGACCTCACGGCGCGTCGTGCACGAGTTCGGGGCTCCTCCCGAATGGCCCCCGGGGCGGCCCCCAATTATTGAACCTCGTTCAATCCACTTGCAGCCGCTCCGGGGCCGCTGTGTCAGAAGAGCGCAGGTTTCGCGACCTCGATTCAGGAGAAACTCATGCGCGCATCCCGCTCCTTGCTCGTCGCCCTGTCGCTGGGGCTGGTGTCTCTGACTTCAATCGCCTGTGAAGACGACCAGGGGACGCCCGGGGCGCCCGGAAGCACCCAGTCCGGGCTGACCTACTGGGGCGACGTGGCCCCCGTGCTCAACGCCAAGTGCGTCCGCTGCCACCAGATCGGCGGCATCGGCCCGTTCGCGATGAACGGCTTCGACGTGGTCGACAAGCGCGCCGCCGACATCTACGCCAAGGCCAAGGCCGGCATCATGCCGCCCTACCTGGTGACCCACGACGGAACGTGCGGGCAGTTCGAGGATTCGGAGACATTGACCGCCGCCGAGATCGATCTGCTGGGCCGGTGGGCCCAGGGTCCGCGGCGCGAGGGCGAGATCAAGCCCATCACGCCGTCGCCCCGGCCGAGCATCGGTGAGGGGCGCGAGTACAAGACGCCGCTGGTGATGCCGGTGCCCGCGGGCGGCACCTACGCTCAGTTCGACGACTACCGCTGCTTCCTGGCCGGCACTCCGCTGGACAAGGACGCTTACATCACCGGCTACGAGGTCACGCCGGGCGAACCGACAATCGTGCACCACGTGGTGGCGATGATCGTCGACCCGAACAAGAAGACCGCCAAGGGCAACACCAACGCCGAGCAGATGAAGGCCCTGGACGACGCCGACCCCGACCGTCCCGGCTGGGAGTGCTTCAGCCTGGCCGGCGAGGGCGTCGAGCTGGACTCGGTGCCAGCGATCTGGGCCCCCGGCCAGGGCCCGGTCAGCTACCCGGAGGGTCTGGGCGTCCGTCACCGCACCACCGACCAGGTGGTGGTCCAGATCCACTACAACCTCGCCGACCCCGGCCACCAGGGCCGCAGCGACTCGACCACCGTGAAGCTCCGCCACGCCGACACGGTCCAGCGCCGGGCCATCTTCTCGCTCACCGATCCGTTCGTCGAGAGCGCCGCGCGCGGCAAGCCCGACTCGCTGGCCGCGGGCATGAAGTCGGTGGAGTACTCGTGGACGCGGACCGGCCTGCAGATGGGCCTGCCCCCGGGTGCCCCGCTCGAGCTGGTCGGCCTGATGCCCCACATGCACACGCGCGGCGTGCGCAAGCAGATGAGCATCACCGGCCCCGACGGCGCCTCCCAGTGCGCGGACAAGGTGGACCGCTGGGATTTCAACTGGCAAAAGTTCTACTTTTACAAGGGCACCCGCCCCACCCTCACCAGCGACAGCAAGGTCTCGATGACCTGCCAGTACGACACGTCGATGGACCAGATGGCCGTCTTCCCCGGCTGGGGCACCCGCAACGAGATGTGCATCGCCATCCTGATGCTGGCGCTGCCGGGGCTGTGAAGCTGCCCGTTCGCTCGACCTTCGTCTGTGAGAGCGAGGTCGACCCCGCTGAGCCTCCGGAAATCGGGCGATGAGGCGCGAGGAGCGCTGGGCGTTGGATACATCGACCGCTGCACTCGGAACGGGCGCAGCGAGAGTTCGCGAGATGTTCGCAATTGTTCGGTGCCGCTCCGGGGCAATCTGCGCTTCGCCAATCTCGCGGAGGCGGACATGCGAAAACTTGCTGGACTCGTTCTGCTGCTCGCGGCCGGTTGCAATGACGACATAGGGAGCGATGGCTCCCGGTTGAGCACGGCGGCTGACCCGGTGGCCGCACCCACTCCCCCGATGGTGGCAGCCGCGCCGCCCGCGGAGGTGCCACCCACCAATTTCGAGCCCATGGTGGGCGTCTCCCAGGCGCCGGGGATCCTTCTGGGCGACTTGCCCCCGTTGATGGGGAAAGTCCTGTGCGACAAGATCTTCGAGTGTTGCGGGACGGGCGAGCGGCAGGTCTTTCTGCTGGGCGCGCTGCTAACGCCGCAGAACTGTCCGGAGACGGCGCCCTACTACTTCGCCGAGTACTTCAAACAGTGGTCGTTCTCGTTGGCCGAGAACCGGGTCGAATATGATCCGCTCAACGGGCAGGCATGCATCGATCGCCTGCAGGCGCGGACCTGCAACCAGTTCGGCGATGCGGTGACTGCCTGGCTCGGGGAAAGCCGGTACTATCCCCCTTACGGCTCGCCTGCCCTCGCGCCCGAGCTGTTCAGCTGCCCGGATCTGCTCAAGGCCAAGCAGCCGGTGGGTGCGCTCTGCCAGCAGGACTACGAGTGTGTCGAGGGGGTCTGCCGGACCACCATCGCTCCGGACAAGCGATGCACGCCGTTGTCGGATGCGGGGCAGGCGTGCGATGGGAGCCAGCGTTGCAAGACCGGGCTGTCCTGTCTCGATGGGGTTTGCCGAGCTCCCGCGAAGCTGGGTGAGTCGTGCGCATCGTCGTCGTACCCGTACCAGACCACGCCTTGTGAAGACGGGCTGTTCTGCTCGCGACCCTATTACTACCCCTACCCGGGCACGTGCCAGACGAAACACCCCGACGGTGCCGGCTGCGACCAGTACAACTACTACGGCAATGATTGTGTGAGTGGCCGGTGCTCGAACAGCGTCTGCGTGGCCACGCCCGCGCCTGCGCCCACGCCGACTGCTTGTGGCGGCATTTCCTACTTACCCCCGGGGCCGCCGCCGCCGCCGCCTCCGCCTCCGCCTCCACCACCGCCGCCGCCTCCACCTCCGCCACCGCCGCCACCGCCGCCACCACCTCCGCCGCCTCCACCATCACCGCCTCCTCCGCCACCGCCTCCTCCGCCACCGCCGCCGGCTCCTGCTCCCCCTCCACCTCCCCCGCCGTCGCCTCCTCCGCCGCCACCTCCTCCGCCACCGCCTGCGCCTCCGCCACCGGGGGTGAACTCATGCAGCACCTGTGAGCAGCAGGCGGTCAGCGACGGGCTATGCGATCCGAACCTGGGCTGTGAGCACGTCTCCGGAGACGCGGACAGGGCCCTGTGCGACGCCCTGTTCAGCTGCATGCTGAGCTCTCATTGCGCGGTCAACGATCCGATCGATTGCCTGTGCGGTGACGCCAAGGGGGCCTCCTGCTTCACCGGCGCGAACGGGGCCTGCCGCGAGCAGGTCATGGCGGCCACGAAGCAGACCGAAGTCGTCGAGGCGGGCAAGCGCTTCTACGACATGGCCTTTCCCTCCGGATTCGCCACCCAGCGGGTCGCCTGCTGGTTCGACTTCTGCGCCGCCACCGCGCCGCCGCCGAACACCAACGCCTGCACGCTGTGAGCGGCCCCAGCAGCGGGCCGGATCATGCCACCGAAGCGTCGTGAGTACCGCGTTCGCTGACCTGCCGGAGGCCATGGCGCAGATCCTGTGCGACAAGATCTTCGCCTGCTGGGGCTGGCGAGCGGCAACTGTTGATCTGGCGGGCGCTGCGATCGGCCTAATCGACCAGCCCCGCCTGCAAGCGGGCGCTGCGGGCGTAGGCGAAGTCCTCGAGGCGTAGCAGGTCCTCCGGGGCGGGGCCGCAGGAGGTGCCGGCGGGGGAGGCGGCGGCTTCTTCGGGCTGGTACTGCGGGGCCAGGTCCTCGGCGAGGGCGGTGACGGCTTCGGGGGACAGGACGGTGCGGTCGAGCTCGCGCAGGCGGGCGATGAACTCGTCGCGGAAGGCGCGCAGGAAGGCATCCTTCAGCAGGTTCCAGTAGTCGTTGCGGTTGCTGCGGATGTTCCACTGGCCGGCGAAGAAGGAGGCGTCGGCGGTGGACGGGGGGGCGCCGCCCATCACGTTGTCCAGGTCGGTGGGGAAGATTTGCCAGCGGCCGTCG
>JBKPRZ010000529.1:0-16183 GCA_046734815.1 Myxococcota bacterium | reverse complement strand
GCGCGCAGCCGTCGGCGAGGGCGGCGACTGCGACGGCGGCCAGGCAGGCGCGGCGGGCGGTCATGCCGTCAGCGCCCAGGCACCGGCCAGCGCGATCACCGTGGCCACCCCCACCAGCAGCCCCACCAGGCGGGGGACCGGCACCCGCACGAAGCGCCCGACCACCAGACCGATCACCAGCCCCGCGCCCAGGCCGGCCAGATGGGCGAGCACGTCGGTGGTGCCGTTCTTGGCGCCCACGCCCAGCATGGCGAACACGCCCAGGCAGGCGGCCACCACCGACAGGGCCCGCCGCCGCCCGCCCGGCGCCGCTCGCCCGCGCAGCCAGCGCACCACCTGCAGCCCGCCCAGCACGCCCAGCGCACCGAACACGGCGGTGGAGGCGCCCACCGAGATGTGGCCCCCGCGGTAGGCGAAGGCGACGATCAGGTTGCCGGCGGCGCCCGACAGCAAGGTCAGGCCGCAGGCCAGGCCGCCGCCCAGCCAGCGCCCCAGCGCGCCCACCAGCACCACCGCGGCGAGCGCGTTGGCGGCAAGGTGCATGATGTCCGCGTGCAGGGTCAGGGCGGTGATCGAGCGGTGCAGCTCGCCGCCGACGATGCGGGCGGCGTCGGCGGCGCCGACGTCGAACCAGCGGCCGTGCGCGCCGGTGTCGCGGCCGCCGGCCACGAAGTAGAAGGCGGCCAGGGTGATGGCGACGCCCAGGCCGGCGGCGGACCAGCCCTGGTCGGGCGCCGGAAGCACCTTGGGCGGCTCGGCCGCGCGCTCGCGGTCGTGCGCGGCCAGCGCCAGTTCGGCGCGGTGGCGATCGCGGGCGGGCACCTGCAGGTACAGGGTGCCCTCGTGGCCCAGGATCCGGTGCTCCACGCCCAGCGCCAGCAGCACCAGCGCCCAGCTGTCCATCAGCTCGGCGTTGCGGGTCGAGCGCAGCGGCGCCGCGGGATCGACCGGCACGACCGGCACCCCGGCCGGCGTCTCAGCCATGGTGGCCTCCCGGCGCCCGGCAGGCCCACAGCTGGCGTTGCAGGCTGGCCGCGTCCAGGCCCTCGCCGATGAGAACGATCTCCGTGCGGCGCGGGCCCGACGGCCAGGGATCGCGCGGCTCGAGCGAGAGGCGGCCGCCGGCGTGCTCGAGGAACGCCCGGCGCGGCTCGCCCGCCAGGTTCACGAAGCCCTTGGCCCGCACCAGCGCCGAGCCCAGACGGCCGCACACCGCCAGCAGCGGCTCGGCCACCAGCGGCGCCTCCTCCGAGAACGCCACCACCTGCAGCTGGCCGTGGCGGTGCGGCTCGTCGGGGGGCTCGTCGTCGGCGCGGGGCAGGCGCGGAGTCAGGTCCGCGAGCAGCCAGGGCACCAGGGCGGCGGTCCCCTCCCCGCCCGGCGGGAAGCTGGCCCGCTCGGCCTCGGGGTTCAGGCGGGCCAGCGCCTCGTGCAGGGTGCGGACGCGATCCGGGTCGGCGAGATCGATCTTCGACAGCAGCAGCCGGTCGGCCGTCACCACCTGGGCCCGCGCTTCGGGGTGGCGCTCCAGCACGTCCAGCCCGACCGAAGCGTCGACCACCGTCACCACCCGGCTGGCCACCACCGTGCGCCCGTGGTCGGGGTGATCGGCCAGGCCTTCCAGCAGGGGCGCGGGCTCGGCGATGCCGGTGGTCTCCAGCACGATGCAGTCGGGGCGGGCGCGCGGGATCAGCTCGCCCAGCGCTTGCCACAGCTCGGCCAGGGTGCGGACCTCGTGGCAGACGCAGCCGCCGGCCAGCTCGACCACCGCGCCGGCCCGGGCGCGCAGCAGCTTGCCGTCGACGTCGATGCGGCCCAGCTCGTTGACGATCACGCCGAGGCGCCGTCGATGCTGCGCGCCGAGCACCCGGTTCAGGACAGTGGTTTTCCCGGCCCCGAGGAACCCGGTGAGTATGACCAGCGGCACCGGCGTCGACATGTCGGGCGAAGACTAGCAATAAACCAAACAAACCTGCGCTCCTCAGGGGCGTCCGTGGCGGACGGGGCCGGGGGGGCGCGGTAGACTCGGGCGGTGTCGGTCGCGGACTATCTGTCGCTGGTACGGATTCCCCTGGGGATAGCCTTCGTCTTCGTGGCGGGGGACGTGCCGGTGGCGCTGGGGGTGCTGGTGGCGGCGGGGGTGTCGGACGTGCTGGACGGCTGGGTGGCGCGGCGGCAGATGCGCGCCGGCCAGCCCCACCAGCGGCGCGGCGACTGGCTGGACCCCCTGTGCGACAAGCTGTTCGTCGCCTCGGTGGTGGTGGGGCTGTACCTGGCGCGGCGGCCGCCCGCGCTGTGGCTGGCGCTGCTGCTGACGCGCGAGGTGCTGCAGGCGGTGGCGGTGACGGCGCTGCGGCTGGTGCCGAACCTGCACCGCATGTCGCGCGACTACGACTTCCGCGCCCACCCGATCGGCAAGGCCACCACGGTGGTGCAGTTCCTGGCCGCTACCCTCATGCTGCTGCGGCACCCGCTGGCCGCGCCGGCGGTGTGGGCGGCGGCGGCGCTGGGGCTGCTGAGCGTGTTCACGTACGTGCGCCGGCTGCGCGTGTTGCCCAAATGGGGCCACTGACCGGACCCCGGTCGGCCTCCGCGCGCGGGGCGCTGTGTGGCCTGGGCGCCGCTCTGCTGTTCGGGGCCAGCGCGCCGATCTGCAAGCGGCTGCTGCCGTCGGTCTCGCCGCTGATGCTGGCGGGGCTGCTGTACCTGGGGGCGGGGATCGGGCTGACCTTCGTGCGCCTGCGCTCCGGCGGCGGCGAGGCCAGGCTGGGGCGCAAGGACCTGGCCCCGCTGCTGACGATCGTCGTCATCGGCGGGATGGTCAGCCCCTATTTGATGTTGCGCGGGCTGGCCCACGTCTCGGGCGTGACCGGATCGCTGCTGCTGAACCTGGAGGCGCCGTTCACCATGGCCATCGCGGTGCTGGCGTACCGCGAGCACCTGGGGCGGCGGGCGGCGCTGGCGCTGGGGGTGGTCGTGGCCGGCGGGGTGTTGCTGACCCGGCCGCCGGGGGCGGGCGGCGGGGGCAGCTGGGAGGCGCTGTCGATCGCCGGCGCCTGTCTGGGCTGGGGCATCGACAACAACCTCAGCCAGCAGCTGTCGCTGAAGGACCCGCGGCAGATCGTGCAGGTCAAGACCCTGGGCGCGGGCGTGACGATGTTGCTGCTGGCGGCGCTGCTGGGCGAGCCGCGGCCGCCGGCGGCGGTGCTGGCCCCGGCGCTGGTGCTGGGCGCGTTCAGCTACGGGGTCAGCCTGCTGCTGGACATGTACGCGCTGAGGCTGCTGGGCGCGGCCCGCGAGGCGGGCTACTTCGCCACCGCGCCGTTCATGGGGGCGCTGCTGGCGCTGCCGGTGCTGGGTGAGGCGCCGGGAGCGGTGGAGCTGGGGGCCGGCGCGCTGATGGCGGCGGGTGTGTGGCTGCTGGCCCGCGAGCGCCACGGGCACCCGCACACCCACGAGGCGATCGAGCACGAGCACCAGCACGTGCACGACGAGCACCACCGCCACGTGCACGAGGGGCCGATGGCCGAGCCGCACAGCCACTGGCACCGCCACGACCCGATCACCCACGATCATCCGCACCTGCCCGACCTGCACCACCGCCACCGCCACTGACCGTCGCGATCGCGACGGCCGGGGTCACGAGTCCAGCATCTCGCGCAGCTTGCGCGCGAGCATCGAGGCGGTGAAGGGCTTGTCCAGGAAGGCGCGGTTCTGGGCCAGCGCCATCCGCTCGGTCAGCTCCTGCTCGGAGTAGCCGGACACGAACAGCACCTTGACCCGCGGGTTGCGGGCGGTCAGCTGCTCGGCCAGCTCGGGTCCGCCCATGCGGGGCATGGCCACGTCGGTCACCACCAGGTCGATGTCGCCGCTGTGATTGTCCACCACCCGCAGGGCGTCCTCGCCGTCTTCGGCCAGCAGGATGCGATATCCCAGCGCCCGCAACGAGCGCACGGTGATCCCGCGGACCAGCTCGTCGTCCTCGACCACCAGGATGGTCTCGCGGCCGCGCGGGACCGCGCTCTCGTCGAAGGGCTCGTCCAGCGGTTGATCCGGCTCGCTCTGCGGCTCGGCGTGGGGCAGGTAGATCGAGAAGGTGGTCCCCTCGCCCGGCGTGCTGTCGGCGGTGATGTGCCCGGCGCTCTGCTGGACGATGCCGTAGACGATGGCCAGCCCCAGGCCCGACCCGTATTCGCGCGGCTTGGTGGTGAAGAACGGCTCGAACACGCGTTCCAGCACCTCGGGCGTCATGCCGGTGCCGGTGTCGCTGACCGACAGACGGACGTAGTCGCCGGGTGGTAGCTGAGCCAGCGGCGCGGACAGCGGCACGCGTTCGACCGACACCTTCACCTCGCCGCCCTCGGGCATGGCGTCGCGTGCATTGATGACCAGGTTCAGCAGGGCCTGCTCGATCTGGGCCACGTCCACCCGGGCCGAACACTCGACGTCGGGCGTGTGGATCGACAGCTCGACGTCTTCACCCAGCGCGCTGGCCAGGATGCGGTCGGCCCCGCGCACGGCCGCGCACAGATCCACCACCCGCGGGTGGGCGCTGTGGCGGCGGGCGAAGGTCAGCAGCCGCCTGACCAGGGTGGCGGCGCGGTCGGTGGCGGTGCGGATCCCCGACAGCTCGGCCCGCAGCTCGGGCTGGCCGCCCAGGCGGAAGGACAGCAGCTCGGCCGCGCCGACGATGGTGGTGAGCAGGTTGTTGAACTCGTGGGCGATGCCGCCGGCCAGCCGGCTGACCGCCTCCATCTTCTGCGCGTGCAGCAGCTGCTCTTCCAGGCGCCGCCGCTGGCCCATGTCGGTGACCAGACCGAGCGCGCCGATGAAGTCGCCCTGCTCGTCATGCAGCGGGTTGGACGAGACCAGGGTCCAGACCGCGCGCCCGTTGCGATGCCGGAAGCGCAGCGGATGCACGTCCGATATGCCCTGGCGGTGCCGCTCGATCATGCGGGTGGCCTCTGCCCACATGTCATCGTCCATGAAATCCTTGGGCGAGCGACCGAGCATCCCCTCGACCGTCTGACCGATCATGGCCGCCATCTGCGGGTTGACGAAGGTCGTGCGGCCCTCGACGTCCAGCAGCCAGATGCCGTCCCGGGTGCCCTCGACGATGCGGCGATAGGTGTCGGGCGTTGTGTGCGGACCACTGCCGGGCTGGGCCGCCTGAGTGGCCCGGACGCAGACGAAGAACAGGTGGTGCTCGTCGCTGTGCTGATCCTGCGACAGGCGCTGGATGGACAGCTCCCACAGACGGGGCGCCTCCTCGACCGCGCCCGAGCTGGCCGAGCCGCAGCCCAGCGGCTCGACCGTCAAGCGCAGCGCGGGCGGTCCGCCCGCGAACGTCGCCAGGGTGCGCGCCAGTTGCGGGCGGTGCCGGGCGGCCACGAACGAGGCCAGCTCGAGGCCCACCAGCTCGTCGCCGGTGCGACCCACCAGCGCGCCGATGGACGGCGAGGCGTAGACGATCGCACCACCTCGATCCACGACGGCCACAGGATCGGGGAAATCGTCCAACACCTGGAATGGACGCGCTAGAGACAGCATCTGCGCGCTGACCGGAACCCCCCCGCGCGAAGGATCGCGCGGACGCGAGCCGGAAGTCAAACAAAGTCCGAGCGGAAAACCGCGATCGGATCGCCACCGCGCCGCGACCGTTCTCGATCCGGATGGCACGCGAAAGGCCTCGATCGACAGGGCTGCCTCGCAAGGTGTGCGGATTGTCTGCACCTGTCGCCGAGTTGTCATAGTGTCACGACCCATGACGACCGGGCCTCTCACGATCTGGTGCAACCTCGGTTGCGACGAAACGTCGCAGGCGCTGCTCGAATCGAGCCTGGGCCCGCACCGGTTGATCTGGGCCGACGACCGCACCGCGACGAACACGGCGCTGGGCAAGCCGGATCCGCATCTGGTTCACGCGGACATCGTGTTCGGGCAACCGGAAGTGGATCAGGCTCTGGGGATCTCCCGACTTTGCTGGATACATCTATCGTCGGCCGGCTACACCAGCTTCGACACGCGGGCCGTGCGCTCGACCCTCGGCGCGCGAGAAACGCGCGTGAGCACCAGCTCGGCGGTGTACGCGGAACCGTGCGCGCAACATGCGCTGTCCCTGATGCTCGCCGAAGCGCGGCAGCTGCCGCAGGCGCGGGCCGATCAGCTGGGCGCACACGCCTGGCCCAAGCAGGAGCTGCGCGCGCGATCGGTCCTGCTGCGCGGGCAGAAGGTCCTGCTGGTGGGATACGGATCGATCGCCCAGCGGCTGGCCGAGCTGTGCGCGCCCTTCTCGTTCGACATCACGGCCCTGCGGCGTCGCCCGCGCGGCGACGAGCCGCTGCCGGTGCGCCCGATCGGCGAGATCGACCGGCTGCTGCCGGCCGCCGACCACGTGTTCGACCTGCTGCCCGCCAACCAGGACACCACCCGGCTGTTCGACCGCGCGCGCTTCTCCCGTTTCAAGCACGGGGCCGTGTTTTACAACATCGGGCGCGGCACCACCGTCGACCAGACCGCCCTGGGCGAGGCGCTGGCCTCCGGGCAGCTGCGCGCGGCCTATCTGGATGTCACCGATCCCGAACCGCTGCCGCCCGCGCATCCGCTGTGGACGGTGCCCAATTGTGTGATCACACCCCACACCGCCGGCGGCCACGACCACGAGTGGCGGCGGCTGGTCGAGCACTTCCTGGTCAACCTTCGGCGCCACGACGCCGGCCAGGCGCTGCTCGATCGCGTGATCTGACCTATTCTTGTGCGTGGTGCGGAGGCTCTTTCTCGCCCGGCACGGCGAAACGTCCTGGAACCTCGAACGACGGTGGCAGGGCCACACCGACATCGGGCTGAGCGATCGGGGCCGCGCCCAGGCGGCCGAGCTGGCCGCGCGCGTGCGCAGGCTGGGCGTCGGGCACATCCGCTCCAGCGACCTTTCGCGCGCGCGCGAGACCGCCGAGATCGTGGCGGCGGCGCTGGGGCTGTCGCCGGTGGTGATCGATCCGCGGCTGCGCGAGCGTTCCTTCGGCGTGTTCGAGGGGCTGACCGCGGAGGAGTGCGCGCATCGCTACCCCGAGGCCTGGACGCGGTACCAGGCCGACCGCAGCCACATGCCCCCGGGGGGCGAGGCGCAGGACGCGGTGGTGGCCCGGCTGCGCCTGGCGGTGCAGGAGGCCCTGTCCGCGCCCCTTGCCGACGGGCAGGCGGTGCTGCTGGTGGGGCACGGCGGATCGACCCGGGCGCTGCTGTCGAGCGCCTTCGGACGCCCCTTCGCCCCGCTGGCCAACGGCTGTCTCTTCCGCGTCGACGTGATCGACGGACGCCTGCACGAGGTCGAGGAGCTGACCGGCGGCGACACCGGCGCGGGATAGGTGAACGACTGACGTCGACGTCGGGCTGCCGACGCATTGACGCGCGGATCTGCGCGCAGTAGGTTCCGAGGGAAGCGGCGGGGGCCGGGAGGAGGTGTTGCCGGTGAATCAGAACAGCTCAGCGCTCCGTCTGCTGGTCGACGGCGAGCAGGAAAGCTTCGACATCGTCCTGGCCGACCACGCCCGCCTGCGCGGGATGCTGGACACGGTGTTCGCGTTCGTCGGTCTGTTCTCGGTCGACGGGGTGGTGGTGGACGTCAACCAGCTGCCCCTGCAGCTGAGCAGGCTGGCGCGCGACGAGGTGATCGGCCGGCGCTTCGTCGATCTGCCCTGGTTCGCGCACTCGGCCGTCGAGCGCGACCGGATCGCCGATGCCATCGATCGCGCGGCCCGGGGCGAGAGGCTGCGGTTCGAGACCACCATCGTGCGCGGCGAGGCGGGGATGCGGACGATCGATGCCGCCTTCGCGCCGCTGCTGGACTCGCGCGGCCAGATCACGCACGTGGTGGCGACGGCGCTGGACATCACCGCCCACCGCCAGGCGCAGGAGGCGCTGGCGCGCAACGAGCGGATGCTGGCCGAGGCCCAGCGGGTGGCCCACGTCGGCAGCTGGGAGTGGCAGGTGCATTCCGACCAGGTGATCTGGTCCGAGGAGATGTACCGGATCTACGGCATGACCCGGGAGCAGTGGACGGGCAGCTACGAGGCCTTCCTGGAACGGGTGTTTCCCGACGACCTCGGCCACACCCAGGCGGTGGTGTCGCACGCGCTGACCAACGTCACCCCCTTCCTCTACGACCATCGCATCGTGCGCCCCGACGGCAGCGTCCGGATGTTGCACACGCGCGGCGACGTGATCCCCGACGGCCAGGGGCGACCCCAGCGGCTGGTGGGCAGCTGCTGGGACATCACCGACCGCTGGATGGCCACCCAGCGCCTGGAGAAGACGGTCTCGTTGCTGCGCTCGACCCTGGAGGCGACCGCCGACGGCATCTTGCTGATCGATCTGCACGGCGAGGTGCGGGCGCTGAATCAGCGGCTGCGCGCGCTGTGGCGGCTGCCCGACGACGTGGCGGAGGGCACGTACCTGTCGGACCTGATGAGCCTGGTCGCCGATCAGCTGGCCGACCCGGTCCAGTTCCTGGAACGGACCGCCGAGCTCTACCGCGAGCCCGAGCTCGAGCGGCTGGATGTATTGCACTTCAGGGACGGGCGGGTGTTCGAGCGCTACTCCCGTCCGCAGCGCCAGGGCGAGAGGATCTGCGGACGCGTGTGCAGCTTCCGCGACATCACCCACCGCGAGCGGCTGCTGCGCGAGGCGGAGGCGGCCCAGGAGCAGCTGCGCACCTCGGCCGGCCAGCTGCGGGCGCTGGCCGCCCGGCTGGACGCCATCCGGGAGGAGGAGCGGCGGACCATGGCGCGCGAGATCCACGATCAGATCGGCCAGGCGCTGACGGCGCTGAAGCTGGACCTGGGATCGCTGCGCGCCCAGCTGCGGACGGGGAGCGCCGGGCGGGAGGCGGCGGAGGCGCGGGTGACGGAGATGGACCAGCTGCTGGAGCAGACCCTGGAGACCACCCGCCGGCTGTCAGCCGACCTGCGGCCGGCCATGCTGGAGGACCTGGGGCTGGCGGCGGCGATCGCCTGGCTGGCGCGGGAGCTGGAGACGCGCAGCGGGATCCGCTGCACCACCGACCTGCGGGACATCGACGGCCAGCCGGAGCCGGCGGCACGGGTCGACCCGCCGGCGGCGCTGGTGCTGTTCCGGATCGTGCAGGAGGCGCTGACCAACGTGGTCCGCCACGCGGGCGCGCGACAGGTCCACATCCGGTTGACCGCCGAGCCGGCGGCATTCCGGCTCACCCTGCGCGACGACGGGCGCGGCATCACGCCGGAAGAGCAGCGGCGGCCGTCGTCGCTGGGTCTGCTGAGCATGCGCGAGCGCGCGCTGGTGCTGGGCGGGGAGGTGACCATCGTGGGTGAGCCGGGTGCGGGCACCACCGTGACGGCGCGGATCCCCCGCGAAGGCAAGCGCGATGCGCGTGTTGATGGTTGACGACAGCGCCCCGGTCCGGCGCTCGCTGCGTGACACCCTGGCGACCGCCTTCCCGGCCGCGACCTTCGGCGAGGCCGGCACCGCCGCCGAGGGGCTGGCGCTGCTGCAGCGGCAGGACTGGGACCTGGCGCTGCTGGACCTGTCGCTGCCCGATGGGGGCGGCCTGGCCGCGGTGAACACCTTCCGGCGGCTGCGCCCGAGGCTGCCGCTGGTGGTGCTGAGCATGCACCCGGCCAGCCAGTACGCGGCGGCGGTGGAGGCGGCGGGCGCGGTGTACCTGCCCAAGGGCAGCGACCCCGAGACCATCGTGGCGACGGTGCGGGGGGCGACCGGGACGGCGGCCGCCGGCGATCGGGGGCACGAGCCGGAGGCGCGGCGCCTGGGCCGGGCCCTGCACGACGACGTCGGACAGCTGCTGACCGCGATGAAGATCAACCTGCGGCTGGCCGCGGCCAGCAACGACCTGGAGGAGATGCGCGGCCGCACCTTGCAGGCCGTGGGGCTGGTGGATCAGGCGATCTGTTCGGTGCGCCGGCTGGTCACCCGGCTGGTGCCGCCGCTGCTGGACGAGCTGGGACTGGTGGCGGCGTGCCAGGCGCTGGTGGCCGGCCTGCAGGGCGACGCGGGCCTGGGAAACGGGACGGTGATCGCTCTCGAGGCGCCCACCCTGGAGGGGCGGCGGCTGGACCCCGAGCTGGAGACGGCGGCCTTCCAGATCGTGGAGGAGGCGCTGAGCAACGTGGTCCGCCACGCGCGGGCCCACACCGCCGCGGTCAGCCTGCGCCGCCAAAACGGCGGCCTGCTGATCCAGGTGCGCGACGACGGCGGCGGGTTCGACGTGGCGGCGCGGGCGGCCGAGCGCGAGCACTGCGGGCTGCTGGGGATCCGCGAGCGCGCACGGGCGCTGGGCGGCCGCTGCGAGGTCCGCTCGAGCGCGGGCGGCACCGAGCTGCTGGTCCACCTGCCCCTGCCCGACGCGGTGGCGCCGGAGGCGCGTCCGTGATCCGGGTGGTGCTGGCCGACGACCACAACCTGGTGCGGGCCGGGATCCGCGCGCTGCTGGAACGGCTGCCCGGCGTGGAGGTGGTGGGCGAGGCATCGGACGGGCGCGAGGCGCTGGCCCTGGTGACGCGGGAGAAGCCGGACCTGGCCCTGCTGGACATCGGGATGCCCACGCTCAACGGGCTGGAGGCCGCTCCCCGCATCGCCCGCGAGTCGCCGGCCACGCGGCTGGTGATCCTCTCCATGCATTCGGACGAGAAACACGTGGCCCAGGCGCTGCGGCTGGGGGTGGCCGGTTACGTGCTGAAGGACTCGTGCGTGGACGAGCTGCCGGTGCTGATGCGGGCGGTGATGCGGGGGGAGACCTATCTCAGCCCGGGGATCTCCAAGCAGGTGGTGGAGGCGCTGAAGGGGCGGATGACGGAGGCGGAGACCGAGACGCCCGCCGCGGCCGACCTGCTGACCCCGCGCCAGCGCGAGATCCTGCAGCTGATCGCCGAGGGCAAGAACACCAAGGAGATCGCCGCGGCCCTGGGTCTGTCGACCAAGACGGTGGAGACCCACCGCACGCAGATCGGCCAGCGCCTGCACATCCGCGACGTGGCCGGGCTGGTCCGCTACGCCATCCGTACGGGACTTGTCTCATCGGAGCGCTGAGGTGCGCCCCCCAGCGGGCTAGGGGGAAATTTCCCCCGCTCTAGGGATCTCTCCGATACAAGGGCACCCGGCCGGCTGGCAGGGTGAGATCGTGGAACGGACAATCCGTGTGATGGTCGTGGACGACAGCCAATCTTTCCGGGAGGCGCTGGTCACGTTTCTGGGCGGCCTCCCGGCCCTGGCGGTGGTGGGGCAGGCCAGCGACGGACAGCAGGCGGTCACGATGGTGCGCGAGATCGAGCCCGACGTCGTGATCATGGACGTGGCCATGCCCCGCCTGGACGGCATCGCGGCCACCCGCGCGCTCAAGCGGCTGCCGGCGCCGCCGCGGGTGATCGTCTGCACCCTGGTCGAGGACCAGCTGATGCAGGAGATGGCCCTGGCGGCCGGGGCGGATGCCTTCCTTCTCAAGCGGCAGATGGTCGACCGGCTGGAGCCGCTGGTGCGGGCGCCGCAGCGGAGCAGCCCGCGCTCGGCGGGATGGCGCTCATGAATGCCGGGCAGCGCGAACGCCTTGCTCGCTGCGAGCAGCTGAACCTGCTGATGCTGGGACTGACCCACGACTTCAACAACACCGCCACCTGCATGCTCGACGAGCTGTCCCGGCTGGAGAAGCACCTGCGGCAGCTGCGCGAGCTGGTGCTGGCGGCCGCCGCGTCGGCCCGGCGGGCCGAGGCGCTGGGCGCGCTGGCCGCCTGTGACCGCTCGGTCGATACGATGGCCGGCTCGCTGCAGACGGCGGTCGGCCAGGCCCGTCAGCTGCAGCAGGTATCCCGGTACGAGCCACGCCGCCTGGTGGGCGAGGGCTCGAACCTTGTCGATTCGGCCCGGCGGGCGCTGAACCTGCTGGGCGGACGGGTCCGCCCGCTGTCGCAGCGGCTGAGCACCGAGCCGATCCGGGTGGCGGTCAGCGCCCAGACCTCGATCCGGGTGCTCACCAACCTGCTGCTGAACGCGGTCGAAGCGGTCTCCCCCACGGCGTCCGACCCGCGCGTCGGCATCCACATCTGGATGGAGGGCCGGCGGGCGGTGTGCGAGGTCCGGGACAACGGCCGCGGGGTGCCGTCACCAATCATTCCCCGGCTGTTCGAGCCGTTCACCACCAGCCGGGCCGACAGCGGCGGCAACGGGCTGGGCCTGGCGGTCTCGCGGGAGCTGATCCGCGGCGAGGGCGGCGAGCTCGAGCTGCAGCAGACCGGGCCCATGGGCTCGGTGTTCCGCCTGACTCTTCCCTTGCTGGATACGCCGGCCACCGATCCGGCCGCCCGCGCCACCGCCGAGCTGGTGGTCGCGCTGTCGCCGCCGATCGGACCCTCGCCGGCGCCCTAACGCCGGCGGCGGCGGCGGTCGGGCTGCAGCTCGGCGCGCAGCTTGGCGTGGCTGGCGAAGCGGGCGGGATCGAGGGCGCCCGAGGCCAGCGCGGCCCGCACCGCGCAGCCGGGCTCCTCGCCGTGGCGGCAGTCGGAGAAGCGGCAGCCGGCGGCCAGCTCCTGGATGTCGGCGAAGGCGTCGGCCAGGCCCGCCTCCCCTTCCCACAGGGCGATCTCGCGCAGGCCGGGCGTGTCCACCAGCAGCGCGCCGCCGGGCAGCCGGAACAGCCGGGCGTGGCTGGTGGTGTGGCGGCCGCGGCGATCGGAGGCGCGCACGTCGGCGGTGCGCTGCAGATCCTCGCCGACCAGGCGGTTGAGCAAGGTCGACTTGCCCACGCCCGACGAGCCGAGCAGAGCCAGGGTGGTGCCCGGCTGCAGGTGAGGCAACAGCGGGGCGTGTCCGTCGGCCTGGGTCGAGGTGGTCATGACCAGCGGTACGGACGCCGCCAGCGCGGCCACCTGGGCCCGCTGGCCGGCCAGGTCGGACGCCAGGTCGGTCTTGCTCAGCACCACCACCGGGCGGATGCGGGCGGCGTGCGTCAGTGAAAGGTAGCGCTCGAGCCGCCGCAGGTTGAAGTCGGCGTCCAGCCCCATCACCAGCAGCACCTGGTCCACGTTCGCGGCCACCACCTGCTCGTCGCCGCGCCCCCCCGGCCGCCCGCGCGACAGCCGCGTCCGCCGCGGCAGCACGGCCTGGATCTTCACCAGACTGCGGTCACTGTCGGCCACCGCGACCCAGTCGCCGACGGTGGGGAGGTCGGCGGCGCTGCCGGCGGCGTGGCGCAGGCGACCGGCCGCCACCGCCAGGCGCTCACCGGCGCCGTCCTGGACGCGCAGGAAACGGCCGTGCTCCAGCACCACCCGCGCCGGCCGCCACCCGGGCTGCGCCAGCACGGCGAAGGCGGCGGCCCAGGCCTCCGACCACCCGTATGCGGGCAGGCCGGGAGCGTCGGGCTGGCCGGGCGTGTCGGGGCTCATCTGCGGCGTCCTCTCATCTATACTGCCTCGGCATGAGAGCCCTCGCATGGACGTTGGTGGTGGCCGGTGCGCTGGCCTGGTCGGGGCGCGCGCCGGCGGCGCCCGCGCTGGGAACCGTCACGGTCGAGGCGGGTGATTACGATCGCCTGGCCACGCCGGTGGCGGTGCAGCTGCCCGCCGAGCTGGCCGGGCGCGCGCTCGAGCTGCGCGGCGGCGGCCTGCGGCTGCCGCTGCAGGTGGGCGCCGACGGAGCGGGCCGCTTCGTGCTGCCGAAGCTGGGCAAGGGCAAGAAGGTCCGCTACACCATCGTGACCGCCGCCCAGTCGAAAGCCGCACCGGCGGCGGAGGCGGCGCCCGACGAGGAGGGCGTCTGGCTCTCGCTGGGCGGCAAGCGCGTGCTGTTTTACCGCAGCAAGGGCGTGGCCCCGCGGCCGGACATCAAGCCCGAGCTGGTGCGCGGCGGCTACATCCACCCGCTGTTCTCGCCCTCGGGCCGGATGGTGACCGACGACTACCCGGTCGACCACAAGCACCACCACGGCATCTGGACCGCCTGGACCACCACCGAATACGAGGGGCGCAAGCCCGACTTCTGGAACATGGGCAGCAAGACCGCGCGCAAGGACCACGTCGCGCTGACCGACACCTTCGGCGGTCCGGTGGCGACCGGCTTCACCGCCCGCATCTCGTCGACCGACCTCGGCGCCACGCCGCCGCGGGTGGTGATCGACGAGACCTGGAAGGTGGCGCTGCTGAACACCCGCGCCCGCGCGCCCGGCTACTACACCTTCGACCTCGACTGGACCGACCAGGTGCAGGGCCATTCGCCGCTGGTGTTGCCCGAATACCTGTACGGCGGGCTGGGGGTGCGCGGGCCCGGCGCCTGGAACGGCGAGAAGAACGCCGTGTTCCTGACCTCGGAGGGCAAGGACCGCGCCGCCGGCGAGAACACCACCGCCCGCTGGTATTTCCTGGGCGGCGAGGTGGAGGGCAAGCCGGCCGGGTTCGCGGTGCTGGGGCACCCCGACAACTTCCGCGCCCCGCAGCCGGTGCGCATCCACCCCAAGGAGCCGTATTTCAGCGTGGCGCCCTCCAAGGCCGGGCGCTGGACCATCGAGCCGGGCAAGCCGTACGTGTCGCGCTACCGATTCGTGGTGATCGACGGCAAGCCCGACCGGGCGCTGTTCGATCGGCTGTGGAACGACTACGCCCACCCGCCCGTCGCCACCGCCGATCTGCAGCGGGGATCCTGAGCCCTTGACATTCGCGCCGGCCGGATCCGACCGCGAGCCGATGGTGTCGGGCGCGGGCAGTTCCCCGATCGTCTTCTCGGACCTGACCAAGCGCTACGGAGACTTCCTGGCGGTCGACCGGCTGAGCCTGCAGGTCGCGCGCGGCGAGGTGTTCGGTTTTCTGGGTCCCAACGGCGCCGGCAAGACCACGACCATCCGGATGTTGATGGGCATCCTGGTGCCCACTTCGGGCAAGGCCGAGGTGGAGAGCTGGGACAGCCAGCGCAACCGGGTGGAGGTGGCGCGCCGGGTGGGTTACCTGCCCGACAACCCCATCTTCTACGACTACCTGCGGGGCCGGGAGATCGTCGAGTTCGTGGGCGAGATGCACGGGCTGCCGCGGGCCGAGGCGGTGGCGCGGGCGGCGGCGCTGCTGTCGCAGATGGCGCTGACCGGCGCCGCCGACGAGTTCGCGGTGAACTACTCGACCGGCATGAAGAAGAAGCTGGGGATGTGCTGCGCGCTGGTGCACGACCCGCCGGTGCTGGTGCTGGACGAGCCCACCAACGGGCTGGACCCGCGCGCCTCGCGCGAGGTGCAGGAGCGGATCGCCACCAGCGCCGCCGACGGCAAGACCGTGTTCCTGTCGACCCACCTGCTGGACATGGCCGAACGGCTGTGCCACCGGGTCGGGATCATCGACGGCGGGCGCCTGGTGGCCGAGGGAACGGTGGCGGAGCTGCGCGCCCAGCAACGGGCCGGTGGCTCGCTGGAGGAGGTCTTCCTGAAGATCACCGCGCACGAGGGGGAGGCGGAGGAGCCGCCGTCTTGACCCCGGCCATCTCGGTCTGGACCGCCGCCCGCCTGATGTTGCGGGCGCGCCTGCGCCGGCTGATCAACCGCCTGACCGCCGGTCGTCGGCGGCGGGGCAAGGGCCAGCCGGGCCGGCGCGGGACCGCCGGCAAGGGTGAGGCCGGCCTGGCGCTGGGCGTGTTGCTGGGGCTCCTGTTTCTGCTCTCGGCCACCACCATGTCGGTGCGGGCGTTCGACAACATCATCTGGACGCACGCGCGCCACTGGCTGCCGGGCGAGGCGCTGCCCACCCCGGCGCTGTCGTACCTGTCGGTGGAGGTGATGCTGGTGCTGCTGTCGGCGCTGATTCTGGCGCTGGCCAACAAGGAGATCGCCGCCACCGAGTGGGACCTCGAGTGGCTGGCCACCTTGCCCACCCCCACGCGCACCTTGCTGCTGGTGCGGGTGCTGGAGCGGACGTTGATCAACCCGTTCGGCACCATCGCGCTTCTGCCGTTGCTGTCGGTGATGGCCTACCGCAACGGCATGGGCTACTGGTCGCCGCTGGTGGGGGTGGTGCTGGCGGTGCCGCTGCTGGCGCTGGCGGCAGCCGCCCAGACGGTGGTGGACACCGGCTTCCGGCTGCGCCTCTCGCCGTCGCGGCTGCGCAACATGCAGGCGCTGTTCACCATCGTGGGCTCGGTCTCGATGTACCTGTGCATCGCGCCCACC
>JBKPRZ010000528.1:0-20425 GCA_046734815.1 Myxococcota bacterium | reverse complement strand
AGCCACGGTCGGGCGTCCTCGGCCGGTCCGCGCGGCGGCGCGCGCAGGGCCGCGGCCCACGTGTCCTGCAGCAGGTCCTCGCGGTCGGCGTCACCGACCAGACGGCCGGCCAGACGGCGCAGCCATTCGGCGTGTGCCAGCAGCTCCTCGACGCGTGCGGTCTTCAGGGTGGTTTCCATGTGGTTCAGGGAGGATCACGAACCGGCGCGCGGATCGTTGGGTCGGCGCGCGCGGCTCTGCTGGCGCGGCGTTCGGGGCGCGGATCGGGGCGGGGGTCCATTGACAAAGGGTGTAGTCACTCGTAGGTTTGCCCCGGTTTCCGGCCATGAAGCTCGTCCGCTACGCTGAAGCCGATCTCCCCACGGCGCACGGACCGTTCAAGCTGATCGTTTACCGCGAGGCGCCGGACCCGGCCCAGGGGCAACCCGCGCAGACCACGGGTCAGGCGCCGGGTGAAGAGGGCGCAGGGGTTGCGACGATCCACGGTGTCAACGGCCCCGCCGGCAATGGCAACGGGAACGGCAATGGCAACGGGCAAGATGCCCGCGAGCACGTGGCCATCGTCCGCGGCGAGGTCGCCGGACGCAGCAACGTCACCACCCGCGTGCACTCCGAGTGCTGGACGTCGGAGGTGCTGGGCTCGCTCAAGTGCGACTGCCGCGAGCAGCTCAACGCGGCGCTCGAAAAGATCGCGTCGGAAGACAACGGGGTCATCGTTTATCTGCGTCAGGAGGGGCGGGGCATCGGGCTGGGCAACAAGATCCGCGCGTACGCCCTGCAGAACAGCGGCGCCGACACCGTCGAGGCCAACCTGCGGCTGGGCTTCGAGCCCGACTCGCGCAGCTACGACCTGGCCGGCGCCATCCTCGAGGACCTGGGCGTGAAATCGGTTCGCCTGCTCACCAACAACCCGCTGAAGGTCAACGGCCTGCGCAGCGCGGGCGTGACCGTCTCGGAACGGGTCTCGCACTGGGTGGGGGAGAACCAGCACAACAGCGAGTACCTGGCGGTCAAGCGCCGCAAGATGGGCCACCACCCCGACACGGTGGCCCGGCTGCGCGCCCTGCCCAAGACCGCCAAGCGGTAATCGGGCTCCGGGGCGCTAGACTGCAGCGGCAGTCCGCTTCCGCCAACCCCTCGAGAAAGAGATCCGACCATTACCACCACCGACGACGTCCGCGCCGTGCTCGCCACGGTCCAAGACCCGGCGCTGAAGATCGACTTCGTCTCGGCCGGGATGGTCAAGGACGTGGCCGTCGACGGCGGCCGCGTGCGCGTGGCCATCGAGCTGACCACGCCGGCCTGCCCGTCGCGCGACGTGATCGTGTCGTCGATCCAGGCGGCCGTCGGGCGCCTGCCCGGCGTGACCGCGGTCGACGTGCCGCTGTCGGCCTCGGTGCTGCCCCGGCTGACCGTGAACCAGAACCCGCGCCTGCCCGGGGTCAAGAACATCATCGCGGTGGCCGCGGGCAAGGGCGGCGTGGGCAAATCGACGGTCACCACCAACCTGGCCGCCGCCCTGGCGATCAACGGCGCCAAGGTCGGCATCCTGGACGCCGACATCTACGGCCCTTCCATCCCGCAGATGATGGGCGACCCCGAGGTGCCCGCCGCGGTGGACGACGCCAACCGCATCACCCCCGCCACCCACCACGGCCTGTCGGTCATCTCGGTCGGCTTCTTCGTCGAGCGCGGCGGAGCGGTGATCTGGCGCGGCCCCATGGTCCACAAGCTGCTGCAGCAGTTCCTGGAGGACGTCGAGTGGGGGACGCTGGACTACCTGGTGGTGGACCTGCCGCCCGGCACCGGCGACGCGCAGCTGTCGCTGTCGCAGCTGATCCCGATCACCGGGGCGGTGATGGTGACGACGCCGCAGGAGGTGTCGGTCATCGACGTCGAGAAGGCGATGGCCATGTGGAAGCGCGTGGAGGTCCCGGTCATCGGCGTGATCGAGAACATGAGCCAGTACGTCTGCCCCAGCTGCGGCCACCACGACGAGATCTTCTCGCGCGGGGGCGGCCGCCGCCTGGCCGACCGGGAAAAGGTGCCGTTCCTGGGCGAGTTGCCGCTGGTGTCGGCGGCCCGGGTGGCGGGCGACCAGGGCAAGCCGGTGGTGCTGGCCCAGCCCGACTCGGCGGTGGCGGGCGCCTTCCTGGCCATCGCCCGCCAGGTGGCCTGCGCGCTGAGCGTGCGCAACATGCCCGAGCCGGGCAGCGGCAAACGATCGAGCAAGCTGACCCTCATCCGCTAGCGCCGACGCTGACGCCGGCGCGAGCACCCACGAGGTGATCCACACATGAGCGAACCCCAGCTGGTGCAACGAACCGCCGCCGACGGAGCGGTGCTGGCCGAGTCGGACATCGAGGCGGTGATCGCCCAGTCGGTGGACCGCCTGTCGCTGGCGGGCAAGCGCGTGCTGGTGATCGTGCCCGACGGCACCCGCACCATGCCGCTGCCGATGTTCTTCCGGCTGCTGGGCAAGCACCTGCTGCCGCGGGCGGCGGCGCTCGATTACCTGGTGGGCCTGGGCACCCACCCGCCCATGTCCGAGGAGGCGCTGAACAAGCTGGTGGGCATCACCGCCGCCGAGAAGGCCGGCCCCTACGCCAGGGTCCGGCTGCTCAACCACGCCTGGGACGACCCCTCCGCGCTGACCGTGCTGGGCACCATCCCGGCCGCCGAGATCGCCCAGCTGTCGGGTGACAGGCTGCGCATGGAGGTGCCGGTGCGGCTGAACCGGCTGGTGCTGGAATACGACCACCTGCTGGTCTGCGGGCCGGTGTTTCCGCACGAGGTGGTGGGCTTCTCGGGCGGCAACAAGTACTTCTTCCCCGGCATCGCCGGCCCCGACATCATCAACTTCACCCACTGGCTGGGCGCGCTGATCACCTCCTACGAGATGATCGGCACCAAGGACACGGCCGTGCGCAAGGTGATCGACCGGGCCACCGCCTTCATCCCGCGCCCGCGCAGCGCCCTCTGCTCGGTGGTCACCCACCAGGGCGTGGCCGGGGTGGCCTGGGGCTCGACCGAGCAGGCCTGGTCGGTGGCGGCCGACCTCTCGGCCCGGCGGCACGTCATCTGGGTCGACCGCCCCTACCGGCAGGTGCTCTCGGTGCTGCCGGCCATGTACGACGAGCTGTGGGTGGGCGCCAAGGGCATGTACAAGACCGAGCCGGCCATCGCCGACGGCGGCGAGGTCATCATCTATGCCCCGCACCTGCACGAGGTCTCGGTGGTGCACGGCAAGATGATCGAGCAGGTGGGCTACCACGTGCGCGACTACTTCGTCGCCCGCTGGGACGAGTTCAAGCACCTGTCCTGGGGGGCGCTTGCCCACTCCACGCACCTCAAGGGCAGCGGCACCTACCAGAACGGCGTCGAGCGCCCGCGCATCCAGGTCACCCTGGCCACCGGCATCTCCGAGGAGCATTGCCGCCGCCTGAACCTGGGCTACCGCGACCCCAGGTCGATCGATCCGCAGTCCTTCGCCGGCCGCGAATCCGAAGGCGTGCTGCTGGTGCCGAAGGCGGGCGAATACCTGTACCGCGTGCGCCCGCAGCGCTGAGCGGCCCGGACAGACGAGCGACCGTGTGAGCACCCGCCGCACCAGTAGGTGCGGGCCGATGCTGATCGCGCCGCGCTTTGTTTGACAGCCCGACGCTGGTCGGAAAAAATCGATCGAGCGCTTCGGCTGTCCGGCGCTGCGGGGAGGAGCATGAGTCGCATTCTGGTCATCGACGACGACGAGCTCATGGTCCAGAGCTACTTGCGGGCTCTGACCCGCATGGGCTACACGGTCGACAGCGCCAGCAACGGCCGCGAGGCGCTGCAGCGGTTCCGCGACCATGCCTACGACGCCATCCTCTCGGATCTGGCGATGCCGGACATGGACGGCATCGCCTTCCTGCGCGAGCTGCGGCGGTTCGATCTCGACGTGCCGGTGCTGATCGTGACCGGCGCGCCCTCGCTGGAGAGCGCGATCAAGGCGGTCGAATACGGCGCCTTCCGCTACGTGACCAAGCCGGTGCCGCCCGAGGAGCTGTCCGAGCTGCTCGAGCGGGCGGTGCGCTTTCACGAGCTGGCCCGCCTGCGGCGCCTGGCCCTGAACCTGGTCGAGCAGTCGGGGCACGCCCTGGGAGACCGGGCCAGCCTGGAGGCGCGCTTCGAATCGGCGATGGCCACCGCCCGCATCGCCTTCCAGCCGATCATCTCCTGGCGCGCGCGCAAGGTGGTGGGCTACGAGGCGCTGCTGCGCACGCAGGAACCGACCCTGGTGCGCCCCGACCACTTCATCGACGCCGCCGGCCGCCTGGGCCGGCTGCACGAGCTGGGGCGCCGGGCCCGGGCCATCACCGCCCGCGAAGTCGAGTCGGCGCCTGCCGACGCCAGCATCTTCGTCAACATCCACGCCTCCGATCTGACCGACGACGAGCTGATCCTCCCCAACGCCGCCCTCTCGCGCATCGCCCAGCGGGTGACCCTGGAGGTGACCGAGCGCAGCTCCCTGCACGACGCCGGCGACCTGCGCGCCCGCCTGGACTCGCTGCGGGCGCTGGGCTTCCGCCTGGCGGTCGACGACCTGGGCGCCGGCTACGCCGGTCTGTCCAGCCTGGCGCTGGTGGACCCCGAGGTGGTCAAGATCGACATGTCGCTGGTGCGCGACGTGGACAAGAACGCCGCCAAGCAGGAGGTCATCCGCTCGATGGCCCACCTGGCCGCCGACCTCGAGATGGAGCTGATCGTCGAGGGCGTGGAGACCGCCGCCGAGCGCGACACGCTGATCACCCTGGGCTGCGACCTCATGCAGGGCTTCCTGTTCGCCCGTCCCACCTTCGGCTTCGCGGTCCCCGATCTGAAGCTGTGACCCGAGCGCGATCCGCAGCGTTCCTTGACTTCGGGACGCCGGCAGCGCATGAATGAGGCCATCAGGTAACGTCCCGCGCCCTTCCGGGGTGCGCCAGGACCGGTTGGCAGCGTCTGGCAGCTGAGCGGTTTCGCAGGGGCAGCCACCACCAACCACCGCATCCAGTCGTCGACCGCCCTCGGGCCGTGTGTCCGGGGCTGGCGCGCCGTCGTCGTCCTCGAGCGGACCGTAGAGAAAAGAGTCGTACTTGAGCACCGCTTCGCTTCCCATTCCCGTTTCCCCTCCTTCCATCCACCCGTCGGCTTCCCCGGTCTCCTTCGCCTCGCTGGGCCTGGCCGAGCCGCTGCTGCGCGCGCTGTCCGCGCACGGCTACCACACGCCCACCCCGATCCAGGCGCAGGCCATCCCGCCGCTGCTGCGCGGGTGCGACCTTCTGGGCTGCGCCCGCACCGGCACCGGCAAGACCGCCGCATTCGCCCTGCCGATCCTCGATCGACTGTCACGCACCCGCGCCGCCCGCCCGGGCCTGCGCGCCCTGGTCCTCACCCCCACCCGCGAGCTGGCCGCCCAGGTGCACGCCAGCTTCGTGCGCTACGGGCAGCACGTGCGCTTCCACTGCGCCACCATCTTCGGCGGCGTCGGTCAGCAGCCGCAGGTACAGGCCCTGCGCCGGGGCGCCGAGGTGGTGGTCGCCACCCCGGGCCGCCTGCTGGACCTGATGGAGCAGGGCCACGTCCAGCTGGCCGGGCTGGAGGTGCTGGTCCTCGACGAGGCCGACCGCATGCTGGACATGGGCTTCATCCAGCCGATCCGCCGCATCATCGCCGCCGTGCCGCGCGTGCGGCAGACCCTGCTGCTGTCGGCCACCATGCCGCCCGAGATCGCCAAGCTGGCCGCCGGCATCCTGAAGGACCCGGCCCGCATCGCCGTCGACCCCGTCTCCAGCACCGTCGACCGGATCAGCCAGCGGGTGCTGTTCGTCGAGCGCGGCGCCAAGCCCGCCCTGCTGCGCGAGCTGCTGCGTGACCCGGCCGCCGAACGGGTGCTGGTCTTCACCCGCACCAAGCACGGCGCCAACCGCGTGGCCCAGCAGCTGGACCGCGCCGGCGTCGCCAGCGCCGCCATCCACGGCAACAAGAGCCAGGGCGCCCGCCAGCGCGCGCTCGCCGACTTCAAGGACGCACGCGTGCGCGTGCTGGTGGCCACCGACATCGCCGCCCGCGGCATCGACATCGACGGCATCAGCCACGTCATCAACCTGGACGTCCCCAACGAACCCGAGAGCTACGTCCACCGCATCGGCCGCACCGCCCGCGCCGGCGCCGCCGGCATCGCCCTCTCCCTGTGCGACACCGAAGAGCGCCCTTACCTCCGCGCCATCGAACGCCTCACCGGCACCCGCCTCGAGGTGGTCACCGACCACCCCTTCGGCCGCAAGCGCTGATTCACAGCGCCGCAAGGCGCTGGCCACCCGTGATTTCCCGCGCGGCTCCGCGGGAAGAGCGGCCGCCCCGCACGTTCCAGTGGGGGGCGGGGCGAAGGCGTGTCTGGCGTCCGCCGCTCGGACGCCAGAGTGGACATGGAGGTCGCGGAGTCCAACCAGATGAGCCGACCGGCACCGCTCGATCCGCCGCCCGGAGGGCCACCGACGACCTCCGGGCCGGCTTCGCGCGCGGCAGAGGAAGCGCTCATCGAGCAGGCGCTCGTCCAGGGCGGAAAGGCCCGGGCGGTGGAGGCTTTGATGTCGCTCCACGGGGAGGCGATCTACGCGTTCTGCGTGCGCAATCTGCTCGATCCCACTTCCGCCGAGGACGTCCATCAGGAGGTGTTCGTCGAGGCCTGGCGCGACCTCGACCGTTTCGCCCACCAGTCCAGCTGGCGCACCTGGCTGTTCTCGATCGCGGCCCACAACTGCTGTGATGCCCGGCGCTGGCGCGTGCGCTGGCGGAGGTATTTCACCAGCCTCGGCGCGCGCGCGGTCCAGGCGCCTGATCCCGCACCCGGTGCCGAGCAGAGCCTGTCGCGGCTGTGCGAGCAGACCGGGGTCGAGAGCTGGCTGGCGACCCTCGATCCCACCACCCGGATGGCCATCCTGCTGAGGTTCAACGAGGGATTCAGCTACGAATACATGGCGCAGGCGATCTTCCCGGAGTCCACCGCGGCGGCCCTGCAGAAGCGCGTCCACCGTGCCTTCGCAAGCGCGCGCGACGACGCTCACGTCCGATCGGAGGTGCATCCATGATCGAGCAACTCCGCGACCCCCCCGAGCTCACGTCCAGTCCCCTGGCGCAGGCGGTGACGGCGTTGCCGCCCCTGTCTCCGCCGGCCGGCTGGCAGCAACGCGTGTCGCGGCGGATGGCCCCGCGCCCGCGGCGCGTGCCGGCGCGCCTGGCCCTGGTTGCGTCCGCCGCGGTGCTGACCGTGCTCGCGATCCGGGCCATCCCTCCGGCGGTGGAGGGCGATGGCGCGCGCGTGGCGGTGCGAGGAGAGACCGGCTCCGGCGAGCCGCTCGATCCCTCCGTCGAAGTGGTCCGTGTCCTCGAGGGCGGCCGCCTGCAGCCGGCGCATGTATCGGTCCGCGCCGGCGAGGCGCTGCTGTTCGCCTACTCCAATCCGGGATCGCGCTTTTCGCACCTGATGGTGTTCGCGGTGGACGATCGCCGGCACACCTACTGGTTCTACCCCGCCGTCGAAGAAAACACCCCGCATCCCGTGGCGGTCCCGATCGAGCGCGCCCGGGCGGGCGTCGAGCTGAACGAGGAGATCCGTCACACCTTGCCCATCGGGCGGGTCACGGTGTTCGCACTGTTCCTGCAAGCCCCGCTGTCGGTCGCCGAAGTCGAGGAGAGCGTCGCCCGCTGGCCCTCGTTCCCCGGGACCACGCTGACCTGGCCGGTCGCGCCCGATCAGATGTTCCAGCAGACCTGGACCTGGGTGGTCGAACCATGAGCCTGGCCTGGCTGGCGTCCATGGTTCTGGGGCTCAACGTTCAGGCCGACCAGCCCGAACGGCTGTTCGCCCTGGTGGTCGGCAACAACATGCCCCCCGGTGAACGCGTGCCCGCGCTCCACTGGGCCGACGACGATGCGGTTCGCTGGTACGTCACCTGGCACACCCTGGGCGCGGTCGTCGAGGTGCTGACCGATCTGGACCGCCAGAGCGAACGTCTGTACGGCGATGCGATCCCCGCGCACCAGCCGGTCACGCGGGCGTCGCTGCGCGCGGCCATGGACCGGCTGTCGCGGCAGATCAGCGAAGCCCGGCGCGCGGGCGCCCGGACCGTCTTTTACTTCGTCTACGCGGGCCACGGCGAGCTGAAGGGCGACGAGGGTCAGGTGACCTTCAGCGACGGGCCCCTGACGCGTGATCAGTTCTACGCCGAGGTGCTCGAACGTTCACCCGCCCACGTCAACCACGTCATCGTCGATGCGTGCAGCTCGTATTATTTCGTGTTCCAGCGGGGCTCGGGTGGCAGCCGCCGTCCCTGGATGTTCGGCTCCTACGCCGGTGCATCGTCGCGGTTCCCCAACACCGGCTTTCTGCTGTCGACTTCCTCCTCCAGCCCCAGCCACGAATACGAAGACTTTCAGGGCGGCATCTTCTCGCACGAGTTGCTCTCCGGTCTCCTGGGGGCGGCGGACTTCGATGCCGACGGCCACATCACCTACCGCGAGCTGTCGGCCTTCGTCAGGCTGGCCAACGAGCCCGTCCGCAATGACCGCTATCGGCCCCAGCTTCTCTCCCGCCCCCCGTCGGCGGGCAGCGACGTGGTGGTGACGTTGCCCCCGCCGCGCGCCGGCGCCGTCTCCATCCAGCCCGGGTCGCCGCGACGGCTCTCGCTGGAAGACGACCGCGGGATCCGCTGGGCAGACTTTCACGCCGGCGCGGACGCCAGCTTGCAGCTGCGGCTGCCCGAGCCGCCCTGGAAGCCCGCGCAGTTCTTCCTCAGCGGCAAGGAGGGTGAATACACTCTGGCGCCCGAGGTGCAGGTGAACCTGGAAGACATCCCGCTCGACCCCGCCCGCGTGATCCAGCGCGGAGGAATGGAGCGCGCCTTCCGCGATCTGTTTGCCCAGCCCTTCGACCGCCGGGCGATCGATCGCGCGCTGGCGCTGTCGCTGGAGGACCGGCCCGAGGAGGTGCCGTTCTTGTACCGGTCCTCGACCCGCACCGCGACCGTCGGGCTGGCCCTGGGCACACTGGCCGGGTCGCTCGGCCTCTTCGGCTGGATGGACCGACAGGGCGGTGCCGACCGATATCCAAAGCTTGCCAACGTCGCCAGCGTGTCGATGCTCATCTCGCTGGGGTCCTTCCTGACCTGGGCGGTGCTGGATGCACTGGCCGCGCGTCGAGAGGCCGCCGCCACGCTGCCGGAGCCATAGCCAACAGCATGGACCGGGCCATTTCGCAACGGTTGCATTCGCACAGCGCCGCAGGCCTGGCCCTGTGCCTTGCGAGCACGGCGTGGATCGCCAGCGCCGCCGCCCTCGATCAACCCGCCCGCCTGTCGTTCCACCTGGGCTACTGGAGCGCCGACGTCGAGTGGCAGAACCGCAGCGGGGTGTTCGTGGCCGCGGGACAGCCGTGGCTGCTGGCAACCATCGCCGACTATGACGACCAGAAGTATCCCTACTTCCCGCCCGCCTTTCATCTGCACGTGGGCTATGACTGGCTCGTGGGCGGACGGTGGCATCTGCGCGGCAGCGCACGACTGCTGGCGCTCAGCGTGGACAACGACTCCATCTGCCCGCAGTGCGATCTTGGATGGGGGTTCATGGCTCTGGTCGAGGCCGGCATTCGTTGCCAGTATCCGTCCGGGTTCGTGTACGGCATCCAGCTTCCTCTCGATCTGGTGGCGCCGGTGCAGCTCGCCTTCTATCCCAACGCACATGTCTTGGCCCCGTTGTCGTTGCTGTTCTTCCAGGTCTATGTGGGATGGTCCTTCGATTTCTGACCAGTAACCGCTGGTATCTGCTCCTGCCCCTGCTGTGCGGTTGCATGTCGGGGGTCAAATACGTCGGCCTCGGTGAGCCGTGTGGCCGTAGCTCATCGGAGATCGAAGGACCGGTCCTGTGCCGCCAGGGACTGGTCTGCTTTCCAGATCGCCTCCCGGTCGATGCGACCGGCTCCGGCCATTGCCAGCCAGAGTGCCAATCGACGGAAGCATGCTCCGGATTGATCGTTGCCTGCTGCGCAGTGGCCGGGCCGCCCGAACTGAAGGCGTGTCTCTCGGCCGAATATTGCGACTGGCTGGTGGGCATGTCGAACGGCACCACCGGGTCACCGCCCGCCGACGCCCGGGGGCCGCCATGACATTCCGGGCGACGGGGATGCTGGTGTTGGTGATGAGCGCCCTCGCTTCTGCCGCGCGGGCGTCCGAGCCAGGGCGCCACGGTGTGCGTCTGGGCTTGGCGTCCGGCACGGGGTTGGTCTTCCCGCCCTCCTGCCGAGATTGCAATCGGTTCTACGGACGCGGGCTCAGCGTCGCGATCGAAGTGGGATGGGCAGTCCGTAGCGATTTTCTCGTGGTGCTCACAGATGACGTCATCATGATCCCCTTCGCTGACGGTTTCGTGGCGACGGCCGGTCGGATCGAGGTTGCCGTGTCTCGCTTCATCTCGGATCGAACGTGGATCCGGCTGGGTAGCGGTCTGGGCGGCCGGGACTCGGGTTCGGATGTCCCGGCCGGGCAGCGCTATGGCGTGGCCCTGAGCGCCGGGGCGGGCCGCGAGCTCGCTCGCAGCGGGGCATGGTCGCTGGACGTGCAGGCGCAGGCGTCGTGCACCGTCGGACGTTGGATCCTGATGCCTCAGGCAGTGGCGCTGGTCGGCGTCTCCTGGAATTAGCAGCGGACACGTATTCCTGTCCGGGCATGGCCTCTCCGATCGCCCAATCCGCGAAAGGAGATCGCATGAACGCATCACCCAAGCCACCTCCCGCCTTCAAGCAGGACCTCGCGCAACACTTCCCGACGTTACGGAAGCGAGCGATCGGGCTGGAACGAGACCCGGCCGCCGCGGACGACCTGTTTCAGGACACGGTGGAGCGCGCGCTCCGCAGCTGGTTCCGGTTCCGGCCCGGAACGAACCTGCTGGCCTGGCTGCTGATCATCATGCGTAATCGGTTCATCGAGCAGCGGCGCAGATGGCAACCGTTCTGCTCGAGCGATCGGATCGTCGATCCGGCGTCCGATGGTCCCCTGGAGGACTCGCTCGATGGTCCTGGCGAGCAGTCGCCGGATCCCGGCGTTCTCGTCGAGTCCGCGCTGGAGCAGCTGGGCACTCTGCCGTCGAAGATGCAGAGAACGGCGCAGCTGGTGTGGCTCGAGCGATGTTCTTACAGAGTAGCAGGCCGCACGCTGGGGGTGTCTCCCGATACCGTGGGCTCGAGGTTGAGCCGCATCCGCAAGCGGCTTCGCTGCCGCGCGCAGGTGGCCGCAGAGGTCGCCCACAGTGACCGTGTCAGCCGCGGGCCAGGCCGATGTGGCCGTTGACGGGGGCAGCGATGCCGCGGGAGCGGGCCAGGCGCAGGATGCGGCGGGCGTGTTCTTCCCAGGTGTAGCGGCGGCGGATCTGCTGGCGGGCGGCGCGGCCCAGGGCAGCCGCGAAGGGGCGGTCGGAGAACGCGCGTGTGAGGGCGGCGCTCAGCTCCTCGGCGTTGCCGGGCTGGAACAGCAGGCCGCTGCGCTCGGGCTCGATCACCGCCGCCACCGGCGGCATGGCCGGGGCTACCACCGGCTTGCCGGCGGCCATGTACTCGAACATCTTGATGGGCGATCGGTACTGGTTCGTCTCGGGGATGACCGCTACGTCAGACAGTCCTATGTAGCTGGACACCTGGTCGTGGGGCACGCGGCCGGCGAAGACGACGCCGTCGGAGATGCCCAGGCGCGCGGCCTCGCCCTCGATGAAGCCGCGGCAGGGACCATCACCGACTATCAGCAGGGCAGCGTCGGGCACGCTCTGGCGCACGCGCTGCACCGCTTCGAGCAGCAATCCGAAGTTGTGCCAATGCACCAGACCACCCACGAAGCAGACCGTGGGCCTGCTACCCAGCCCCAGCTCCAGCCGCAGTCGGTCGCTCTCGCGGCTGGACACGGCGCTCGACAGCCAATCCGAGGAGACACCATTGGGAATGGTCACCGCCGGGACCTGTCCCTGCACGATCTCCTCGCAACGGGCGGTGAGAAACTCCGATACGGTCACGATCAGGCTGGCCTGGCGCAGCACACGGCGCTCGACCGCGCGGGCAAGTCGCACGAAGCTCTGATCGCGCACGCGCTCGTAACCGGCCAGCTCGTTCACCTCGACCACGAAGGGGATTCCGAGGCGGCGGCTGGCCACCGCGCCGGCCAGGTTGAAGAAGGCGTAACGTTCGTACAGCAGGTCGGCCTGGATGGCGCGGCCCTCACGCAGCAACCGGGGGATTGCCAGCGAGTTGTAACCGAGCTCCATCGCTTCGAATACGGGTTGCGGGGCGCGGTCGGCCAGCAGGTGCATCCAGCGGTGAAACGAACGCGGCGCGGCCTGCGTGGCGCCCGGGAGGGACGCCTGTGCGGGGTTGCCGTCGGTGATCGCCGGCCGCGTGGGATCGACGCCGGTCGGCGATACGAACGTGACGTTGTGTCCCCACGCCCGGAACCCGTTGGCAATGCCCGCAATGTGGACCGCCTCCGCTCCCTGACCCCGTACCCGGAAGTGATAAAGGATGTTCAAGGCTCTCGCGCTCCCTTTCCTGGCAAACTGGGCAGCCGCGGAAAAGGCGTCAAGCGGAGGCAGTCCCGAGTTATGGAACTTCAGGCTGCTTACTGAGTCATTGCGCCGTTCACGCAGACCGCGTGCGTCTGGGCAAAGCCTTCTCGCCGGCACGCTTGACCAGCAGCCCGGTCAAGCTGGTGGCGGCGGTGGCCAGCACCTTGCGACCGACGTTGGGCTCGGGTTTGGCGACCCGCTCGGGGTTGTGCAACATCCGACGGAAGGCCAGCGAGAAGCGTCCCAGCCGCGCCCGGAAGGTGCGCTGTTTCCGGCGCTGTCGCACCAGCAACGTGACGGTGCCACCGACCGCGCCCAGCACCAGCAGCGCCGCCGCCGCGAACCAGACCTTGTGATCGGTAAGGGCGCGTTTCATCCGGGCCCCCACGTGCCGGCGCTGGTCCAGCTCGGCCACCAGGCTGTCCAGCCGTTCGCGCGACCGCTCGACCTGCTGGGCCAGCTGATCGGCGTTCGGCTCCTCTACGCGGTTCGTTCCTTCACCCATCGCACATCCTCCTCCAGAGATCGGCGCGTCCGCTGCAGAGGCACGCGCACCTTCTTGACTCCCAGGGCCGCCGCTATCCCCGCCACCAGCAGCACCACTCCGGCCACCACCAGCAGCGCCGCCCAGATCGGCATCACCCGGGCCAGACCGAAGGCGCCCGCCACCAGCAAGATGTTGATCCCGCACAGGGCCGCCACCAGCGCCACGCTCAGGCCCTTGACCGCGCCCACCTCCGAGCGCAGGTCCTCTTTCAGCTCGGTCTTGGCCAGCTCGACCTGGGCCTTGATCAGCGCGATCGCCTCCTTGGCGGTCTCGCCCATCAGCCGCGTGCTCGACAGCGCGCCAGGGTTGGCGGCCTGCTCCGGTTCCTCTTTCCTGTTCTCGGTCTCGTTCTCTTTGGGCATGTGCGCTTCCTTTGCCAGCAATTGCGGCCGCCCCTCGATCGCCCGGTCCAGCTGCGTGCACTGGCGATAGAGGATCGACCATTCTTCGTAGCTGACGTCGATCTGGGCCAGCCGGGCCACGATGTCCTGCAGGCGCCGCCGCAGCACCGGCGAATCGCGGTGGGCCTCGGGGTTCTCGTCGTAAAGGCGCCAGATGCGTCGGATGCGGGTCTCCAGCTCCTGGGCAGCGGCATCGAAGGTCTGCAGCGCGGGCGTGTCGGCCAGCTCCTCCACGATCAGGCCGTGCACCCAGGCGCCGATCGCGCGGTTGCCGCGCACCAGCAGGTCGCTGGGATGGAGCGCGATCTCCACAGCGGGTCCGTGCCAGTAGGCCGCCCGCTCGGGCACGAAGCCGCGCAGGGCGCGGCCGCCCAGCTTGCGCAGCACCGCAGTGGGCGCGTCCAGCCACCAGGGCGGGTCGGCGCGCGAGACGTCGACGGCGTTGCGGGTGAACAGCTCGTCCAGGCGGCCGGCCACATCCTGGTAAGCGTCGGCGGCGGTGACCAGCGGGACGTGTTCGTCCTTGTGCTTCTTCACCAGCGCCACGAACCGGAGGATGGGCACCGACACGAACACGATCAGGAAGGCGCAGGCCAGCCCCAGGGTGATGGGGAAGCCGCGCAGCACCTTCTTGATGAAGGGCTCGTGCGGCGATCCGGGCGGCGCCTTGCTGGCCACCGCCAGCCCCACGGCGATCGGCACCGCCAGCGCCACGGTCGTCCAGATGAGGCGCATCAGCCAGGTGGGGCCCTGCGCCGAGCGCGGCACGAAGGCGAGCACCATGGTTGCCACCTTCGGGACCGCCACCCCCATCAGCAGCAGCGGCCACGCCGCCGCCAGCGCGACCAGCCCGGAAAGCACGGTTTTCTGACGCTGGCTGGTCTGACCGAACAGGGCGAGCACGGCCCAGCCGAAGACCGCATTCAGGATCTTCCCGAGGGACCGGCTCAGCATGGAGAACAGCGCCTGCAGAATCGCCATGTTCTGCACGCAAGCTGTGTCCTTACCCCCCGTACGGGCAAGCGCGCGACCCGGTAACGTCGGACCGGGAGCAAACCCGAAGCTGCGTGTGATCAGCAACAGTGCGGGACGATCACCGATACCCCTTCCGCAGCGCGAGCGGATGTGACGCCATATCCAATTTTTGTTCTATGAGCATCAGAAGATCCCCGGGCATATTGCCCGGGAAGATCCGGTCCGCTCTTCGTACAACCTGACGGCCCCGAGCCCCTGGAGGGCGAGATGAAACCAGCCGGCGCCCCGATCCACGGTCTCCGAACATGTCCCTGGCTGGCCGGCGTTGCCGCCGGTCTGCTCGCGGTCGCCTGCATCGACCCGCGCAGCACGCCTCCGGAACCGGGCGAGATGCCGACCGGGAAGACCGACGCGGGTGCCGGTGGCGGGGGAAACATGCGTGGCGCCAGCGACGGCCCGCCGGCCGGGGACGCGCAGACGACGGCCTGCGAGCCCGGGTTTCACGTCTGCGGCGGCAAATGTGTGGACAGCACCTCGGCCAACTCCTGCGGCGTGGCCTGCGAGCCCTGCGCCAGCGTGCAGGGAGGAACGCCGTTCTGCATGGCCGGAAAATGCGCGGTGACCTGCCCGGGCGGACAGAAGACCTGTCTGGACAGCTGCGTGCCCATGGACGCGGTCTGCGACGAGGTCTGCCCCGCGGGCAAGAATCCCTGTGGCGGCATCTGCGTGGACGCCACCAGCCGCACGGCTTGTGGCACCTCCTGCTCGGTCTGCGCCGCTTCCGACCATGGCACGGCCACCTGCGACGGTGACAAGTGCGACCTCAAGTGCGAGGCCGGCTACCACAAGTGCAACGACCAGTGTGTCAGCGACACCAGGCCCGAGAGCTGCGGCGGCTCGTGCTCGCCCTGCCCGGTGCCGATCGGCGGCATGGCCACCTGCACGGGCGGCGTGTGCGGGACCCAGTGCGCGGCCGGGACCAAGCTGTGCCTGGATGCCTGCATCCCGATGAACGATCCGTGCAACGGCGTCTGTCCGGAGGGCAAGCGGGCCTGCAACGGCATGTGCGTGCCCAAGGGCGACGTCAACTTCTGCGGCCCCTCCTGCAACCCCTGCCGGGGGCCCGACAACGGCGAGGCCCGCTGTGAAAACGACAGCTGCACCTTCAGCTGTCGCTCCGGCTTCCACCGGTGCGTCGACCGCTGCGCCGACAACGGCAGCGTGGACTCGTGCGGCGGCGCCTGCGATCCCTGCCCCACTCCGGCCAACGGCAAACCGACCTGCGAGAACAACCGCTGCGGGATCCGCTGCAACAGCGGCTTTCACGACTGCGACGGGGTGTGCAAGAGCAACAACGACGTCGGCAGCTGCGGCGGCCGCTGCCAGCGCTGCCCCGAGCCCGCCGGCGGCACCGCCGCCTGCCGCAACGGTCAGTGCGCGATCGACTGCACCGGCGGCCGGCGCGAATGCAACGGCCAGTGCATCGGCGCGACCGACCCTTGCGGCACGTCCTGCCCCGGCGACTCCAAGTTCTGCAGCGGAAGCGGCACCTGCAAGCCCAAGAAGCAGTGTTGCGACGCCTGCAGCGCCACCGGCTGCAACAGCGGGACTGGCGAATGCAACGCCTGCCGCCCCAACGAGGCGTCCTGCCCCAACGGCACCACCTTGCGCAAGTGCCGGGCCGACGGCTCGCGCAACGACGATACGACCTGCCAGCCCGCCCAGACCAACGAGACCGCCAGCTGCACCAGCAACCGCTGCCAATCGGTCTGCAACGCCGACCCGGGCAAGGCCTGCGGGGACGGCAAGTGCTGGCGACTGATTTACGGCTGCCAGGAGTGCCAGAACGGGTTCGTCTGGCGCGACATCCAGGGCAACGATCAGGTCTGCGTGACCGGCGACGAGTTCAACACCGCCCGCCGGCAGGAGCGCGAGCACCCGATGTTCATCGAACCCGACCCGGCCTTGCGGTTCTTCGGACCCAACACCTGCATCCAGGGCTGGGTGTGGCGCGACGGCATCACCAACGATCAGATCTGCGTGACCGGGCCCGAGCGGGATGAGGCGGCCCGCCAGAAGCAGCGGCACCGCGACCGCACGCGCGTCGGGCACGAAGAACCACAGTAACGACCCGATGTGATCGGGAGGTCGGCGGATCAGCCCACGTCGCGCAGGTCGCTCTGGAAGGGCGAGAGGTTCTCGGGGCTGAGCAGCCACAGGAACAGCGCCCGCAGCTCGAAGTACTCCTCCACCGCCAGCTGCACGAAGGGCTTGGGCATCTCGTCGATCTCCATGCCCTGCCAGGAAAAGCCCGGCACGCCCGCGGTCTGTGAGCGCAGCCCGCCGGTCACCAGCACGTCCTGGGCGCGGAAGAAGCGGCCGATGGCCGCCCCCGCCGCCACCGGAAACTCCGGCGGCGGGTCCAGCCGTTGGGGCAGCGCCACCGACGGCAGGCCGCAGGACCAGCACAGCCAGGCGAGCGCCGCCCACTGCGATCGCGCCACCCGCATCAGCGCCGGCAGCCCGGCGCCGGAGGTGTCCAGGGTCTCGTCGATCTCCACCGAGACGGTCTCGTCGCCCTCCTCGGTCTGATCGGTGATGCTGTCCGAGTAGCGGCGCAGCTCGACGGGCCCGTCGGGCAGCAGCGCCGCCAGGTCGGGCGGCGCCCAGCGCGGCAGCCGACCGCCCCGGCGCTCGATCACCGCGGCCCGCAGCAGCTGCAGGCGGGTGGCATACACCTGGACCGTGCGGCGGATGGCGTCCAGCGGCTGCTCGGGCGCGTCGGGGAAGCCCTCGACCGGTCCCTGCTCGGTGGGGCGATCGCGCGCCGGCCAGAAGCCCCACTCGGGCAGCAGCAGGCGGGCGTAGTCACGCACGAAGCGGGCGGATTCCTCCGACACCGGTTGCAGGCGGGCGGCGTCGGCCAGCGCGCCCCGCTCGTCGCCCAGCTCCAGTCGCAGCAGCGCGCGGGTCAGGTAGCTCATCGGGCGGTCGGGGGCCAGCAGCAGCGCCGCCTCGACGAAGTCGCAGCCCGCCCGCGGCGACTCGCGCTGGGCGGTGGCCAGCGCGCGCAGGATCATGGCCGGGTCGCCGCCCGCCACCAGCGCCGACAGCAGCGCCGGCACCGGCTCGGCCTCGGCGGCGGCGGCCTGCTCGGCCAGGGCGGTGGCCTCGGCCGGCACCAGGGCCACGACGTGCCGGGCGATGAACGAGACCAGGTCCTCGACGTTCTGGCGGCCGGCCGCTGCCCGCGCCGCCGCGCACACCGCCTGCGCGGTCTGGCCCTCGGCGGCCAGCGCGTCGGCCATCCGGCTCCACTCGTCGGGCGGGCGCTGCTGATCGGCGAACACCGGGTCGGCGGGGCCGTCGGCGGGCACCGGGCGTCCGCGCTCGGCCTGCCGCACCACCGCCCCGGCGCGGTCGAGGAAGGTCCAGTGCCCCACCGGGTCGTCGTCCTCGAACTGGCCGCGCTCCTCGGCGATGCGCGCGTCGAGATAGGGGGTGCTCTCGCCCTCGAGGTAACGGCGGCGGTGAGGGCCGTGGCGGCGGCCGCTGCTGTTGAAGGAGGTCTCCAGGGTGACGGTGCCGTCGGGGGCGTGAAGGCGCGTGAGCACCTTGAAGCCCTGGTCGATGCGCGCCTCTTCTTCCAGGCTGCCGTCCTGGCGGTAAAAGCGCCACAGCGGCTGGGCCTCGCCCGCGGCGGGCGACACCACCCAGCGCCGGTCGCCCTCGTCGTAGTCGGCGCGCTCGGGCAGGCCGGCCGGCGGGATCGGACAGAGCGTGCCGTCGGACAGCAGGGCCCGGCCCTGGTCGTCGAAGAAGCGCTGGAACAGCATCTGCCCGCGCTCGTAGTGCGTGCGCATCTGCCGGGCGTTCTCCGGCACGCAGCAGGCGCGCAGCGGCTCGCCGCTGTCACCCTCGGGCGCGTGGGAGACCACCGTGCCCACCAGCTCGCCGTTCTGGTAGCGGCCCTCGCGCGCCACCCGGCCGTCCGGGTGGTAGGCGGTGAACGGTCCCTCCTGCACGCCCTCCACGTAAAGGCTGCGCATCGCGAGGGTGCCGTCACCGCGATAGACCAGGCACTCGCCGTCCTTGACGCCAGCGGCGTTGCGGGCGACCACCTCCCACCTGTCCGCGTCCTCGATCCACACCGCATCCGCCGGTATCTGGGGGTGTCGCTCGGGTACTCCGCTCATCGAAACTCCCTTGCCGGCCGCCCGGCTCCCGGATGCGCGGAAAGCTAGCACACGCCCGCGCCCGTCGAGCCAGGCCGCGCCGCTCAGACCGCAACCGGGCGGTAATCCGAGAACGAGAAGGCGCCCAGCTGCGATAGGCCCATGCCGAACAGAAACAGCCGCACCGCGGCCGGCGCGCCCGAAAGCAGCAGTGACGTTGCGGCCAGGACGGCAACGCCTTCGCCCAGCTCGATGAAAGCGTGCTGGCGAAAGGGGATCAGCCGGAAGGTGCCCTGCGGGTAGTCGGTCAGCCGGGTGAGCAGGAAGTGGACGACCGCGCCGCCGACGGCGATCGCCAGGGCGGCGCCGTGCAGACCGAGCAGGTAGGCGCCGCCCAGGTAGATGAGCCACACCAGGTCGTCCAGCCAGCCGTGCAGCCGCGCAGGGATCAGAGGATAGATCACGGCCGCTCTCCGTCGGAGCGGCGGCGGGACGCGACTTGACCCGCCCGGCGGCGGCGACTACAAGCTGACCTGATCATGCAGACGGTCTTTTCGGGAATCCAGCCATCGGGCGAGCTGCACCTCGGCAACTACCTCGGGGCGGTGCGTTCGTGGGTGGAGCTGCAGGACCGTTACCGCTGCTTTTACTGCATCGTCGACTACCACGCCATCACCCAGCCCTACGATCCCGCTGGCCTGACCGCGCGCGTGCGCGAGATGGCGCTCGACATCCTGGCCTGCGGCGTGGACCCGCTGAAGGCGACCCTGTTCGTGCAGTCGGCGGTCCCCGAGCACACCGAGCTGGCCTGGGCGCTGGCCAGCGTGACCCCGTTCGGCGAGCTGTCGCGCCAGACGCAGTTCAAGGACAAGTCCGAGCGCCAGCCCGAAAACGTCAACGCCGGCCTGTTCTCGTATCCGGTGCTGCAGGCGGCGGACATCTTGCTGTACGACGCCGCGCTGGTGCCGGTGGGCGAGGACCAGCGCCAGCACCTCGAGCTGGCCCGCGAGATCGTGCGCAAGTGGAATGCCCGCTTCGGCGAGACCTTCGTCGAGCCGCAGCCGCTGTTCTCGACCACGCCGAAGATCCTCGGCCTGGACGGGCAAGGCAAGATGTCCAAGAGCCTGGGCAACACCGTCGGCCTGGGCGAGCCCGAGACCGCCATCTGGGACAAGCTGCGGGTGGCCGCCACCGACCCCGCGCGCATCCGCCGCACCGACGCAGGCGACCCGCAGAAGTGCAACATCTACACCCTCCACAGCTTCTTCTCCGACGACAGGCGACAGGAGGAGGTGCGCGCCGGCTGCACCTCCGCCGGGATCGGCTGCATCGACTGCAAGAAGTGGCTGCTGGAGGGCTGCAAGACCGACCTGGCCCGCATCCGCGCCCGGCGCGAGGCCCTGCTCGCCACCCCCGGACGCATCGACGCGATCCTGGCCGAGGGGGCGGCACGCGCCCGCACCCTGGCCCGTTCCACCCTCACGCGCGTCCGCGGACGGCTGGGTCTGGCGCCGCCGGCGTGACGGAGGCCAAGCGGCCTGGCGTGGCGTGGGCGTGGGGAGTCCTGATTGACGGGGAGACAGGAGTCCCTGAAACTGCCCCGGTGAGCCGGCTCAGGGGGGTCGCCTGTGCGGGGTTGCTCGCGACCGCAGTCGCGTGCAACTACGTGCGCGTGGATGGGCTCGGGGGCGCGGACGGGGGATCCGTCC
>JBKPRZ010000527.1:0-6595 GCA_046734815.1 Myxococcota bacterium | reverse complement strand
CGACAGCCCCGTCGGCCGAAGCGGCGCCCGCGTCCCCGATCGGGACCCCGGCATCGGCGGCGGCGGCGACCGCAGCGTCGGCCGCCGGCGGCGGCGAATCGGACGGCACCGGGTCGATTGGCGGCGGGGGCGGCGGCGGGTAGGTGGACGACGGTCGGCGGACCGCGGCGTCCGGCGGCAGGTTGACCGGGTCCGCCGCGCCCAGCCCACCCTGCTCGAGACCGCACCCTGCCAGCGACGCGAAAAGACCGAAGACGAGGACCTGGATTGGCTGACCAACGAGCGGACGGCGGGACATTGCCAACTTCCTTCGGGGCCAGATGGGCATACACCTTATCGCCGCCGGGATCGAGGGCCTGATGGGCCCCGCCGCCGGAAATACGGTGGGAAGCGGCCGCCGGGCGCCGGCCGGGCGCCGTTCACATGCGCGAAAGGCCGCGCGGGCTCAGCATCACGGGCTCGCCCGGACGGAACGGGCAGTAGCCGTTCCAGACGAAGACCTGGTAGCCGCCGTCGTCGAAGCGGATGAACGTCTCGTAGCTGCGGCTCTCCGAGTAACCCTGGCTCGCCGCCGCACCGACCGCCGCTCCGCCGACCGCGCCCACCACCGCCGCCGGTCCATGGCCGCCGATCAAGCCGCCGATGATGGCGCCGGCGATCGCGCCGCCCACCGGGTTGCCCTCCTCGCGGTGGACCACCTCACGGACCCACTCGACCCGACCGGGTCGCTGCCATTCGGCGACGGGTGGTGGCGGCTCGCCCCAGGTGGTCGACGTGGTGGAGGTGGTCACACAGCCCGCCGCGCCTGTGAACAGAAGCATCAGTGTGAAGAACCGGATGGATTTCATGCAGCGTCCTAAGCTCCCATCGCGCCCGTCTGCGCTTCTACGTTTCCACCTCGTTGCATGGCTCGCGCCACGCCGGGCGCGTCAGGCAGCTCGGCGGATGCGCCAGCTTCCTGGCTCTCGTGAGAAAGCTGCATGCACCGCCGGGCGGAAAGCCCGGTTTATGATGCCTGCCTCATGAAGCGGTCGATTCTCGTCACTGTGGTCTGGCTGCTCGCGCGCCCCGCCGCCGCCGCGGACGCGCCGCTGTCCATCAGCGGCACCGGGGTCAAGCCGGCGTCGCTGCAGCTGCGCGATCTGGAGGCGATGCAGCCGGTGAAAGCGACCTGGGCGGTCGGCGGCGACAAGCGCCCGGTGCTGGGCGTGCCGCTCGACAAGCTGCTCGAGCGCCAGGGGCTGGTCCCCGGCCGGATGGGCGACGGCGGATCGCCCCAGAGCCGTGGCTGGCGGCGGGTGGTGATCGCCTCGGCGCCCGACGGCTTCCAGGCGGTGTTCACGGTGGCCGAGCTGACGCCGCACCTGGGGCAGACCCGGGCGCTGCTGGCCTGGAAGATCGACGACAAGCCGCTGCCGCCCGACCGCGGCCCGTTACGCCTGGTGGTGCTTACCGACCAGATCGCTTCGCGTTCGGTGCACGCGGTGAACCGGCTGGAGGTGGTCGAGCTGGGCGGCGGCGGTGCCGCCGCGGGCGGATCCGACGGCCTGGCCCGGGTGGGCGAGATCCACGGGGCGGCCGGGCCGTTCGCGGTGGCCGGCTACCGGATGGGGCAGCGGGCGCTGCGCGAGCTCGGGCTGACGGCGGGGTCCTTCGACCTGGAGGTGCGGCACGAATCGCCCGCCGAGGTGCAGTGGAGCTGCATCGCCGACGGCGCCCAGGCCGCCACCGGCGCCAGCGCCGGCAAGCTGAACCTGGCCCTGCGCGAGGCCGCCCGCGAGAACACCCGCACCGTCTTCCGCCGCAAGTCGACCGGCAAGAGCGTCTCGTTCCAGCTGAAGCCCGGCTTCGTCAAGCGCTACCTCGATCTGCCCCGCGACAAGCTGACCGACGCCGGCGCCGAGGTGATGAAGCTGCCCGACGACGAGATCTTCGCGATCGGACGCTGAAGCGGAGGCGGGTCGCCCGGGCGCCAGCGCCCGCCCCTCGGGATCAGGCGTGGCCGAAGGTGGTCTCGGGAAGATCGAGCAGCTCGGCGATCTCGCGGCCGGTGAGGCCGTAGAGGCCGTTCAGGCTGGCGGCGGCCCGGCGCTTGGCGGCGTCGCGTGTTGCGCCCGCGGGCGCGGCGTACGCCAGGTGCAGCGCCAGACGGGCGTCCAGCGGCAGGTCAGGATCGTGGGCGAGAACGGGCAGCAGCGTGAGCATTGACGGCCTCCTTGACTGTACGAATTTCCCCGGTGCGTGCGCCTAGGCGCAGTCGCCGACTGAGCTCTTCCAGGTAAGCGTTCATGATTTCCGGACGAAAATGGAAATAAGCAAACTGTCCGCGCTTGCGGCGCTCGAGCAGGCCCGCCGTCGCGAGCTCCTTGAGATGATGTGAGATGGTCGCCTGCGAGACGGGACATTCGGCCAGGATCTCCGAGCAGCACATCTCGCCAGCGGATGCCGCCGCCGTCCGCTCGAGGATCTCGCGCCGCTGTGGGTCCGCCAGCGCCTTGGCGATGCGATTGAAATCCGTGTCATCGATCTTCATGACGACCCTCGCGATGTACAGACATATTTATACACATCTATATATCGATGTCAAGGCGTAGCGGAGGCGGGCGCGATGTAGGCGCAGGATCCCGTCCTCGTCCTCGATGGTGATCTCTTGAGCACAGTCAGCCAACGATCGGATCGGGAGTCGAGGACGATGACGAGGACGAGGACGAGGACGAGGACGAGGACGGCCAGATGGCGTCCCATTTTGCGAAGGCTGCGCTAGGGCACGATGGGGCCGTCGAGGGTCGGCGGCACCGGATCGAGGCGCGGGAGGCAGACGCCGGCCTGGCAGTCCTCGTTCATGCGGCAGCAGGCGGAGCCGCAGATGTTACGGCCGGGGCGGCAGCGGCAGACGTTCTGGGGCGTGCACATCTGATCGGGGCCGCAGGGCGGCGTGCACATGCCTCCCGGCGGTGGCGGCGGGGGAGGTGGTGGCGGAGGCGGCGGTGGGGGGGGCGGCGGAGGCCCCACGGGCGGCACGCAGGTGTTGCCGTTGCAGGTGTTGTTCATCGGGCAGCACGACGTCCCGCACTCGCGCGGCGGCTGCCCCGCCCGGCACCGGCACCCCTGCTGCGTGCACATCTGCTGTGGTCCACACACCGGGTTGCATACCGGGCCTGGCGGCGGTGGAGGAGGCGGGGGCGGCGGGGGTGGTGGCGGCGGCGGGGGCGGCGGACCGACGGGCGGCACGCAGGTGTTGCCGTCGCAGGTGTTGTTCATGGGGCAACACGACGTCCCGCACTCGCGCGGCGGCTGGCCCGGTCCGCACCGGCATCCCTGCTGCGTGCACGTCTGCTGGGGTCCACACGCCGGGTTGCACACCGGGCCTGGCGGCGGCGGCGGAGGCGGGGGTGGTGGCGGCGGCGGGGGCGGCGGACCGGCGGGCGGCACGCAGGTGTTGCCGTTGCAGCTGTTGTTCGCCGGGCAGCAGGCGGTGCCGCAGGACTTCGGGCGATTCGGCGGGCAGCTGCAGCTGCTGCCCACGCAGACCGAGCCCATCGCGCAGCGCTGGTTGCAGCCTCCGCAATGGGCGATGTTGGTGCTGGTGTCGACACACGCGTCGCCACACTGGGTGAGCGGCGGCAGGCAGACCAGCTGGCAGGTGCTCATCTGGCAGGTGCGCCCCGCCGGGCAGCGGTTGCCGCACGAGCCGCAGTTGGCGGCGTCGTTCTGCAGGTTGCGGCACTGGCCGTTGCAGCTGGTCTGGTTGGCGGGGCAGCAGATCCCGGCGCTGCAGCGGCCGCCGTCGCCACACGCCGCCGAGGGCGGACGGTCGGTGCAGGTGAACGAGGGCCCACCGCACGCACGGCATTCGCCCGCGCAGGGGCCCGAGCAGCAGCGCCCGGCCACGCAGGCGTTCGACTTGCAGTCGCCGTTGGCCACGCAGGGATCGCCCGGGTTGCCCTTCTCGGGGGCCTGGCAACGGCCGCCCATGCACAGCTGCCCCCCGGCGCAGGCCGTCTCCCGGGTCTCGCAGGTGCCGCCCTCGTTGCACACCCGGCTGCTCACGCTGTTGCCAGCGCAGGTGGAGGCCCCGCAGGAGGTGCCCGCCCGCTCGCGCCGGCAGCCGCCCGCGCCGTCGCACCCGTTCGAGCAGGCGTCGTCGCTGCAGGTGCCGCTGGGGTCGGCCCCGCCCAGCCCCACGTCGCTGCAGGCCCCCTCGCGGCCGGGCAGGGCGCACGAGCGGCAGGTGCCTCCGCAGGCGTTGTTGCAGCAGCGCCCCTGCGCGCAGAAGCCGCTGGCGCATTCGCTGCCCCGGCCGCAGACCGCACCGTCGGGGCGCTTGCCGCAGTCGCCGGCATTGCAGATGTTGCCCCCGCTGCACTGGCTGTCGCTGCCGCAGCTGGTGCGGCAGCTGTCGCCGCTGCAGCCGCGGAAGGGGGCACACGAGCGCGGGTCCGGCGTGCGGCAGCTGCCGTTGTTGCAGGTGCCCGCCGGGGTCTCGGCGTTGTCGCCGCCATCGCAGCTGGCCTCGCGGCAGACGGTGCCGTTGCGGTAACGCTGGCAGCCGCCCTTGCCGTCGCAGCGGCCGTTGCTGCCGCAGGACGAGGGCCCCTGGTCGACGCAGATGCGGGCTGGATCGGTCTCGCCGCGGGCCGCACGCTGATCGAGCGTGCCCTCCTTGACCGGCAGGCAGCGCCCGCGCGCATCGGGGCTGGCGCAGAACATACATTTGCCCGTGCAGGCGTTCTCGCAGCAGACACCGTCCACGCAGGCGCCCGACTGGCACTGGTCGCCGCGCGTGCAGTCCTGGCCCAGCCCCTTGGGGCCGCAGCTGCCCTGCACGCAGGTGGCGGGGGCCATGCACTGCTCGTTGGTGGTGCAGCTGGACAGGCAGACGCCCGCCGAGCAGGTCGAGGGCTGGCAGGACAGGCCCACGCCCTGGATGCAGGCGCCTTCGCCGTCGCACAGGCTGGCGGGCACGAACTGGTCGCGCCCGATGCACGACGACTGCCGGCAGATGGTGCCGGCGGCGTATTTGGCGCAGCCGCCCTGGCCGTTGCACACCCCGCTCTGACCGCAGGTGTCGGGTGGGTCCAGGCGACAGACGTTGTGCGCGTCCTCGGTGCCGGCGGGCACCGGCGCGCATTCGCCCTCCCGGCCGGGCAGGTTGCAGGCCACGCACGCCCCCGTGCAGGCGACGTTGCAGCAGACGCCGTCGGCGCACGAGTGGCTGGCGCAGTCCGCGTCCAGCTCGCAGGGCGCGCCCAGCGCGCGGGCGCCGACCACACAGGCGGCGCCCGAGCAGCAAACGTTACCAGCGCAGCGGCCGGTCGAGCAGTCGATGTCGCAGCGGCAGGCCTCGCCCGCCGCCTTCGGGTTCTCGGGCGCGACCACGGGACAGCTGACCGGCTCGGGCGTGGGCGTGCCGACCCCGGGCGTGCCGGGTCGGCCGGTGGTCAGCCCGGGGCCGCCGTCGACGCTCACGCCGATGGCGGTGGTGTTCACCGGCCGGGTCGAACAGCCCAGCGCAGTGGCAATCAACAGCAGCAGTCGAGTCGAGACCCTCGCTTCGGTCATGGCTCACCCCTGGAAGCGCGGCCGACGCCCTGTGGGACCCCCCCGATCAGAGCAACCCGGCCCGGCGCGGGATCAGCAAAGCCCGGAACGGGGGACTATGTCCATGCCCTTTTTCTCAGGGCCGCAGGTACACATCGTCCCGGAGGCACCACTTGACCGCCGCGTCGAACAACGCCCACGCGGCGTCAGTCATCACCTTGGCGGTGAAGTCGTGCATGAACATCCCGACCCGCCGGCCCGGTGCGGCCGACAGCCCGGGCATCGGCGCGCCTCGCTCGTAGGCGAACACCAGCGCCCGCGACGGGTTTCCCGGCCACACCGCCACCACCTGGGCGTGCGGCCCGGGCGCGCCGAAGCTCATGCGTCGCAGGCGAATGCGCAGGTCGGCCGGGTTCTCGATCAGCGTCACGGTGCCGCTGCGCCCCGCGGCCAGCGGGTGGCCGGGATCCTTGATCAGCGCCTCGCCGGTCGAGTCCTCCCAGCCCTCGTCCACCCGCGAGACCGCGCCGGTCATGCCCAGGTCGTCGAACGAATACGGCTCCCAGACGATGATCGGCGTGGCCAGATCGCGGTAATAGGCCCCCATCGCGCGCGCCGACGCGGTCGACGAGATGACGATCAGGCGGGCGCTGCGCAGCTCCTCGGCGCGCGGCGGCCCCGCGCGCTGGGTGTGCACCTCGAAGCCCAGCGACTCGAGCCGCTTTTTCACCCGATCGTCCGAGACCGACAGCACCAGCGCGCCGTCGCCGACCAGCAGGGCGATCCGCCCGCGCGGCAGCACGGTGGGCCCGTCGTCCGAGTCGCCCACCAGCGCGTATTGCGACGCCGCCACCGCCACCGGGCTGCCGCCGCCGGCCCGGCCGACCTCCGCGCGTCCCTCGTACACGTCCACGCGCGTGCGCGCGCCCTCCACGGCGAGAGCCAGCGACAGCTTGCCGCCCTGGCTCACCACCTCGGCCTGCGGCGTGGTGAGGACCAGCGGCCGCGCCTCGGCCGGCACCTCCGCCTGCAGCCGGCCGCGCGCGACGAAGCC
>JBKPRZ010000526.1:0-8143 GCA_046734815.1 Myxococcota bacterium | reverse complement strand
CTCCTCGACGTAGGCCTCGCGCTCGGGCTCCGGCTTGGCGGCGATCTTGTTGGCGAACACGGCGTTCACCGCCGCCTCGGCCCCCATCACCGCGATCATCGCCTGCGGCAGGGCGATGGTGGCATCGGCGTCGAAGGCCGGCCCACACATGGCGTACAGACCGGCGCCGTAGGCCTTGCGCACGATGATCGACAGCTTGGGCACGGTGGCGTCCGCCACTGCCGAGATCATCTTGGCCCCGTGGCGGATGATCCCCTGCCGCTCGACCGCCTTGCCGATCATGAACCCGGGCACGTCCGCGAAGAACAGCAACGGGACGTTGAAGGCGTCGCACAGCCACACGAACCGGGCCGCCTTGTCGGCCGAGTCGACGAACAGCACCCCACCCTTCCACTTGGGCTGGTTGGCCACGATCCCCACCGTGCGGCCGGCGACGCGCGCGAAGCCGGTGATGATCTCGCGGGCGAACAGCTTCTTGATCTCGAAGAAGCTGCCCTCGTCGGTGACGGCGTTCAGGAGCTCGTACATGTCGAAGGCCTGGTTCTCCTTGGGCGGCAGGATCTCGTCGATCCGCCGGGCGCTCGCCGGGGGATGGCGGGGCGGACCCGCGGGCGCGGGCTCGGAGGCGTTCTGGGGCAGATAGGTCAGGTAGGCGCGAGCTGCCTCCAGGCAGCTGGCCTCGTCTTTCATCAGGAAGTCGCCGCAGCCCGAGACCTCGCAGTGCATGCGGGCGCCGCCCATCTCTTCCAGGGTGACCTTCTCGCCGATCACCATCTCGGCCATGCGCGGCGACCCCAGGTACATCGAGGCGTTGCCCTCCACCATGAACACGACGTCGCAGAAGGCAGGGATGTAGGCGCCGCCGGCCGCCGAGGGGCCGAACAGCAGGCAGATCTGCGGGATGGCGCCGCTGAGGCGGACCTGGTTGCGGAAGATGCGCCCGGCGTGGCGCCGCCCCGGGAACATGTCGATCTGGTCGGTGATGCGCGCGCCCGCCGAGTCGACAAGATAGAACAGCGGGATGCGCAGGCGGCCGGCCACCTCCTGGATGCGCACGATCTTCTCCACCGTGCGCGCGCCCCAGGAACCGGCCTTCACCGTCGAGTCGTTGGCCATGATCGCCACCGGTCGCCCGTGCACCTTGCCGATGCCGGTGACCACCCCATCGGCCGGAAGATCACCGGCCAGGGCGTTGGCGAAGAGACCATCTTCGACGAAGTCGCGGCCGCCCTCGTCGCACAGGAGCGCGATGCGCTCGCGGCAGAACTTCTTCCCGGCGGTGGCGTTGGCGGCGTGGTACTTGGGGGCCCCCCCCTGCCGGATCTGCTCGGCTCGGGCGCGGACGTCGTCGACTTTGCTCATCACCAGCCATTTTACATGGCCGGAGCGCGCTCACCGGCCCTTCCAGCGGGGCGGGCGCTTTTCCGCGAAGGCGGCCAGGCCCTCGTTGCGGTCGTCGCTCTCCAGCACCACCTCGTAGGCCGCGCGTTCGATGGCCAGTCCTTCGCGCAGCGGGCGCCCGAAGCCGTCGTCGATGGCCCGCTTGGCCTCCGTCACCGCCAGCGGCGCACACTGGGCGATGTCCTGCGCGAAGGCCAGCGCCTCCTCGCGCAGCCGGGCGGCGGGCACCACCGCGCTCACCAGCCCCAGGGCCAGCGCCCGGGCGGCATCCAGCCGCCGGCCGGTGAGGATCAGCTCCTTGGCCAGCGCCACCCCACACAGCCGCGACAGCCGCTGGGTGCCACCCGCGCCCGGGATGATACCCAGGCGTGTCTCGGGCAGGCCCAGCTGCGCACCTTCCACACAGATGCGCAGGTCGCAGGCCAGGGCCAGCTCGAGGCCGCCGCCGAAGGCCGCACCGTTGAGGGCGGCCACCACCGGCCGCGGAAAGGCGCCGATCTCGTCCACCAGGATGTTGAGATCGCGCAGGAACTCCCGGGTCTCGTTCAGAGTGAACGTGCGCCGCTCGCGCAGGTCGGCGCCCGCGCAGAAGGCCTTCTCGCCCTGCCCGGTCAAGATGACCGCCGACGGCTCGGCCGACCCGCGGAGATCGGTCAGCGCCGCCCGCAGATCGGCCACCAGCGCCTTCGACAGCGCGTTGGCAGCTTCGGGACGCGCCAGGGTCAAGATGGCGGCGGGCCCGTCTCGCTCGACCCGCACCGTGGTTCCGGCCATGTTCACCCTCCCGCGCCGGCCCGGGTGGCCGACCGCTGCCGCGCGCCCATGGCCGCGCGGTAATACTTCGAGGGCATCTCGTGCCCGACAAAGGACGAGGCCAGCCGGGCGCAGTCGATCAGGCGCTCGAGGTCCACCCCGGTGCGCACCCCCATGCCCTCGAGCATGTAGATCACGTCTTCGGTGGCGACGTTGCCCGAGGCGCCGGGCGCGTAGGGGCAGCCGCCCAGCCCGCCCAGCGCCGCGTCCACGGTGGTGATGCCCATCTCCACCGCCACCAGGATGTTGGCCAGCGCGGTGCCGCGGGTGTCATGGAAGTGCACCGCCACGTCGGCCGCCGGCGTCTCGGCCAGCACCCGCGACAGCACGTCGCGCACCTGCCGCGGGTTGGCCACCCCGATGGTGTCGCCCAGGGAGATCTGGTAGCAGCCCAGCGCGCGCAGCGCCCGGCACAGCTCCAGCGCCTTGTTGGGATCCACCGCCCCTTCGTACGGGCACCCGTACACGGTCGACACGTAGGCGCGCACCCGCAGCCCCTTCTCGAGCGCGGGCGGGATGGTCTCGCGGAAGGCGTCCAGGGTCGCGGCGATGGTCTTGTTGACGTTCTTCTTGTTGTGCGTCTCGGACGCCGACAGGAACACGGCGATCTCGCGCATGCCGGCCTCGAGCGCGGAATCGAGCCCCTGGCGGTTCGGTACCAGCGCCGAGTAGACGACGCCCGGCTTGCGCTTGATGCGGGAGGCGACCTCTACCGCATCGGCCAGCTGCGGGATCCACTTGGGGTTGACGAAGCTGGTCACCTCGATCGCGCGCAGGCCGGTCTCGGACAGGGCGTCGATCAGCGCGATCTTGTCGGCGGTCGGGATCATCCGCGATTCGTTCTGCAGACCGTCCCGGGGCCCTACCTCGTAGAGCGTGACTTCCGGCGGCAGGTGGTCGAACACCGGGAGATCTTAGCGCGAAAAAGCGACCAAACCCGCCAGGAGGTCGTGGGTGACCCCATCCAGGGTATCGACCACCGCATCGGCTGCCGACAGGTCGTAGCCGGAGAAGTTCCCGGCCCGCACCGCCACCACGCGGGCCCCCGCCCCCTTGCCCGAGAGGATCCCGGGCGTGGCGTCCTCGATCACCACGCACCGGTCCGCCCGCACGCCCAGGCGCTCGATGGCCGAGCGGTAAGGCTCGGGGTCCGGCTTGCCCTTCTGGTAGTCCTCGGCGGCCAGCAGGAAGGCGAACGCCGGGCGCAGACCCAGCTGGTCGATGGCCTCGGCCACCTCGACCCGGCTGGCGCCCGATACCACGGCCAGGGGCGACCGGCTGCCCAGCCGGCGGACCGCCTCGACCGCGCCGGGCAGCACCGGCAGGCCACCGGCGGCCAGCAGGGCGCGCTTCTCCTCCACCGCGGCGGCGATCAAGGTGTCCATGTCGATGTCCAGCTGGTGGCGGCGGGCGATGCGCTGGTGGATCTCGTTCCAGGAGTGCCCGACCACGAAGTGGCGCTCGTCGGCGTCCAGCTCGCGGCCCCAGCGGCGGATCGCCAGGACGACGGATTCGACGTTGATCGGCTCGGAGTGGACCAGGGTGCCGTCGAGGTCGAACAGCACGGCGGCCGGGGCGGAGTGCGACATATGGGCGGCGACCTTACTCCGCTTCGGGCGCCGACGCGCGCCGGTTCAGCGGCCGAACTGCTTGAGGACCGCGTCGACCACCACGAAGTCGACGCGCTGGCGGTCCTCGGCCGGCACTTCGTCGAAGCAGAAGCCCACCCGCACGCTGCCGTTCTGGGGGACCGTGTTCGCTACCCGGGCCTTGCCGCTGACCGGGGCCAGGCCCCGGCCCAGCCGCAGCTTGAACACGACCGTGGCGCCGAGCTGGGGCGCCTCCGACAGCAAGGTGGAAAAGCCCCCCGAGCTGAGGTCCAGGGTCAGCGACATGGTGCGGCCGCGCGCCGTCTCCAGCTCGATGGGCAACGCCTGGGCGATGCGCAGGCTGCGGCGCTGCTCCTGCTCGGGGTAGGCGGGTGTCTTCTGCGAGAGCACCAGCGCTTCGGCCAGCTCCTCACGGGCGCGCTGGTATTCGCTCCGCTGCTCGTGCGACAGGGTCCCCTGCTTGGCGCGGACGTGAAGGTCCGAGAAATCGTTGAGCCAGGCGCTCAGTGTTTCGGCTTGCATGGACCCTCCGTCAGGGATCCCCCATGAGTCGTGTTCGGCAGAAGATGGAAGCCACCTGAGCGCCCTGAAAGCCTCAGGTTTCCGTCGTCGTCCGACGATGGGCGAAGGGCTGAGATCCGCAACGGGGCGGAGCCCTGTCCCGGGGCTCTCGCGGGAGGGCAAGCTTGGTATGAAGCGTCGGCTCGTCGCTCTGTTTCCTGTGGCGCTGGTGGTGGCGATTCCCTGCGTGGTGCGCGCGCAGGCGGTCAAGCCGCGCTTCGTGCTCATCCTCGATACCTCGTCGTCGATGGTCCAGAACCCGAGTAGCAGCGCCACCCACGGTGACGGCTCCGTCGGACACGAGGGTTGCGACCTGGACAACAACGGCGCGACCGGGGGCTACGCGTACGACGACAGCCGCCTGTATCAGGCCAAGGGGGCGATCGCCGACACCATCGCCGCGTTCGGGTCGGCGGAGTTCGCGCTGGCCCGGTTCAAGGGTGTGGACCTCGGTCAGGCCTGCACCACCGTCAACGACTGCCCCAAGGATCCGTCCACGAACATGCCCTACTCGGGCCTGACCTGCACCGGGGGCGCGTGTCTTTACACCGCCGGCCACTACACCTGCACGAGCAACTGCACGCGCTGCAAGACACCGTTCGACAACCACATGACCTACCGCTCGACCGCCTGTCACAGCGGCTCTTGCGCGTACCCGGGCTGCAAGGCCGGCGAGGTGCTGGTTCCCTTTCCCGGCGCCGGTGCCAGCAACTACTCCGAGATGTCGAAGTGGATGAACGGCACGGAAGGCACGCCGCCTTTCGCCAGCGCCAATCCGGACCCCGAGCTGCACGCGGACACGGGAACACCGCTGGCCAGCTCGCTGGATTCGATGCGCGAGTGGCTCACCACCAGCTCGAGCGTCACCGGACCGAACTCGGGTCCCCTGCTGGCTGGCCACATGTTCTCCGACTCGCGTTCGTCCTGCCGTCAGTACAACGTCATCCTCCTCACCGACGGCGACGAGTCCTGCAACGGCGACCCTCCCGCAGCCGCTACCTCGTTGCACCACGTGTGCACCAACGGCGGAACCTGGGACGACACCGACGGCCGCTGCGAGCTCAACAACAGCCCTCAGGGCACCAGCGCCGTGAACGTGTACGTGATCGGCTTCGGGGTCTCCAGCGCGCAGCTCACCAAGCTGAACGCCATCGCCGCCGCGGGCGGGACGACGACCGCCATCGCCGCCACCAACCGTTCCGAGCTGACCGCCGCCCTCGCCCAGATCGTCGCCTCCTCCCTCCCCCGCTCGGTCTGCGACTGCGATGGAAGCTGCGACGACGAAGCCGCCGCCTTCCCCGACAAGGGCCTCGCCTGCACGGTCGGCGTCGGTCGTTGCAAGCGCGCGGGCGTCTACGCATGCAACTCCGGCGGCGACGGCACCGTCTGCTCCTCCACGCCCGCCAGCACCTGCCCGGCCACCCCGCTGCAACCCGGCACTCCGGTCATGGAGCAATGTGGCGTCGCGCCCGGCGCCTGCAACGCCCCCACGCCGGAGGACTGCGCCGACGACGATTGCGACGGCCAGGTGGACGAGGGCCTGTCCTGCGCCTGCACGCCGGAGGTCTGCAACGGCAGGGACGACGACTGCAACAACGTTGTCGATGACGTGCCGGCGGGGACCTGCGGGGTGAACATCGGCATCTGCCGGCCGGGCACCAGCCGCTGCGTCTCGGACGGCATGGGCGGCGCCAGCACGGTGTGCGAAGGGGCCACCGGGCCGCGGGCCGAGGACTGCAACGGCCTGGACGACAACTGCAACGGCATCGTCGACGACGTGGCCTCGCGGGTCTGCTACCCGATGGGCTTTCTGGGCTGCACCTACAACGCCGGCAGCGGCGGCTACGACTGCAAGGGCCAGTGTCAGCCCGGCCTGCAGGCCTGCGTGATGGGCAGCTGGGACCAGAGCGCCTGCTCGGGCGCGATCACCCCGCTGGCCGAGGTTCCCTGCGACAAGCGCGACAACAACTGCGATGGCCTGGTCGACGAGAACGACCCCGGTCCCGGCGACGCCTGCTACCCGATGGGCGTCACCGGCTGCACCCAGTCGGGCGGGGTCTGGACCTGCGTGGGCGAATGCAAGACCGGGCGTTCGGCGTGCGACGCCAACACCGGCGCTCCGGCCTGCTACGACCCGGTCACGCCCTCGGCGGAGATCTGCGACGGCAAGGACAACGATTGCGACGGCATGACCGACGAGGGCTTCGACGTCGGAGCCGCCTGCGACAACGGGGTCAGCGGGGCTTGCCGCAAGACGGGCAAGAAGATCTGCAACTCGGTCGGCACCGGCACCATCTGCGACGCGGGCGCTACCACGCCGGGCGACGAGGTGTGCGACGGGCAGGACAACGACTGTGACGGATACGTGGACGAGGATCCCCTGCCCGGCGTGGGCGTGATGTGCGGCAGCCCGGTGGGCGAGTGCCGGCAGGGGACCACCCGCTGCGTGGGCGGCATGCTGGTCTGCACCGCGGTCGGCCCGCAGCCCGAGGTGTGCGACGGTCTGGACAACAACTGCAACGGCAGCGTCGACGAGAACCTGCCCGGCACCGGCGACGAGTGCCGCCCTGCCGGCGTGCCGCCCGGTCCCCTGATGGGCGAGTGCCGGCCGGGGAAGCGCGTCTGCGTCGGCATGCGCGGCTGGGAGTGCCAGGGCGGGATCGGGCCGCAGCCCGAGATCTGCGACGGCAAGGACAACGACTGCGATGGCATCATCGACGGCGGGGCCCCCTGCGCGGCCGGCGCCACCTGCATGAACGGCGAGTGCCTGCCCGCCTGCAAGGCCGAGGAGACCCAGCGTTGCGCCACCGACCGGGTCTGCCGCGACGGCTACTGCGTGCGCAAGGCCTGCGCCGACCACCCCTGCGCCGCCGGCCAGATCTGCAACGCCGAGGGCGTCTGCGCCGAGCCCTGCGCGGGCGTGACCTGCCCCAGCGGCACCACCTGCGAGGCGGGCCTCTGCCACGACTGCCACACCCGGAACAACTGCAAGGAAGGGGAGATCTGCCGCGTCCACGACTGCGAGCCCGATCCCTGCTACAAGGTCGCCTGCGCGGCGGGCAGCTACTGCCGCGACGGAGCCTGCGTGAAGGCCTGCCCCACCAGCTGCCCCGGCGGCCAGCGCTGCCAGGACGGCGCCTGCGTGGTCGACCGCTGCGCGAACGTCACCTGCAACGGCACCGACTACTGCGACCCGACCGACGGCGCCTGCAAGACCTCCGGGTGCGCGGGGGTGGACTGCATGATCGGGATGGTCTGCCTCAAGCAGACCGGCGCCTGCGCGGTGGACCCGTGCCAGGTCACCCACTGCCCCTACGGCGACACCTGCCACGTGTCACCCAGCGGGGGCGCCCAGTGCGTCTTCGACCCCAGCATCCCGGGCAGCGTGAAGAGCTTCGCCGCGTCCGGCGGCGGCTGCTCGTGCCGGCTGAGCGGCCCCCCCGCCGGTCAGTCGGCGCCCTGGCTGCTGCTGGGCCTGGTGGCCCTGGGCTACCGCCGCGCGCGCCGGCGCGGCGGCCGAGGTCAGCGATGAGAGCGGTGGCCCTCGCAGCCACACTGGCGTTTCTGGGCTCGTGCGAGGTGCGCAGTCTCGAGGTGCGGCAGGCGCCTCCCGGCCCGGTCGGCCAGGGCGGCACGGGGATCGCGACCGGCGGCACCGGCGGCTTCAACCTGGGTGGCAACGGCGGCGGTGGGATGGGCGGCGCCGGAGCGGACGGCGGGCTGGCCGGCAGCGGCGGCGGCCCGGGGACCGGCGGCAC